>NZ_JBSWYJ010000001.1:0-482018 GCF_056161045.1 Flammeovirga sp. AWQ4_249
GGAACGAAACTACTATGTAACAACCCGTTACATAGAAGCTGAGCAATCCACTCACTATCTTTTTTATCTGTCTTCTTTCCTGGTACATTTTTAATAAACCTGGCATTGACTAAAGCAATATGAAGTTGATCTTCCAAAACATTGAAAACAGGTTTCCAATAAACGCCAGTACTTTCCATGGCTACATGGGAAACATGATTTTCAAGAAGCCATTGTAGTAGATGTTCTAAGTCTTCGGTATAAGCATTAAAGCTTTTAGTAATTGATTCTTGACTATCTTGATAATAGATAGAAGCAACAATTACAGACCGATGAACATCTAATCCACAGCCAACTTGAATTTGTCTATTAAATTTTGCATTTTCACTCATGATACTACGTGGTTTTAATGTGGTTATATTATTATTTACGTAGTAAAAAAGGGGATGATTATTTTTTTCATCCCCTTTTGTGAAATATCTTATTTCATGATAGTTTTTATTATACAAAGTTCAATATTAAGCTCCTTTCTTATTTGGATTAGGAACATAAAGATGATCGGAAAGAATATAATTGATTTCCATACTTTGCAACTTATTTGTAATGTCGAAATAAGTCTTGTTGAAATCCTGATAGCTTTTCGCGAAAAATTCAATCTCATAATGAGGTCTGTAATCTATTACTCTGAAATTGTATTTTTCGATGATGTGATAGACTTGTTTTCTATTCTCTATAAGCAGCTTAAAGGTCAACATAAATTAATGGGTTAGTGATATATGGGTTAATATGATTTTGCATTCATAAGAATAATAAACTAATCGCATATATTGTTCATTTATCTAAGAAATATAAAATAGATTAATAGATTTGTACAGTAACTGTTAGTGAACATCTAGTTCATTAGTGAACATTAAACAATCAGTGAAAAAATAGTTAACTGATTGATTATGAAAAAAACTACGAAAAGTGAATGGTTGTTGCACTATCATGATTCGTTATACTTTTTTAACTATGGAGCCAGTAATACAATTACAAGAGATCATAAAGTCATATGCCAACGAAGATAATGAAACACAGGTATTGAATCATGTAACATTAAACATACATGAGGGTGAATTTGTGTGTATTATGGGACCTTCTGGATGTGGTAAAACAACACTACTCAATATTGCAGGATTATTAGATGTTCCCTCTAGTGGTAAAGTCCTTTTTCAAGGAGAAGATATTACTAAAGTATCCTCAAAGAGACGAGCAGAGTTGCGAAGAACAAATATTGGTTTTGTCTTTCAAAGCTTTAACCTGATTGATGATCTTACTGTCTATGAAAATATTGAGTTACCTCTTGTGTATCAACATATTGCTCCTAATGAAAGAAAGCATAGAGTCGATAAAATTATGGATCAACTTCAGCTTTCACATAAAAAGAATTCATTTCCAACACAGATTTCTGGTGGACTACAACAAAGGGTAGCAGTTGCTCGTGCTGTTGTTTCTTCTCCAAAATTAATATTAGCGGACGAGCCAACAGGAAATTTAGATTCTGAAAGAGGAAGGGAAGTTATGGAGATGTTGACAGCTCTGAATGAATTAGGAACAACAATTCTTATGGTGACTCACTCTACAGCAGCATCTGATTATGCATCTAGAGTTATCCATCTTTTTGATGGTCAAATTGTAACTGAAAATCTAAATAAAGGAAAGTAGGTGTTAAGGAATTATATCATAATAGGCATTAGAAACTTAGCAAAACATGGCTTGTATTCTATGGTAAACATCATCGGTATGTCCATGGGTATCGCCTTTTTTGCTTTACTTTTTTTAATTGTAAATTATGAATTATCCTTTGATAAAAAACATGTTGATCCTGATAGAACGTATAGAATTGTAGAAGTGATCGACTCCCAAGATATTGGAGAACGATCGGCTAGTGTTCCAATACCTTTAGGTCCTGTCGTAAAAGATCTTTATCCAGAATATATTGAGGCATCTGTACGCTTTTTTAATCATCAAGTGTACTCCCATATGATTTTTGCAAATGGTAAGCAGTATAATGAACCAAATCTTTACTTTACGGATAAGGATTTTTTCAAAATTTTTGATTTTCCATTAGTAAGAGGTAAAAAATCAAATGCCCTCTCTGATCCTCAAAGTGTTGTAATCACTACAGAAATTGCAGAAAAATATTTTGGAGAGGAAGACCCTTTAGGTAAAAAAATATTATACGATAACCAATACTACCTCACTGTCACAGGGGTTGTAGATAAATCTGATACACCTACTCACTTAAATTTTGAGATCTTAGTTTCTTTCTCTACACTTTCTATTACAAGTAAAGACATTTTGTCTGGAGAAATGTGGCAATGGAATCCATGTTGGACCTATGTTTTACTCAATGAGGGAGTTGGACCAGAAGAATTAGAAGCAGATTTTGATTTATTATATCAAGATGTCAATAAATTTCCAGATAGCTTAAGAGATTATGTTCAATTATACCTTCAACCCATCAAGGAAATCCATCTTTATTCAAATTTAGATTATGAAATGTCTCCAAATGGAGATTTCATGTATATCTATATTTTTTCTGCTATTGCACTTCTCGTATTGATAATTGCGTCAATAAATTTTATGAATTTATCAGCTGTCCGATATTCTACAAGAGTAAGAGAAGTTGGAATTCGTAAAGCAATAGGGGCTGATCAGTCAGAAATAGTGATTCAATTTCTAGTAGAAGCCTCAATTTTGAGTGTACTTTCTATGTTTGGAGCATTGGTATTTATGGAACTTTTATTCCCATTTATATATCAGATAATAGGAGAATCAACAATTGAGTTCCACAAAATTGATACAAGAACGCTTAGTTTATTAGTAGGAGGAAGTGGTTTGTTTGTTGGATCATTGTCATGCTTTTACCCTATGTATTATTTAGTGGGTTTTAATCCTACAGATGGACTTCAGGTAACAAGAACTTTAGGCGTAAAGCAAAAGAAATTTAGAACTTGGAGTGTTATTATACAGTTTGTAATTGCTATTTTTCTTTTATTCAGTACATATGTAGCAAGAGATCAGTTGAATTTATTAAAAGATGCTGATTTAGGATTTAATACTAAAGATATAGTTGTTATTCCACTTGGTGAGGTTCGTTATTCAAGTTCGCAATTCAGCCAAATAAAAGAAGAGTTTTTGAAGGTTAAAGGAGTAGAAGCGATTACTGGAGTTGATGAAGTTTTAGGAGTTTGGCTTCAAACTTATCCATATAAATTTATTCATAATGGTAAAAATAGACCCTCTGCCTTTTATGCTGGATTAAGTATTAGTGACGACTTTTTTGATGTTTTTAAATTCAATGTTGTTGAAGGAGAAGCCTTAAGTGATTTAGAAGAAAGACGAGGAGAAATTCTAGTCAATGAAACAATGGCTAAATATCTTGAGTTTGAAAATAATAAAGATATTCTAGGAGAGAAATTCCTGGATAACGCAGGAGAACATAAGGTTGTAGGCGTACTGAAAGATTTTCACTTCACATCTTTCCATAAGGAGATTACCCCACTAATCATTGTCAATAATTATAGAAAAGATAAATGGAGAAGTTATTTTAATATCAAATACATGGTATTAAGAGTGAAAGATATTAATGATTGGCCACAAATGGAGTCTCAATTATCATTAAAATGGTCGCAGCTGATTCCTTATACAATCATGGATTCATTTATTTTAAAAGATAAGGTGGAAGCGTCTTACCAAAAGGAAGAAAAATTAGCAAAAGTATCACTAATTTTCTCTATCATTGGTGTCATCATCGCTAACTTAGGCCTTTTTGGGTTAGCCTCTTTTATTACTGTTCAAAAAAATAAAGAGATAGCGATTAGAAAAGCTTTAGGAATGGAAAATATGGAAGCAATGTTTTTCATCTCAAAAGAATTCTTTTTACTAGTTGGCAGTGCTTGTTTGATCGCTTGGCCTTTGTCTTACATAGCAATGAAACTATGGCTAGAAAACTTCCCTCAACAAATTGATATCAATATTTCAGCTTATCTTTTCTCTGGAGGGATAACCGTGGTGTTGACCTTATTTACTGTGAGTTACCATGTAATTAAAGCAGGAGTGAAAAACCCTGTTCAAGATCTAAAATCAAGTAATTAGGTAGAGTGATTCTTGTGTAATTATGTAAACAAACTTTTGTACTTGTCTTAGATTGAACAGTTCTTTGTATTGGAAAAGGGTATTTAAATATAATTTTTTTAACTTTGTTAAAAATGAATTCTATTCCCTTCAATCTTCAAACGGTGATTCAGAAAAAATATACACGAGATACTATACTTCATTTTACTGCAGAAGAGTATCATTCAAATTTTGATGAAATATTTCAGTTTGCATTGTCTTTAGAAAACAAATATGATCAGACAGAATTATTGACCAATTTAATGGCTGTGGCAACACAGTATATTTCTTTTACAGAATGGTATAGTTTACTAAATGAAGTTCTAGAATTTTATCACACTTCACTTCCAAAACACATAAATAATCTACACAGAGAACTTTCTTTACAACATTTACGACTTCTCGAAAATGTAGGAGAACAATCTGTTTTAAATGCTTTTAATGCACAACCTTTTCGTCAATTAGAGGAAGACGAATTAGGTCTGAAAATCATGGCACAAGCAGCTTTGTTTGTTAGAGTGGAAAAATGGGAAGAGTTTAAATGGATTGCACTTGAAGTTATTAATCATGCTTTAGAAAATGGTAGATCTGAAGCTACAGCATTTGGATGTTTAGCATTAGCAAAACATATGATTGCGAGATATGAAAATGTTCCAATAGCTGTAGATTATGCAAAAGTAGCCTTAAATGAGGTGAATGAAACAAATGATAAATGGCTAATTTCTAGATTCAAAACAGATTATGCAATGTCCGTCTTACCCTGGGCAGAAAGTTCTGAAAGATCTCTATTGATTTTAGAAGATGCTTTTAAGTATGTAAAAGGAACAAAAGATGTATTCCAAACTAAAATGATCAAACTACGCTACCTTCAATTTCTAGTGTTTTGTGGTTATAGTTTAGAAAAATCAAATGATCTTGTAGTAGAAAAGTTTGGAGATAATGATATAAAAGCAATGCCTGAAATCGTTAAAAATTTACTTCAACTTCTACAACTAAGTAGTATAACTAAAGAGGATAGTAAGGAAAAAGTGATCATGATCTTAGATAATGAACCATCACTATATGAAGGAACATTATTACATCCTATGTTATTACTACTAAAAGCTGTTCATTTAACATCAGTTAGAGATGAAGAAAGAGATAATAAGCTTCAAGCTCTAAGAAGAATTTTAGATCGTTTTAAATATTGGGCAGGGTATTCCCACGAAGTGTTTCAATGTTGGGTTCATTTTATAGAAGCAGAATGGAGATGGGAAAGTGAGGAATTTGATAAAGCTGATGAACTCTATAAAAAAGCACAAGAAACCATATCTTCTCAACAGAATGATATGAAGTGTTTGATTTGTTTGAGACAACTATCTCAATGGTTTAAAAAAGAAGGAAAAACAGAGAAGACAATTAAACTTTTTCAAAATACACTAAAACAGTATGAGCAATTTGGGGATCTAAAAGCGATAGATTCTCTGAAAGAGAGGTTTGAAAAGTTATTATAAACAGAAAGGTCTTCCACAAATTTTAATGTGGAAGACCTTTTTTTATTTCTTAACTAAAGCTTCTTTTTCTTTTGCACTTATAATTTTCAATTGCTCCTTTGCGGCTACATTAAATTCAGCAGGATAAGGTTGTGAGAAAATAACTTTTGCTTCTTTATAATTCTTCTGGTCAATATAAATAAGTCCGAGTAAAAAAGAACTTTTGTACTTTACTTTCGGTCCATTATAATCAATCAATTCTTTTAAGATGGCTACTGAAGCATCATGTTCATTAATGAAATAATGAGCTCTTGCTTCCATAAACTTTACATCAGGTAATGGAATACCTGCTTGTTCAAATTCTTGTAAGTGTTTGAAAGCATTGTCATAGTCACCAAACTTCAACTCAAAGTCAATTAAATCAGCTAGGATTTTAACTTTTTCCGTATTGTCTTTTTGGATAGTTACTTTATGCTCTAAAAGTTTAATTACTTCTGATCTATTTAATTTATTTTCTTCAAGTTCAATTAATAGATCATATGCAGGCTCGAATGAATTATCCATTTTTATGATGGAATGTAATGTATTACTTGCATCCGCTAAATTATAAATTTGGTAATGAGCGGAGGCAACTTGATACAAATACTCAGGAGTCATTTCAGATACCTTACTTCTAAGTTTATCGTCTCTGATTTCTTTAAATGCTATATTTGCATTCTGATAATCTTCTAAAGAATGATGTGCGACACCTAATTCATAGTAATAATGCTCATGAGCTTTTCCTTTTTCTTCCTCCATTTGAGCAATCGCTAACTGCATACTGCTTTTTGCTAGCTCATAGTTTTTAGTGATATAATTATTGTATTTAGCATCCATATACAATATATAGTTATTGTTTGGTGCAATTTTTTTTGCATCAGCTATATGTGGTCCAGCCTCATCAAAACGATTCTTTTTTTCTAAAATATTAATAATTCTAGTTTTATAAGCCAATTGCTTATCTGCATTGGTCGACACTTTATATGCTTCATCTAAATGTACGATGCATTTATCAAAGTCTTTCTTCTCTTTGTATATTAATGCTAGTTTTAAGTGTCCATCAATATAGGTGTTATCTACTTCTACAGTTTTTAGAAAAGTTTGTTCAGCTTCACTTTTCTTATTTGTCTTGAGGTACACTAATCCTAATTTGTAGAGGTATTTAGGATTTTGAGGGTCTTTAGCAATAGCGACTTCATAGGACATGATCGCTTCATTAAACTTTCCAGTTTCTGCATATACTTCTCCCTTCACATAGTAGTCTTCAGCATCATTTTTTTGAGCAAAGGATACTGTAGCAGTTCCAATAAAGATTAAAATTGAAAACAGTGTTGAGTAATAGTGTTTCATTAGGGTCTATATTTAAGCAATTAATTGGGTATCATTTGAATGCCCTTATAACTATTTAACGCTTTTTAGGGTTTATCTTCTCAAAATTTAATGATAATTTTTGAGTGAAGTATGTTTTTAATGAAATACTTACTTTTTTAAATTTGTATTTTGTACTTAAATTAGAAATTGTATAATTTAAAGAATAGTGGATAAAGAAAATTTAAATAATTGGACAGAACATTTCAATGTTTTGGAACTAAAAACGAGTGGTAATAAAACACTAGAAAAAGTATTAGATCAAATAATTTCTATTCTAATTCAAAGAAATATTGCATTTGATGATGTTAAAGCAGCAATGTGGTCTTCTATTGCTGAAGGTGAAAATAGGTCGTTTGGTGTGATGCTTTTATTCAGAAATAAATTGGAATTTATTGGGGCACAACAAGGTTTAGGTAAACTTCTTCAAAGAGAATGGAACTTTAATGCAATACAAATTGAAAAAGTTGAAGATCCTAAACTTGGAATCACACGTGAGATGCATTTAATTTACAATAACAATAAAATAATTTGGAATGGAATGAAGGGATTTGTTCCATCTCTGTTTATCTTGACTTTAGAAAAGTATTGGTTTGAAAACTAATTCTCTTTTTACTTGAGGTGACTATTTTATTTTACACCTCCTAACAACACCGAAACAATAAACAATTACTACCATTCAATAATGAAAAAAATCTCTAGACTATTAATTGCGAATAGAGGCGAAATTGCCGTAAGAATTATTCGCTCTGCTAAGGAATTAGGCATTTTTACTTTAGCAATATATAGTGAAGCAGATGCAGATGCTCCTCATGTATTTTTAGCAGATAAAGCAGTTTGTGTTGGAGAACCAACTGCTGCTAAGTCGTATTTGAATATTGATCTAATCCTACAAATCTGTCATGATAACCAAATAGATGCAGTACATCCAGGTTATGGATTTCTGTCAGAAAATGCAACTTTTGCTCAAAGAGTGACTGATGAAGGAATTACGTTCATTGGTCCATCAGCAAAAGCAATTGAAATCATGGGTAGTAAGCTAGAAGCAAAAACTACAGTTGCTAAATATGATGTGCCTTTAGTTCCAGGTGGAGATGAAGCAATTTCAGATATTCAAGCGGCTAAAGAAATGGCTGAAGAAGTTGGTTACCCTATATTAATTAAAGCAAGTGCCGGAGGAGGAGGAAAAGGTATGCGTATCGTTGAAGATCCTACTGATTTTGAATCCCAAATGCATCGTGCAGTTAGTGAAGCTACTTCGTCATTTGGTGATGGTTCTGTTTTTATTGAGAAATATATCCAAAGACCAAGACATATAGAAATTCAAATTTTAGCAGATCAACATGGAAATGTAGTTCATTTGTTTGAGCGCGAATGTTCAATTCAAAGAAGGCATCAAAAAGTTATAGAGGAAGCACCTTCATCAGTCTTAACTCCTGAACTAAGGGAACAGATGGGGAATAGTGCAGTTAATGTAGCAAAAGCATGTGATTATGTAGGGGCAGGAACTGTTGAATTTATTTTAGATGTTGATAATTCATTTTATTTCTTAGAAATGAATACACGTCTTCAAGTGGAACATTGTGTGACAGAAGAAATTACGCAGATAGATCTTGTTAAAGAACAAATTAGAGTAGCAGAAGGAGAGGAGTTAGGTTATACTCAAGAGGATTTGTCTATCAAAGGACATGCAATAGAAGTGAGAGTGTATGCTGAAGATCCATTCCAAAACTTTTTACCTGATACAGGCGTTTTGAAACGTTACATTGAGCCTGCAGGAAGAGGAGTCAGAGTGGATAGCGGATATAGAGAAGGGATGGAAGTTAGTATGCATTACGATCCAATGATGAGTAAACTAATCGTTTGGGGTAAGGACAGAGAGGAAGCAATTCAAAAAATGTTGAGAGCGATTGATGATTATAAAATCACAGGACTTGAAACTACACTTCCATTTTGTACATTTGTGCTCAAACATGAAGCGTTTACTTCTGGTAATTTTAGTACCAATTTTGTTGGTGAATATTTTAAGCCAGAATATTTAATTACACCGCTAACTAAAGATGAAGAAGAGGTAGGAATAGCATTAGTTGCAGAACTTGTTTTTGAAGAAAAGAAAGCGGAAGAAACTTCTGAACTAAGAAACTTACTAACTCCTTGGAAACTTAGAAGGCTTACTTAGTCAATTATGATTAATCGTTTAGTAGTATTACTTGGTATTGTTATTATATCTTTTTCATGTGCTAAATCACATGATATTTCTGAAGATGAACTAGACCTAAAAGTTTGGAAAAATGATCCAAACGGTTGTAAAGGAGATCGAGAAAAATTAGAAGATGATTTTATCGCAGTAAAAGATAGACTAATAGGGACAAGTATTACAGATATACGTAGAACATTAGGAAAACCAGATCACGTAGACTTGGATAAACGAAGTACAAAACAATATGTGTACTATGTTACACCAGGAAGTCAATGTGAAGGTAAAGCTGGAGATGATGGAAAATCTTACAAAGTATTTTTTGATGCTTTAGAATTGGTCAAAGAAATTACTCCTGTTTTATAATTTAGGGTGTCAGCTACAAAGTTGACACTCTTTTTTTATTTAAAATCTAATGTAAATAAAGTTTTAAGTATTAAATTCAATATCACGAGTTGATCCTATATATTTTTGAAAAGGTAAAATGATCTAATTCAATAAAATACATTCAAGTTTAAGAAATATAACTTCAAAAACTTAATCACACAGGATAACTGGTATGGGGTATTTAGCTAATTAAAGATCGAAATCATTGGACTATAAATTTTTAAAACAGCTAGTAAAGCAAGGAGAAGGACATAATATTGAGTTTAAGAAAAAAGCAGCAGACCCAATCAAAATAATGAAAGAGGTTGTTGCTTTTGCAAATAGAGATGGAGGATATTTAATCATTGGCGTTACTGATGACGGTAGAATTGATGGTTTTGTAGATATTGAAGGGGAACGATTTGTATTAGAAAAGGCGATTAAAGAACATCTATCAAAAGATGTAGACTATGCTATACATCGTGTTAGTATCTCTAGTACACATCAAGTTTTGGTATTTGAAATTTTTCCACATGATGATAAACCTGTTTTTTTATGGTATAACCTCAAAAAAAAGACAGGAAGAGCTTATATTCGTGTCGCTGATAAGAGTATTCAGATGAGTAGACTAATTCGTCGTTTATTAAAAGAAAAGTCAAAAAATAGTGTACATACTCTCTCATATGGAGAACATGAAAGGTTAGTGCTACAGATGCTTGATCAACGAAAATTTATTACACTAAATGATCTTATGAAAGTATCTCAACTTGATGAAAATGAAGCTATGGATGTTTTAATTAAAATGTCATTGACTAACGTAATAATTCCAATGCCTAATGATCCTGAAGATAAGTTTGTCATGAATCTAACATCATAAAAAAGTCCCTCTAGAAATGAATAACTAGAGGGACTTTTTTTATTTTTTTGACAATTCAATAAATGGAATAATCATTTCATCTATGGAAATCCCACCATGCTGGAAAGTATCTTTATAATAACTGACGTAATAATTGTAATTATTTGGATAAGCAAAGAAATAATCTTCTGTTGCAAATACATAAGAAGTGGAAACCTCAGTTTTTGGAAGACCAAAATCTTCTGGATGACGAGCTACTAAAACATTTTTCTTATTGTAAGAAAGGTTTTTACCTTGTTTATATCTTAGATTTGTATTTGTTTCTCTATCCCCAATGATTTTGTAAGGTTTCTTTGTTCTTACTGTACCATGGTCAGTAGTGATATACACTTTACAATCTTTTTCTGCTAGAATTTTAAGCATTTCAAAAAGCGTTGAGTGTTCAAACCATGATTTTGTAATAGAACGGTAAGCAGCTTCATCGGGAGCAAGCTCTCTTACCATGTTTGTATCCGTTCTAGCATGTGACAACATATCTACAAAGTTGTAGACTACTGCATTGAACTTTTTATGTAAAAGACTATTGATTTGGTCATTGACTTGTTTACCTTGAGAGGCTCTAATGACTTTATGGTAACTGTATTTATCTTGAATCCCTTGACGTAAAAGCTGTTCTCCTAGAAGTTCTTCTTCATAGTTGTTTTTACTGTCTTCATCATTGTCATTGACCCACCATTCAGGATAAGTAGCTTCAATTTCTGAAGGCATTAAACCCGAAAAAATAGCATTTCTAGCATAGGCAGTTGTCGTAGGAAGAATCGGACAATATACTTCTTCTTTAACGTTATATAATTCAGAAATGAGAGGCTCAATAACCTTCCACTGATCATATCTGAGATTATCGATTAAGATAAAGAAGGTACTTTCTTCAGTTTCACGAACATGAGGAAATACTTTCTCGGATAATAATTCATGAGATAAAATTGGACGATTATCTGGATCTTCCATCCAATCAATATAATTATCTTTTATAAAACGGCAGAAGTTATGATTCGCCTCATTTTTCTGCATCTCAAAAACTTCACTCATACTTCGATTTTCAGTCTGAGTGATTTCAATATCCCAATAGACTAATTTTTTGTACGTTTCAACCCAATCTTCCCATGATAAGTCATTCATAAACGACATCATGATACTTTGGAAATCTTGTTGATATGCAGAGTTCGTCTTTTCAGTAACTAACTTCTTAGTATCTAATATTTTCTTAATTGAGAGTAATATTTGTTTTGGGTTGATAGGCTTAATCAAGTAATCGGCTATTTTGGCACCTATAGCATCTTCCATGATATATTCCTCTTCACTCTTTGTAATCATTACCACAGGGATATTTGGCTTGATGCGCTTAATTTGCTCTAAAGCTTCAAGACCCGTCATCCCAGGCATATTCTCATCTAAAAATATAATATCAAACTCTTCTTCCTCACATTTTTCAATGGCATCTAATCCACTTAAAACAGGAGTAACTTCATAACCTTTTTTAGTTAAAAATAATATATGTGGCTTGAGTAAATCAATCTCGTCGTCAGCCCATAAGATTCGTTGTTGGCTCATAAAATTTTCTTTTGTTTCTAAATAACAATTTAGGAAATTGTTGCTCAATTCACATCACGATTTAAGCTGCAATGAATTTTTTAATGAAATTTAAAATTTACATTCAATTTATTCGTTATTTAAATAAATGGAGAAGTATCTGAATTACAGCTCTAATTCATGATTAAAAATGAGAAAATAAATATTTATTCATTATTTTAATGAAGAGAAGTGAGCTAAAACTCTCTTTTACCAAAAGTGAAAAAACTCTTATACCAAATATTAAATAAACTTTAGTTTATGGAAGAAGAAAACACTAACGCCCCCTCATCAAAATTATTAATTATCATAGGATCTGTATTCGGAGGTGTCTTAATCCTAACAGCAATATTCTTTTTTATTTTTACAGGAGGAGATGAAATAGATCCTCAATTAGTTTCGATTGACGATTATATAAAAGAAAATTCTGTTTGGGAACTGAATGGAGATGCCGTTGAAGGTAGTGCAGTAGCAATAACTTTACGTTTGCCTAATATGAATTTAAAGCAAGTTGGAGATGCTGTTGAAAGAGCAGACCAAAGTGTGAGACAAGTGGATGCAGATATTAAAAATGTATGGTCTTCACTAGGTGATGATACAAGTGATCTTGAAAATAGCTTAAGAGATTTGCAATCAGAATTGTCAAATATGTCTGATATTTATGAACATACTGAAGTTATTGCAGGACAAATTGATGTGGATGATGCTTCCGGAAAAGGTAGTGCTGTTCAAACTGCAGTTGTCAATATGTTATCTACAAGAGATGGATATATTAGAGACATTAACTTAATGCAAGAAAATATTGATAAGGTTTTGACTGTCTTAGAAGATGCTAAAAATCAAAATGCTTCTATTGGAGGGGTGAAAGCAGCTATAGAAGAACTAGAAGTAGCGAATACCAGACTTTTTGAAGAAGGAAGAACATTGTTACGTACTTTGTTTGCCTTTGAATATATCTATAATCAGCATAGAAAATCAGGGTACGATGGAGAAAGAATTGATGTTTTCTACATTTCACTTCAAGATTATCTTTATGACAAAATTATAGTAAAGCACTCGCAAGATCATTTTTACCGTAAAAAAGGAAAGTTTGATGATGTTGTAGCAGAAACTAAAATGCGCTTAGGTTCTCTTGATGAAGTTGTTTCTTTACAACAAAAAAGAGAAATCAAATTAAATGAATACAATAAGCTATCAGAGCATTTAGGAACACTAAGTGAGTTATATTCTACAGCAGGTTTAACGATTACCTCTGATAACTATGAAGGTGTGGAATTTGTAACGGATGAAGAATGGGAATATTCAATTTCTGAAGAAAATTCACATACACCACTCGTAGTTGTATATAGAGTAGAAGGAACCCCATTGTCTTCAGGTTTAGTAATGGCAAAAGCCTCTTATCATCTAAGTTTTGAAAATGAAGAAGCTGATATTTTAGAATTACCAGGAAGATTGGATCATGAAATTAGCGCTCAATAATAAAATGTGAAAGAAGTCTCTTTTAATTAGTGGAAAGGTTTTTATTTTTGTGTGAAACAAAATCAAAATTCCAATGATTAATCATACAGTACTTTTCAAATTAAAAGCTGAAACTCCAGCAAGTGAAAAAGAAGCTTTAATTGAAGCATTAGCTAATTTAAAATCTGAAATTGAAGTTCTTAAAGAAATTCATGTAAAAGAAAACTTTTCAGATAGATCACAAGGATACGATGTGATTTTATATTCAATCTTTGATAATAAAGAAGATTTAGGTACCTATCAAGTACATCCTGCACATGTAAAAGTGGTCACAGAAAATGTGAAACCAAACTTAGATGAGCTTATCGTTGCTGATATTGAATATTAATAAAAAAGCCATTACAATTTGATTGTAATGGCTTTTTATTTAAGGTATGAATTCACGGATTATTCTTTATCTAGATCATGATTTCCTTTATGATGTCCACCTCTTTGGCCTCTGAATTCTTTTCTTTCATTTTGTCTTTTTTCCATATCAGCTGCTAGCTCATCTACTGATTTTGATGGGTCCATTAATACGAACATCACAGGCTTATGCATTTGCATCATTTTCATTCCATGACGTCCTTTACCCATTTTTCTACCTTTTTTACCTTTTGAGAATTCACCACCTTCTTTCCCCTCAGGTTTGTATTTTTCAAGGATAGCTTTGATATCGTTATGCCATTTTTCTTTGTTCACTTTATTTTCCGTTTGGATAGCTTCTAATTCACTTTCATGATTATCAACAATTTCCCAAGCTGCAGTCATGATATGACGTTTCTCTTTTTGCATATCTTGAAATGCCTTCTTTTGTGCTTCTGTTGGTTCACCTTCAGGACGCTCCATAGATTTTCTCTTTTTATCAAGAGCGACAAGTCTTTCTCTAAGAGAACTTAAGGTAGATTTTTCATTATTAGAAAGTTTACTTTCAAATTCTTTTCTGTCTTTTAAAATAACAGGAAGTACATTTTCTTTCATATATGCTTGTACTTCTTTTCGAGCTTCTTCTCTTTTTTTACTTTTTCCTTTTTGAGTGATTTTGGTAAAAGAAAAAGTAAGTGTAGCAATAGCGAAGATCGATAGAATAAAAATTTTAGATTTTTTCATGACACTAAATGTTTTGTTGTTTTACTTGATTTTGTATACTTCAAAAGTGCATATTAAGATTCAAGACAGAAAAGGATTTCAACGAACGATACTGATTTTTCAACGAACGAAAAAAAGCTCCAAGACGTTCATCTTGAAGCTTTATATTGTTCCTTTGTATTACCTGTTAGTTTTTTATAAACTAGTATGTAGGCCACACTCTGTTTTTTCTTTACCTACCCATCTGCCTGATCTATCATCAGACCACAATGGTTTAGTAGGGTCCGCTTTAGCTGTGCATGGAAGACATCCAACACTAAAATACCCTTTTGCAATTAAAGAGTGTAAAGGAAGCTTTCTTTCATTGATGTATTGGAATATCATTTTTGAGTCCCAATCTAAAATTGGATGATATTTGATTACACCATGCTTTCCTTTTTCCTCTGTTTGCATTTTTGCTCTTACCGCAGACTGTCCTTTTCTAACACCATTAATCCAAACGTCATTTTCTTTTAAAATGCTTTCCAAAGGTTCAACTTTGTTGATATGACAGCATTTATCTGGAAAATTAACATGTAATGGTTTTCCCTCTTCATCAACTTGCTTATCTACTGGAATTTCAGATTTAATATCGATGATATTTAACTCTAATTTTTGAGCTAATTGATCTCTGAATGCAATAGTTTCAGGAAAATGGTAATTAGTGTCTAAGAAATAGACAGGTATGTTTTTATCAACTCTGCTTATGATATCTAGTAAAACCACACTTTGTGGTTGAAAAGAAGAGCTTGCAAATATTTTCTTTCCTTCAGCGTGATACTGAGCCACCTGCTTCGCGATTTCATCAACTCGCTGATCAAATGTTATTGCTGAAGCTTGTGGAATGATGCTCTGCGATGACATATTATATTAAGATTTGTTTTAATCTACTAATTATATAGGATAAATGCGAATTAATAAAAGAATCTACTTTTTTCAAAATTTTATTACAAAAAAAAAGGTTCGTTTACAGTTAAACGAACCTTTTTATAATATTTTGAAATTTAGGATTTTATCTAGAAGCCTCTTTTCAGTTCTATACTAGCTCTGATTGGTCTTGAAATATTGCCGGCTTCATCCTTAAATTTAATATATACATGTTTCACTCCATCAGTTTCACCACTTAATTTCCAATCAATAATGGATGGTTTTAATTGTTGCCAATGAGCTCCTTGAAAAGAAGAACTATTACTGATCATCATCATTTTTGCATCTCCACCATCTATTTCTAATAAAACAAGTTTATTGATATTATTGGTTGATTTAGCCCCTTGATCAATTGTTAAAGAAATATTTTGAGGAGCTTGCGTGTCAATTTTAATACTAGAAGAGTAAGATTGAGTTTCGTTGCCTGCTACATCTTTATATTTTACGAAAACTTGTTTAGTTCCGTCATTTTCTGAAAGCATCACTTCTTTTTTTGTTGTATAAGCCTCCCATTTGGCATCTGAAAAAGTTACATTTTGAGCAACAAGCATAGAATCAGCTTGTCTACAGAATAACTCAAGTTCTACTTTATGATCTTGTCTGTTTGTGATTTTCTCCCCTTGATTAATAGAAACTTTTCCTGCAAATGGAGCCGTTCTATCAATAATAATTTCATCCGTAACTACTTTAGAAAGGTTACCTGCTTGGTCTCTGTATCTAACATAAACCTTTCTTGATCCGTCATCACCAGCAGCTAATTCCCATTCTATGTATTCATCTTGAATCAACCTCCATTTATTTCCATGGAATGCAGATGTGTTACTAATTTGAAAATACTTTGCACCTTTATGTCCGAGTATGATACCAACTTTTAAACTTTTAGTATCAGTAAAATATTTAGATGGCACATCAATTTTAACAGATATATCTTCAGGAGGTGTAGTGTCAAGAATAATTTTTTTCATTAACACTTTAGATTCATTTCCTTCAGCATCTTTAAATTTAAAATAAACATCTTTTACCCCGTCACCATCAGATAATTTGTAGGAAAATAATTTAGAGAATTTAATCCATCTTGCACCATCAAAACTCTTAGATCCACTAGCCATCATTTGTGTGATACCAACACCATGAATTTCAATTTTTATAGAAGTTGAATTAGTATATTTTCCTGATTTAAAGATAATTCTCGTACGATCTAAAGCATTTTGTGCAAATACTGTAGAAAATGATAAAAGAATAGATATTATGGAGATAGTAATAACTCTCATTACGTATATTTTTTCTTATAAATAAAGTTCGATTTTAACCTCTTTAAGAGTACAACGAACTAATAAGCAAAAATAGTACACAACTATAATGCATTAACGGAACAAGATTTGTTAGTATAGAATTATTGTAGTTATTTTCATAAAATAATAACCTTTAAACTGATTTAAAATTAGCACAATAGGAGGTGTTTTATGGAAAAACTTGTAATATTTTACTTTTTCTTACTATTAAGGAGAAAAATTACAGATTACAGTTGTTAATTTATCGTAATTACTATCAATTAGAATATTGTTAAGGAAGTTGTATATGTTTTTTAGCACCAAAAAGATAGATTCATTTTTTTTCAGTTTGCTCTTAATAATCTCGGTTACTTTCTTACTGGATATTAATCATGCAAATGCACAAGAAGTTGTAGAAGGTCACTCGTATTCTCCTGGTGGGCTTTCTCAGGAACCTGTTAAAGTTTTAAGTGAACTTTTTCCTACCTCTTCTTCTGAAGTTGGGGATACCACTTTTACAAATTATGGTGATGCTTCTATTCCATTCAAAATTTATTTTGTCAATGGTCCTCAGTATGATAATATTTTTAACCCCAACCCAACAGGTATTATCTTAGGGAATAGAGAATTTAATTTCTTCTGTTCTATGGAGAAATCTATTCGTCAAAACTATTCAAACGTATTAGAAGCAAAGGAATTTGATTATCTTGGTAAACAATATTTGATGTTAATCTCATTCCGTGAGGATTGTTTAGGAGATAACTGTAGATACCGTTGTTATAATGTTTTCGACATCACAGATAAATCATCAATTCGTCAAACCTCTTTTTCTAGTTTGTATCAAGGAACTGATAGTTTTGGTGACTTTAACAACGATGGTAAATTAGATTTTCTTCGTGTAGCACCAAAACCTCCTAAGGATCAACAACCTGGAGAATTTGTGAGTAACTATTTAGTGACGGCTTACACAATGAGAAGAGGTTTACCAAAACAATTAACTGATCAAGGAAATTCATATTATTTATATGTTGAAGGTGATGAGGAAGCGACAAACTTCAATGTGCTTCAAGCTTATTGGTTCTTTAACATCAAAGATAAAGATGGTGCAGATGCAGAGCCTACAACTTACTTTGCAGAGTATATTTCATTTGACCCCATGTATAGATATTTATACAACCCCAATGGTGTTAGAATTGAAAAAAATAGATGGTCTGTATTAATTACGGATGTAGGTGATTTAGAATCTGCTCAAGAGCATTGCCATATTGTTCAAGAATATGATATTGAAGATGTCTTCATTATGATTGATCAATATAGTGGTGATATTACTTATCAAGTTTTTGCAGGGAATTTTGTCAGCAAAGAAAGTGCAGAAACTTATTTGAGAATATTAAATGCTCATGGAGTAGATGGTACCTTAACAGATTTTTTAAAGTCATATTAAGATTAATATCACTAAAATTTTATTGCTTATAATAAAATGGCACGATATTGAGTTTTATTTATGAAAACTTTTATTTTTACAATAACACAAGATAAATTAATTTTTATAGCATCTATATGAGACTATCACATTTAAATATCATTCTGTCATTATTCTGCTTTATATTTATTAGTTCAGAATTAAAAGCTCAGGAGGATGCTGCAAAAGCACATCTTGAAACAGCAGACTTCTTATTAGCAAATAATCGTTTTACTGAAGCTTTAGAAGAATTAGATAAAGCGATTCAAGCAAACCCTTCTGATGGTAATGTATATTTCAAAAAAGCAAATACATTATTAGCAATTACGAAATTTAATGATGCAATTAAAACTTTAGAAGCGTGTGTCAAAGCAGACCCTGACTATTTTAGAGCTTATGAAATGTTGGGTGATTTGTATTCACAAAAGAAAAACCCTTCTAAAGCTGTATATTATTATGATTTAGCCTTCCAAAATGATAATTCAATTGAGCAAAAATATCTTTATAAATTAAAAATATTAGATATTCTTGATCAAGCAAATAGACATCGTTTCTCTAAGCAACATATTGATGATCTTCGTAAATTAAACTTAGCGGAATCATTTGATTTGGATTATTATGAATCGATGTATTGGAATGAAATGGATCATCCTGAGAAAGCAGAGGAATTAATGTCTAAAATCATCGGTGATATTGAACCTTTATCTGGTAACGAAAGATATTACTACCAATATATTTGGGCTTTATTTGGACAAGGTAAGTATAGTGAAGCAAGTCAGTGGATGGATAAAATCACGACTAGTGAAGCTGAAGCGATGTTTACAATTTTCCAAGAAGAATATTATTTCAGTTTAGCACAGACTTATTTTCAAGTAATGGATTATGCAAAATCACAAAATATGATTGACATTACTTTAGGAATTAACTCTTCATATATTGAGGCATTTGACTTGCAAAAGCAATTAGCTGCTATTCATACGAATAAAACGAAAGTGATTGCTGCTCAAGATAGAGCTTTAATGGCTGAAAAAGATCCTAAGAAAAGATCTTCAAAGTTATTAGAATTAGCAACATTGAATTATCAAGCAGAAGATTTTGCTACAGCTTATATTCACCTAGAAGAGTTTCAAGACGCATTACCGCAGAATGAAAGAAACATCAATGTTATTTTCATTAAAACAATGTGTGAAAAGAGCTTAGGTGAAGTAGGTGGATCTACAGAAAAATTGAAAAAAGTAATTCATAACCCAAGCATTGCTCCACCGACAAAAGCAAAGTACAACTTCGCAATTGCGTTAGTATATAAAGAGGTAGGAGATTATAAAAATGCTGAGAATTATTTAAAAGCGGCATATGGAGGTTCATTTAAGAATGCTGTAAGATATGAGTTTTCAGAAATTCAAAAGTTGAAAGATATCAAGGAAATTGAATCGATGAATTAAGAAATTTCATCAGTATGAAATGTAAGGCTGATTTAACTTTTAAGTTATTTCAGCCTTTTTTATAAAAAAAACTGTCATGATACACATTCGTATTATGACAGTTTTTGTTTTTAAATTCTTTATTAAGAATTACATATTTCTTCTATATTGACCTCCAACGTCAAACAATGCATGAGTGATTTGTCCGAGTGAGCAGTATTTAGCCGCTTCCATTAAAGCATCAAATGTATTCTTTTGTTCCAGTGCCACATTCTGAAGAGCCGCTAATTTTTCTTTTGCCACTGTTTCTGAATGTTGATGTAAATCCTCTAAAGAAGTAATCTGACTATCTTTTTCCTCTTTAGACGAACGAATTACTTCTTCAGGGATAATAGTAGGAGACCCTTCTTTAGATAAGAATGTATTTACACCTACAATTGGATATTCTCCATTGTGTTTCAATGTTTCGTAGTGTAATGATTCTTCTTGAATTTTAGAACGTTGGTACATTGTTTCCATTGCACCTAAAACACCTCCACGTTCTGTAATTCTATCAAATTCCATCATTACAGCTTCTTCCACAAGATCAGTCAATTCATCAATAATAAATGAACCTTGTAATGGATTCTCGTTTTTCGCTAATCCTAATTCTTTATTGATGATCAATTGAATCGCCACAGCTCTTCTTACAGATTCTTCAGTAGGCGTAGTGATTGCCTCATCATAAGCATTGGTGTGTAATGAATTACAGTTGTCATAAATGGCATACAATGCTTGAAGCGTTGTTCTGATATCATTAAAAGCAATTTCTTGTGCATGTAGCGAACGTCCAGAAGTTTGAATATGGTATTTTAATTTCTGAGAACGGTTACTCGCTTTATATTTTAATTTTAATGCTTTCGCCCAAATTCTTCTCGCTACTCTACCAATTACTGCATATTCAGGGTCAACACCATTAGAGAAGAAGAAAGAGAAGTTTGGTGCAAAATCATCAATCTTCATTCCTCTGTTTAAGTAGTACTCTATAAACGTAAATCCATTAGCTAGCGTGAAGGCCAATTGTGAAATAGGGTTTGCGCCAGCTTCTGCAATATGGTACCCTGAAATAGAAACAGAGTAAAAGTTTCTAATTGCATTATCAGTGAAATACTGTTGCATATCACCCATTAAGCGTAAAGAAAATTCAGTAGAGAAGATACATGTATTTTGTGCTTGATCTTCCTTCAAAATATCTGCTTGTACGGTACCTCTTACTTTAGAAATAGTCGCTTTTTTGATTTCAGCATATACTTCTGTGTCCAATACTTGATCTCCATTTACACCCAGAAGCATTAAACCTAAACCATTATGATTTGGAGGTAAATCACCTCTATATTTTGGTTGTTCTTTGCCATTATAAATTGAAGCAATCTTCGCTTCAACCTCTTTGGTCATTCCTTTTTCTTTGATATAAATTTCACATTGCTGATCAATAGCCGCATTCATAAAGAAAGCAGTCATTGCCGCAGCAGGTCCATTTATGGTCATAGAAACAGAAGTACTAGGAGCACATAAATCGAAACCAGAATATAACCTTTTAGCATCGTCTAATGAACTTACATTTACGCCTGAATTACCGATCTTACCATAGATATCTGGTCTGAAATCAGGATCTTCACCATATAGGGTTACAGAGTCAAATGCCGTAGAAAGACGAGCAGCAGGTTGTCCTTGTGAAAGATAATGGAATCTTCTATTTGTTCTTTCAGGGTTTCCTTCACCGGCAAACATTCTTGTTGGGTCTTCACCTTGTCTTTTGAAAGGGAAAACACCTGCAGTATAAGGGAATTCACCAGGTACATTTTCTTGCATTACCCATTTTGTGATATCACCCCAACCCGTATATTTTGGAAGGCAAACCTTAGAAATTTTGTTACCTGAAAGTGTTTCTGTTTTTGCTTCTACTTTGATGTCTTTTTCTCTTACTTGGTAGGTGAAAGTATCTTGACCATAGGCCTCAACTTTCTCTTTCCAACCTTGAAGGACATCAAAGATGTCGTGATCTAAATCCTTTTTTACTTTTTCAAAAGCAGTTTCCAATACGGCTTTTGTCACTTCATCTGCTTTTAATACTTCTATCGATTTCTGAAGTCCGAAAAGTTGATCAGCTACTTCACTTTGTTCTTGAACATGCTTATTATAATTACGGACTACTTCAGAGATTTCAGATAAATAACGAACTCTTGAAGGTGGAATTAAATTAAAGCGATTCTCACTTTTAGAAACAGGGATTGTAGGGAAACTCACTTTGCCTTTTTCTCCTAAAAGACCAATGATTTTGTTGTACAAATCATTTACACCTTCATCATTGAATTGTGAAGCCATTGTTCCATAAACAGGAGTCTCTTCATCGTGCATTTCCCAAAGATTATGATTGCGTCTGTATTGCTTCGCTACATCTTTTAAGGCATCCAAAGCCCCTTTTTTATCAAATTTGTTTAAAGCAATTACGTCTGCATAATCCAGCATATCAATTTTCTCTAATTGCGTCGCCGCACCGTATTCAGGTGTCATTACATAAAGAGAAACGTCGCTGTAATCTACAATCTCAGTTCCTGATTGACCAATACCTGATGTTTCCAAAAGGATTAAATCAAAGTTGGCTGCCTTCATGACTTCCAACACATCTTCAATATGTTCAGAAATAGCTTGGTGAGCTTTTCTAGTCGCCAATGAGCGCATATAAATACGATTGTCAGCAATAGCATTCATACGAATACGATCACCGAGCAATGCACCGCCTGTCTTTCTTTTGGAAGGATCAATAGAAATGATTGCAATTGTTTTGTCTTCAGAATGAGAAAGAAATCTTCTGATCAACTCATCCACAAGACTTGATTTTCCTGCTCCACCAGTACCTGTGATACCTAAAACAGGAATATTTTTATCTTTATTACCTTCTTTTAAGGTCGTAATAAACTCTTTCTGATCCTCTTTGAAATTCTCAATAGCAGAGATAATTCGACCTAGGTTTCTATGATTTTTTTGCTCAATCTGAAGCTTTTCTTTTCCTAGGTTTTCCCCTGTAGGGTGGTCACAATGAATCAAGATATCATTAATCATTCCCTGTAAGCCCATTGTACGCCCATCATCAGGAGAGTAGATTTTTTTGATACCATATTCATGCAATTCATCTATTTCTGAAGGAAGGATTGTTCCGCCTCCACCGCCATAAAGGCCGATATAGCCAGCGCCTCTTTCTTTCAGTAAATCATAAATATATTTGAAATACTCAAGGTGTCCACCTTGGTATGAAGTAATCGCAATACCTTGAACATCTTCTTGAATAGCACAATCTACAATCTCTTGTGCCGTTCTATTATGTCCTAAGTGAATAATTTCAGCACCCGAGGATTGCATAATCCTACGCATAATGTTGATGGATGCATCATGACCATCAAATAAAGAACCGGAAGTTACAATCCTTACTTTATTTTTAGGTTTATACGGAATTGAGTTGTTCATCTGAGAGGTCATTTTTGTGATATGTGTTTATGGTTATGTGTGTATTTTCAGTTTGACAGTATAACTGTCTGAAGTGTCAACTATTTCAAGTTGGTGTTTATGGTGATATTGCAAATTGAGACGTTTTTTTACATTTTCCAAACCAATTCCACCTACAGAATCCTTAGATAATTTTGTTAATGGCTTGCTATTGCTTACCTCAAAGGTAATTTCTTTGGTAGAAGATACGTTTAACGAAATTTTTATCCACCCATTCTCTTCATCTTCAATATGACTATGTTTGAACGCATTTTCTATAAAAGGAGCAAAAAGTAAAGGAGCAATAGGTAAAGTAGGATCATTTATTTCCCATTTTGCCTCAATATTATCTTTTAGGCTATCACTTTTCAATAAGTGAAGCTCAATAAAATTCTTTAGATAGTCGACTTCTTTGTGTAGAGGAACCGTTTCTGTAGAAGTGTCATACAACATATATCTCAACATATCAGAAAGTTGTAACACCACTTCGGGCGCCTTCTCTGACTTTATAAAAGATAAAGTATATATATTGTTTAAAACATTAAAGAGAAAGTGTGGGTTCACTTGAGATTTCAGAAAACTCATTTCAGACTTCACCTGTTCTTCTCTTAAAGAAGAGGCTTCGTTCTCTTTTCTTAACCCAAAGAGTGTCATTCTATAGGAAGTACTTGCTAATGCTATGACACCGAAAAGAATAATATTATATGTACTCTCAAAAATCCGAACACCTTTTCTTATCCTCTTGATATTTTTATGTCTACCTGCACGTTCTCTCATTTCAGGGTCATCAAAAGGAAACATAACATTATCACTATTCAATTTCCAAGATTCAAAAATTACCCTTTCTATATATTGATACACAAAAGCAGTAATCATTATAAATGCAAAGAGTGTCAACGCATAAATGACGTGTTTCTTTTTCAGAAGAAGTTTAGGAACAAGATATTTTGTATTGAATTGCCAAATGAAAACTTGAATTCCAACCAATAAGATGGCTTTTAAGGCTCCATAAGTATATCCAAACCTTTGTTCAAAAAAACTGAATGTTAGAAATAGATAGGCAATTATTAATATGCCTTGCCAGATATGATCTTGTTTTATTTTTTGTTGAGCTAACATTGAGTGTTCAATAAAATGATACGCTCTACAAAAATAAGAAATGTATGGTAAAGGAGGAAAACTTATGATTGGGCTTCTTAACTGTTCTTTGTGTTAAACAGATAGGCGTCACCGAGAATTTTCCAATTATTTAAGTCTTCACCTTATAACTTAGTAAATTGTGATTTATTGTTTTAAGTCGGAAGGCTTAGACAATAAAAGCTAATTGACAGACAATGCCAATAAGAGTATAGGCATGGCTTTATATTATTTTGTGTGTGCTTAGTTATTTTTGTTTTTTATGCTCAAATATCTAGTCTGAATATTATGTTTGATGTAATCTTTTATTTGAGCATTGAAATTGTCTAAATTAAGATTTGTCTTCTTTATAGCTGAATCTAATTTACTTACACTTTGTTGTTCAAGAATTAGCTTATTTTTATTTATTTCAACGATAACATCATTGTCTAGTTTGACCTTTATTAATTGATCATTAATAAGGTCTCTTGGTTTAGATGTAATGACATATTCACAAATCGTGTAATCTCTTGATTTTGTTTGGAAGTCAGTTGTTTTGATATCTTTCGAATTGAAATCAATTATTAAGTGCTTTAGCTTGTAGGATCTGAATATTTCGTTGGTAAAAGTTTCAATGTTCGTCGAAAGTATGCGTTTTTCATTGATCCTTTTAATGCTCAAGGTGATCATTTTTAAACGCTTCACAAATAGGTTGTCCAATAATTCTTTAAATAAAACTAATTGCATATACTATTGATCAGTAAGAAACGTAATGACTAAACTACGACCAGAGGAGGAACCAAACTAAGCCCTAATTATTGTGGCTAGTTTTTTCTATTTGGTAACCTAATTCCTTACTAGTCTTTATGAAATCAGAGCGAAATCGATCAATGTCAAAAGCTCCTAAAGTTTTCTTCTTACTATGTAGAATTTCGGTTGAGTCGTATATCAATACTAGGACATATTGCATAATCGACTCTTCATTTAGTGATTTCAATTTTTCAAGATCTGGTTTAACACTATAGTGGCCAACGTTATATTTAAAATCTTTGCCTGGAAGGCTAAAACCTGAAAGGGTCACCCGCTTTTGAAATCTAAATGACCAAGATTTATCTCTGTCAATTAATTCTAAATCTATCCATAGGTGCTCCATATTTCCATTATAATCATTGCTCATTTTTTTAGATAGAATATCAAATGGTTCTCTTACAATATCAGCCACTCTTTTTGTTGACATGTCCATTGTATTTGCATGGAAGCCTACATTTAATTTGGTTCCATCTTGTCTTTTTCGATTTTTAGGATAGTCAATAACTTCACCCTTTTTTAATACACCGATATGGCTAATGAACACAAGCTTCTTAAGTTCCTTGTCCATTAAGCCAATTTCCTTTTTACCAATGAACTTTTCTATTTCACTCAGTAAATGTGATTTTGATAATAATGAGCTGTTACCAGAACCAATGATTAAATAAATCTCGTCCTCGGAGAAGAAGTCTTGAATGATTTTATTGATAAAGTCTTTCTTGAAATCATCTTTTGTTCCACAATGATGATAATGTGCCTCGTTTGCTTTTACCAATTCCCCTTTTTCATCCAGCCACTTTGCCAAATCATAATTACTATAATATTTTCTATGTATTTGCCTTGAATCCATTTTGACTTATTAGCTACAACATCTGATAAACAACATTGTCACCTTATTTCAATAACGTAACAATGGCATATATATCCATCAATAAAAAATACTTCCAACTTCCCATAAAAAAATCTGTTTGCTTATTGATCCTAGTTTGCTGAAAGACTCTGTAATTTAATTATTAATGTATTACGAAACAATATCAAATTTTTCTCCTTCAATTCGTGAGCAAATGCAATTATGAGGGAAGAAGTTAGATGGATGAGGGAAAAGGGATGATGATTTAGGGTAGTTTTGAAAAATTGAGCATAAAAAAATCCCTTAAAGGTAAAACAATTTGAAAAATTTGTAAGAAGTGAAGGGAGATTTAACCGTAAAAGAGCAAATAAGAAAGGATTAAACGCACTTCTTCTGTTCTAATACTGTTGATGGATTTTTCTAGACTTCTAGAAGAGTACTGAATCTCCATTTACAGAAGTTTACACGTCAGATTTTTGATAAGTCAATCGCCTTTCAGCATGAATTTATAAAAGTTACTTGGTACATGCGAGAGGAAATACCTTTCGAAGATTTACTAAAATGTTATGTTTTATTGATTTTTAGCATAATATTTCCATCAAAAAAATGATTTTAATTCTAATTTTATAAACATTTATTAAATTTGCGACTCTAAGATTAAGCGTGGCCTTTTTAGATCACTTTTTTTAATCTAGACAAAACAACAAATTTCGGCAGCATTCAGTGTGTTTCCCTATCAAATTAGAAAGAAAAACATGGCAAAAATTATTTATACCAAAACAGACGAGGCACCAGCATTAGCTACCTATTCGTTTTTACCGATCGTAAAAACATTCGCAAGTGCAGCAGGTATTGAATTAGAGACAAAAGACATCTCTCTTTCAGGTCGTATTTTAGCAAACTTCCCAGAAAACTTAACGGAAGAGCAAAGAATCGGAGATGCATTAGCAGAATTAGGAGCTTTGGCTAAAACGCCAGAAGCAAACATCATCAAGTTACCAAACATTTCAGCTTCAATTCCACAATTACAAGCTGCAATTGATGAGTTACAAGCTTTAGGTTATAATATTCCTGATTACCCTGCAGATCCAGCAAATGCTGAAGAAGAGGAAATCAAGAGTAGATATGCAAAAGTTTTGGGTAGTGCTGTAAACCCTGTTTTAAGAGAAGGTAACTCTGACCGTAGAGCTCCGAAAGCAGTGAAAAACTACGCTAAGAAACATCCTCACTCGATGGGTGCATGGACTTCAGATTCTAAATCACATGTAGCAAGTATGCCAGCAAACGATTTCTACGGAAGTGAGAAGTCTGTAACGGTAGACGCTGCAACTGATGTGAAAATTGAATTTGTAGGTGCTGATGGTTCTACAAAAGTTTTAAAAGAAAAAGTTGCTCTTTTAGAGGGTGAAATTATAGATGCTTCAGTGATGAACATGAAAGCTTTAAAAGCATTCATCGCTGAGCAAGTAGAAGAAGCAAAAGCTCAAGGTGTGTTATTCTCATTACACATGAAAGCAACAATGATGAAGGTTTCAGATCCTATCATTTTTGGTGCAGCAGTAGAGGTATTCTACAAAGATGTATTTGAAAAATATGCTGACTTATTCGCTGAACTTGGTGTAACAGCTAAGAATGGTTTAGGTGATGTATATGCTAAAATCAATGGACACGAGAAGCAAGCTGAAGTAGAAGCTGCTATCGAAGCTGTATATGCTACTGCTCCTGATTTAGCAATGGTTGATTCTGACAAAGGAATTACAAACCTTCACGTTCCTTCTGATGTGATTATTGATGCTTCAATGCCAGCAATGATCCGTACTTCAGGTCAAATGTGGAACAAAGCAGGTAAGCAACAAGATACAAAAGCGGTTATTCCAGATCGTTCGTATGCAGGTGTATACCAAGCAACAATCGACTTCTGTAAGAAAAATGGTGCATTAGATCCTACTACAATGGGTTCTGTATCAAACGTAGGTTTGATGGCACAAAAAGCAGAAGAGTATGGTTCTCATGATAAAACTTTCCAAATGTCAGCAGCGGGTACTGTAAAAGTAGTAGACGCTTCAGGAAATGTTTTAATTGAGCAAGCCGTTGAAGAAGGTGATATCTTCAGAATGTGTCAAGTAAAAGACCTACCAATCCAAGATTGGGTGAAGTTAGCAGTAAGAAGAGCTAGAGCTACAGGTACTCCAGCCGTATTCTGGTTAGACAAGAACAGAGCTCACGATGCTCAATTAATCACTAAAGTAAACAAATACTTAGGTGATCATGATACTGACGGTTTAGAGATTTTAATCAAAGCGCCGGTAGCAGCAACTGAATTCTCATTAGAAAGAATCGTAAAAGGTTTGGATACAATCTCAGTAACAGGTAACGTATTAAGAGATTACTTAACGGACCTTTTCCCTATCTTAGAATTAGGTACTTCTGCAAAAATGTTATCAATCGTACCATTAATGAATGGCGGTGGATTATTTGAAACGGGTGCAGGTGGATCAGCACCAAAGCACGTTCAACAATTTGTAAAAGAAGGTTACTTAAGATGGGATTCATTAGGTGAATTCTTAGCATTAGCCGTTTCTTTCGAACACCTTGGTGAGACATTTGATAATCCTAAAGCGAAAGTTTTAGGTGAGGCATTAGACGTAGCTACAGGTCGTTTCTTAGATAACGATAAGTCTCCTGCTAGAAAAATCGGTGGAATTGACAACAGAGGTTCACACTTCTACTTAGCGTTATATTGGGCACAAGAATTAGCCGCTCAAGATAAAGATGCAGAGTTGAAAGCTCAATTCTCTGAACTTGCAAAAGAGTTAACAGAAAAAGAAGAAGTAATCAATAAAGAATTGATTGATGCACAAGGTAAGCCTCAAAATATCGGTGGATACTATCACCCATCTTTTGACTTAGCTTCAAAAGCAATGCGTCCAAGTTTTACTTTAAATGATGCTTTAGCTCAACTTTTA
Organism: Flammeovirga sp. AWQ4_249; assembly: GCF_056161045.1. NCBI lineage: Bacteria > Pseudomonadati > Bacteroidota > Cytophagia > Cytophagales > Flammeovirgaceae > Flammeovirga > Flammeovirga sp. AWQ4_249. Next base: position 29,032 of record NZ_JBSWYJ010000001.1, read on the forward strand.
TAAGAAGTTGAATATATCCATAAAACCCTACCTTCGATAGGTAGGGTTTTGTTTTTTAGTACTTTTTGAAGTAAAAGATAGTTCAGATTTAGAATTAGTATACTAATAAATTTGACCTATATTAAAATCTAGTAGATTGGTAATTAGTGACTTTAATAGTCATTGTGTTTCATGTTAAGTTTTAATAGTTTATTTGCATTATTTTTGTATTAACCGTAGTAAATACAATTAAATTGACTTTACAAATAAACTTCTCAATTCAAAAGTCTTATGGTGCCGAAAGATAGTAATGCCTCTTTCTATAAAAATATGCCTCTAGATATCTTTAAGAGTTTTGCTGAACAAATAGGGTTAGCAAATGGTGAAGATCTAGATCAAATTATTTCTTTAATTAGAAATAGTGATACAATTATGGAATTTGGTTCTGGATATGGAAGAGTTCTCAAAGCTTTACAGGACCGACAGTATTCAGGAAAAGTAATTGCCATCGAACGTGTACATGAGTTAGCTTCTTTATTGAGAAATCAATTTGAAAATGTAACAATCATTGAAGATGATTTACGCTTTTTTGAATGGGATAATGCTCAAGTTGATACAATTCTTTGGATGTGGTCAGGTATTTTAGAGTTAACCCCTGAAGCACAGCAAAGTGTCATTTCAAAAGCGTATTCGATTCTAAAAGAAGGAGGCAAACTGATCATTGAATGTCCATTTAATGATTCTATCTCTAAAGTAGGAATGTTATCAAATGATAAAAAAATTGTCGTAAAAGAAGCGTGGGGTGTCTTAGATGCAACACTAGTAGAATCTGAAGATATTGCGCGTTATTCAGTGAAAGCAGGTTTTAGTGAGCATTCATTGCAGAAGTATTCTACGACTACGAATTTAACAAGAGCAATCTATACTTTGATAAAGTAAAAATTATAGGCATCTTTATACGAATTTATGCTGATAAAAATGAAGAACATACTCTTAATCGGTCTGTTTTTTCTTATCAATGTTCCGTTTGCAAATGCTCAAAGGTTTGGTTATATCGATTCACAAGTAATCATAGAAACCCTACCAGAGTATAAGGAAGCTGAGGATAAACTAAGCAAACTTACGGACAAGTGGTTGAAAGAACTTGATGGAATGAAATCGGAAGTCGAAAAACTTGAAAGAGAATATACTCACGAAGAGATTTTATTGACTCCCGAAATGAAAGCTGAAAAGCTTGATAAAATCGCAACACTAAAGGAGGAAATGAGAGAGTTTCAAACCAATCATTTTGGATATGAAGGTTTGCTTTATTCCAAGAGAATGGAGTTTATGAAGCCTCTTCAAGACCGAATCGCTAAAGCTTGTGAAGTGGTAGCAAGACAAAAAAAGTTAAATTTTATCTTTGACAAGGCCTCAGATATAACTTTAATCTACTCAGATCCACGTTATAACTATACTGACTTCGTTTTAGACGAACTTGGTGAGGGAGATCCTGAGGATTCTCCAAGATAATTTTTATTTTTGCATTATAAACAGAACTATGCAGTTAGTGTTTTTATATAAACAGGGAAATTTTATTTACACAATGAAGAAAATTTTATTCGCGCTTTGGTCGTTGATGATGCTATCTTCAGTGGCAATGGCTCAACAAAAAGTAGCCTATATCAATGAGGATAGTGTGATAACTTCTATGGCAGAGTTTAAAACTCAGCAAAAGATTATTGAATCTTATGCGAAGCAGTTTAAAACTCAAATAGAGATGAAGCAACGTACTTTACAAGAGAAATATCAACAATTAATGCAAGGCCAACAAACGCAAAGTATGGCACCTGCAGAACTTGAAGCTCTTAATAAAGAATTGCAAGCATTACAGCAAGAGGTTCAACAATTACAACAAAGAGCTTCTGAGGGTATCAATAAAAAACAAGCTGAAGCTATGGAACCTCTAATGAAAAAATTACAGGATCAAGTAGCGATTGTTGCAAAAGAGGGTGGTTATTCTATCGTGATCGCAAAAGGTGTGATGGCAAGAATCGGAGCATACCTTGTTGATGCTAATGGTGAGGATATTACTAGTAAAGTAATCGCCAAAATGAACGGACAATAGTCAAATTAGTTTAAGAACTTACAAACGTAGAACAATGAAATTAAAAGTAATATTCGCATCTTTATTTGCATTGATGCTAATGAGCTTCTCAAATGAAAGTGCAGCTCAAACAAAGATTTTTGCATACGCTAACCTTGATAGTGTAGTAAGATCAATTCCAGAATTTGAAACTAAAATGAAGGAATTAGAAAGCTACCAAAATCAGTTGTATACTTCTATGCAACAACAAGAGCAAGAGTTTCAAGCAAAATATGCTGATTTCCAACAAAACCAACCAAACTGGTTACCAGAAATTATCCAACAAAAAGCACAAGAGTTAGAATTGTTACAAAGAAACTTACAAGAGTTCCAACAAACTGCTCAACAAAACTTTGCAAAGAAACAAAGTGAAGCAATCATGCCTTTACGTCAAAGAGCTGAGGCAGCTTTAGCTGATGTTGCAAAAGCAAAAGGATATCAATATGTAATTCCAATCGAAATGTTATTATACAACGATGGTGCTGATGATATCACTGCAGATGTTATTGCAAAAGTTAAATAATTAATTTAGCTTGAAATAAAAAAGGCAGAATGTAAAATCTACATTCTGCCTTTTTTTATACATCAGTTTGGTAGTACTAATCAAAGATTTGTTCCATAGTAATTCCAAATTCATCCTCGATTTCGTCAAGCTTACTCAACTCTTTTCTGCTTACAATACACAGAGATACACCAGACTTTCCTGCTCTAGCAGTACGTCCACTTCTATGTGTAAAATATTCAGTTTTATCAGGTAGTTGGTAATGTATAACGTAAGCTAAATCAGCAATATCAATTCCTCTAGCAGCCAAATCTGTCGCTACTAGGATCTGCAATTTATTACCTTTGAAAGCACGCATCACCTTATCTCTTTCCTTTTGGTTTAGATCACCGTGGATAGATTCAGCTTTAAATTGCTTACCATGTAATTGTTTTGCGACTTGTTGTGCTTCAGCTTTGGTTTTTGTAAACACTACACCACGAGCATCTCCTTGTTGACGAATAAACCAATTCAACGTTTCCATCTTTTGCTTTTGCTCAGCTAAGATGTACTCAAATTTAATTTTTTTATTAATTACGTTAAATGGATTTACCTCAATACGGAAAGCATCTTTGGCCATGTATTTCTTAATGATATCATTAATTCCTGATGGGAATGTAGCAGAGAATAACCAAGTTGCTTTCTTGTGAGTAGTTAATCTAAGAATCTTTGATAGATCTTCTTTGAATCCCATACTCAACATTTCATCAGCTTCATCCATTACTACAGTCTTTACATAAGAAAGATCAATAGCATTTCTATCTACTAAATCTAATAATCTACCAGGAGTCGCTACAACGATATGTGTAGGTCTTTTTAGATTGTTGATCTGTTGATCAATAGATGAACCACCATAAACTGCTTCACAGAATACCTTATGGTAGTATTTTGTGAAACGGAAAAGTTGTTTCTGTATTTGTTGTCCTAACTCTCTCGTTGGAGATAAGATCAAAGCCTGTGGGTGTGGACTTTTAGGATTTACTGATTGAAGTAATGGTAATCCAAACGCGGCAGTTTTACCTGTTCCTGTTTGAGCCTGTCCAATAAAATCCGTCCCTTGATTAATTAAAAATGGGATTGATTTTTCCTGAATAGACGTAGGTTCTTCAATACCATTTTCTTGAAGTGCTTTAATAATAGCACTTGAGATTCCTAATTCCTTGAATGTCATTATATTTCGTTTTAATGCGTTCAGCTGCAAAGGTAGGTTGAATTATTGGGATTCTGATAGAATTTTGTCCCTTATATACATTCTTTAAGAAGTTAACATGAATTTGAAGAGGAAAATAGATTATTTCAATTTGGAGTATAAAAAAAGAGTAGTCGGGGAATACTACTCTTTCATAAATTAATTTCTATATACATTTACCCATTCGAGGTAAATTACTTTTGGATTATCTTGCCACATTTCATGTGGTAATTCGATTTCCACAAAAGCTTCATCATCTCTTGCTAGGCTTTTCTTTTCAGAATCTTTATAAGTTGCAATATACTGATTAGCGTTTGAGCCAGCGGAATGAAAATGTTCAAACTTATGTTTTTTGTCTAAGTTTGAGTATGCTTTAAAGCCTTCAAGTCTTGAAAAAGGAAGTCTTAAAATTATATTTTTTGGCCAAGTATGGCCTTCAGGTAGTGTAAGTGTACCTTTTCCTATATCAGATATATCTTCGAATGATACAAGTTTAGTATTGTCATCTCCTGTCATTTCTACAGAATGAATTCCTTTAGTTGCTTCATATCTTATTGTCGTATTTATATCTTCAGTGCTATTACATCCTGTGAAAAATAGAAGAATAGCTGCTAGTTGTAAAATGTTTTTCATTTAGTAAGTAAGTACAAATATCCTTATTGATTTTAAATCAGATCATAATATATAAAAAAAAGGAGATAATATTGTAAGTTTTAAATATAATAACAGAAAAAGCTCCTATTAATCAACTTAATAGGAGCTTTTATTATGGAATGTGAAACTACTTTTTATTAATAACCTAACTTAATAATATTTAGGTTATTCGAGTATTCACTTGCAATTGCTAATTCATTTGTTCTTTTGATAAATATCATACCACTAGGACCATCACTCGAAGATTGGATAATTCTAGGCTCTCTTGTAAGAGAATTACTTACCTTGATAATTACGTTTTCTTTATGATCAGCACCCCATGCTGTGATGTAATAACTTAAAGAACCATTAAAAGTAATATCTTCTAAATAAGGAAAGTCAAGAATTTGTAATTTTAATTCTGTCGATTGCTCTTTGAATTTATAGAGGTAGATGCCACCACCTGTTTCAAGAGAACTTAATATTAATAAGCCTTTTTGCTTTTTATCGTAATAAATACCAGTTGGAGAAGGGACTTCAGTAGTAACAGTTTTTACGTCCTTCGTTTTTATATTAATACAAAATACTTTTGAAATTTCTTTATCTGTGATATACAGATCATCACCTTCAGATGCTATCGCATGTAAAGCAGTAGAACCTGCAACTTCTACATTAAAAACTTCTTCATTCGTTTTCAGTTCATATCCTTTAACTCTGTTAGAATCGGCGACATAAATGATCCCACCATCTATTGTAAGACCTCGTGGATGAACTAAATCTTTTGTGATAAAAACGGCTCCACCTCTTCGGCCTCTTTTAATGATACCGTGATTTCCGGAAGAACTAATAAAGAAAAGTCCAGTTTTCTCATCAAATGCAATATCGTGAGGTGTCTGAAGTTTTGCGTCAGGGTCTGCTGTAAGTGTTTTCTTGTTCTTTTTTTTCTTTTTAGTCGTATCTTTTTCTTGTGCAGAAATTGATCCTATAAATGATAAAATGATAAAGAAGCTGAATAATAATTTATACATCCTGTTAGACAATTTTTTTATCTTGAAGTCCATGTTAAAATGCAAATATACTATAGAATTCATGGATGCATAATCTAATCTGTAATATAAAGTTAAAACTCAGACAAATTTATGTTTATTAGGAGCTTAATTTATAGTAAGTTTTCTTTAAAAGCTTCTGTAGCTAATTGTATGATATTTTTCATATTATTTTTCTTTATCATATTTTTTCGATGTCTATTAACTGTTTCGACAGAAATATGTAATTGGTCAGCGACTTGTTTAGTAGAAAGACCTTTAAGTACTAAATCAAGAATTTCTAATTCTCTTGTACTCAAAGAAAACTCACTTTTAGAGAGTGATTCACCATTTATCAAATCAAAGAAATACTCTTCTTTTTTATTCATATTGAAAAAAGAAAGTTGATAGGTTTGCTCTATCTCCAAATGTGTTATTTCGGTGACACTTGAAAATAATTTTATCAATTTACCATCACGTATTTCAATTGGAATATTATGTTGGATGTAAGTCGTAATCCTTTTATTTTCTTTTTTTATTCTAAAAATAAAACTGGAACAAAATTGAAAAGGATTTTCATGATTCATAAATTCTAAATGCTTTTCAAAAGTTTTTTGAATAGCGTTTACATATACAATTCTATCTTCACTTAATAAATATTGGTCTAAATCATGAAAAAGATAGGTCAAAGGTGTGATACCCTTTGGTGATTCATAATCTACTCCGATATTTTGATATAAATCAAAACTAAATTTTTCAACATATATGATAAACTTTAAGGCTTTTCCAGGTAGTTCAAAGTTGTCATTCTCATGAAAATTTGTTTCGTTAATTAGATGAAAGCCTTTTAAATGCTCAATTGAATTATCATTATAAGTAGTATAAATTTGCTGTAGTCGTTCTATAAAATTAAATGGCATTGATTTGTTTACTAAATGATTTTTTGAAGAATGGCCCGTTGTATAGTGACCATTATACTTTGTGTATTTGTTTTAGATATAATATTCTTTTTATGAGTTGAAATTGTATGAATACTAATGTTCAGTTTATTAGAAATTGTATTATTTGAATCTCCTTCAGAAACAAGTTTTAAAATTTCAATTTCTCTACTTGATAACTTGTGAATACTTACGGCTTGATGTAAAGCTTCAAAGGACTCAATATTTAAAAGAGAAGGTAAGTCAACATCATTTGAGATGAAACTTATATTAAAAGGTTTTCTATAATTGTAATTCTTATTAATTATCTGACTATTTGCAAAAACAAACCTAGCTTCTCCTTTATTTGTTAATTCAAGTATTCTTCCTTGAACTAAACATGGATATATCTTACCATTTTTATGTAAAAGAGGGATGTAGTAAAATAAAGTATAATCTTCGAAGTAGTCTCTAAAAAGTGTTGCGAATTCATTAATTATAATCTTTAATTTGAAGATAATATCTTTAAAAACATGGTAATGTGTAAGTATAAACTCAGGGTTATGAAGACACTCCTCGACTTTATGTCCAGTAACTTCCTCGAAATTGGGAGAAAGATATTCGAATCTGTTTTCAATACAATCATAAACATATTGAAAACTACTCCCACCTACGCTGAGATAGTTCGATTGATTCTGTAAAAATGTATCAATAACTATTGGCATGTGTAATGGTAAAGCCGAAAAAATGTAAAGTAAATTATGTTATTAACCAGTAAAATATTGTTTTAAGTACTGTAATATTAGGTTAAATGTTACTTAAACGCAAAAAAAAACGACAATACCTTAATGAAGATATCGTCGTTTTTTAGCACAAAATTGCTTGAAATAATTAAGCTACTGCAGCAATGTAAAGGTTAATTGCTGATAATAAACCAATTACCCACATAACTTTTGAAATTCTTTTTATTTGTCCACAACAAAGTGCAATGACCAAATAAGATAAAAAACCAAAAGTCAAGCCATTACTTATGCTATATGTTAACGGCATTAGAATAATCGTTAAAAATGCAGGAGCTCCTTCGATTAAGTCTCCGAATTCAATATTTTTGATATTTTTAAACATATAAATACCGACCATTACTAAAGCTGGTGCAGTAGCAAACCCTGGAACAACGGTTACAATTGGTGCAAATAATAATGCTACAGCAAATAAACCAGCCGTTACAAGTGAAGCTAACCCTGTTCTTGCTCCTTGTGAAATCCCAGAAGCAGATTCGATGTAGGTTGTAGTAGTTGATGTACCTAATAAAGAGCCTATAACAGTAGCAACCGAATCAGCTTCTAAGATTCTACCAATTTTTGGAATGTTCCCTTTTTCATCTTGCATTTTTGCTTCATAAGAACATGCTACAATTGTACCTACAGAATCAAATAAATCTACAAACATAAATGAAAAGATTGGAGCAATAAAAGCTAAATCTAAAGCACCCATAATATCTAATTTGAAAGCAATAGGGGCTATTGATGGAGGAAGTGAAATAAGACTAGAAGGTGTTTCTACGATTCCGAAAGCCATCCCAGCTACAGTCATTGTAATAATGCCAATTAGAATTCCACCCTTTACTTTCATTTTTTCTAAAACAACAATAAAAACAAGACCTAATAAAGCAATGATTGTTGAGAGTTCTAAATGACCTAATCCAACTAAAGTTGCAGGATTAGAAATCACTAATCCCATATTTTTAAATCCAATAAATGTAATAAATAGACCTATACCTGCAGAAGTTGCTAATCTTAATGATAATGGAATAGCGTTGACTATTTTCTCTCTTACCCCTAATAAAGTTAATAGAATAAATGTAACGCCAGATATAAAAACAATACCTAAAGATGTATTCCAATCTAACCCTCTTCCTAACACCAATGCATAAGTAAAGAAAGCATTTAATCCCATACCAGGAGCCATTGCAAAAGGTACTCTAGCCCAAAGTGCAGCTAGTAAAGTACCTATAAGAGCTGCAACACACGTAACGGTAAAAAGTGCTCCTTTATCCATTCCGGCATCACCAAGTATTGCTGGATTTACAATTATGATATAAGCCATGGTAAGGAACGTAGTAATTCCTCCAATTACTTCAGTTCTCTTTGTTGAGCCAGAAGCCTTGATTTTGAAAAATTTATCAAGGAAGCTTGTTTTTTCTTGTTTAGACTCCATTACTGGAGGTGTTGTAGTTGTACCCATTATATAGTTTAATTAATTGAATTGTCTACCAAGTTAAACGAACAGCAGCTTGTGGTGCAGTTACTGATACATGATCGTTGTAGTGCATAAATAAGTCTAAACCAACTTCTAATTTTGTAAAATCATCAGGCATGAAATGTTGCCCTAAGTTGTATAAAATTCTAGGTTCAGCTAAAAAGTCAGTACCCCAGTAGTAATTACTGTTAGGAATGAAGTCAAAGAAACCTTGTAAACGAATACCTAATTTTCTTGATAAAGGAATGTCGTAAACTCCAGTAATTTGAGCTAATTTATCAGTATTTTCAGCAAAAGTAGAAGCTTTGTAGTAAGCCATTAATTTTAAGAAAGTATCATAGTTTTTAGTCTTGAAAGTCATACCTACACCACCAAGAAGAGCATAGAAACTAGAATAAGAAACATTTACCTGACCTTCAATAGAGAAGTCTTTAAAAATCCAAAATCCTAAGTCTTTTCCTGTTATCTTATTCAATGATAACCATGGAGACCATTCTGTATAGATTCTAAATGGTCCTTCTGAACCTTCTACTAGAGAACCGTCTTCATTAAATAAAGGATCACCATTTTGATCAAATTGTAAGTCAGGTACCATATTTTTAGAGTACATGAAATTGACAAATGCATAGTTACCTCCATAGCTCCATTCAGAGACATGATCTAATGTTAGTAGTAACATGTTACCATCTTCAGTGTTATTACCAAATTGCTCATCATAGTTACCTGATCCATAAGCAATTTGTCCAAAAGTAGAGTTGAAGTTTTGAGCATTTACAGTGTTGAAAGCAAGTACTTTGAAAATAACTAAAAGTACAATAGAAGCTAAATGTTTCATGTTTAGTCTAAAGATTGAATATTAAAATTGAAGAAATAAAAAAGGGTATACAGTTAGTACAGAAGTGTATTGACAGTTTACCCTTTTTCAAAAAAATATAAATAAATAGTGATTTTGTACAATAGTAATTTATTCTACAACTCTCACTATCGCCTTTATCTCGTGTAGCATCAATTAAACTACCTAAAAAACGAGCAAACATTAATGTAATAATACTTGCTCCATTATTTTGATAAGGTAAACGAATTGATGTTATGTGATACGGAGTTTTTGAACAAGAATTTATGGTGTAAGAAGCCGTACAAGAAAAAGTAGATTCAAATTTTCTTTTTATAGCAGAAGGTCTAGTAGTAGAGTGTTCTATAGTATAATTAGTAATCAAAATACACACATAAAATGTTCGTACGTAAAACTAGATAAATTCTTCTTATTAAGACTTATTTATATTATTTTTTATAGAAAAAATATGATTATATGTGGTGTAGATTGGTGAATTGAAGATTAAAATGTGTGTTGATGTTAGTTCTTTTTTGTGATTAACAAAAACGATCATAAAAAATGCTTATCTTAATATAGTTTTTATAGCGTTTGATATTCACCCAACACTACTTAAATCATTATAAAATAAGTTAGCTTAATTTTAATTTCTTATCCTCGTCAAACCTATTAAAAAAATTTGTATTAACTCATTATAATAGCTATTTCATCATCAATGAAAACTTTATTACTCTTCATCGCTTTTGTATTTATTTCTTTTTCATCAGATAAACTTATACCTGTACAGAAAGAAGGTAAATGGGGGTATTGCAACCAGGATAAAAAGTTAATTATCGACTATAGTTATAGTTCAGCAAGTATTTTTAATACAAATGGAGTAGCTGTTGTTTCACAAAAAGGAAAATACGGTGTAATCAACAAACAAAATGAATGGGTAATAAAGGCAAAATATCAAAATATTGAATCCTCGTTAAAAGAGAATGAATTTATTGTTACCAATAATAAAGGTAAAGTTGGGGTGATAAATACAGCCAATAAAAAGTTAATTGATTTTAGTTATGATAGTGTAAAAGTTTTTGATAGTAATCATTCGTATTTAGTTTACGAAGATCATTTGTGTGGTTTATATAATACAAAATTGGAGAAATGGGAATTGCCGGTTGATTATGTTTCTGTAGCATTTAATAGACACGGTTTAATACAAATTACTCAAGAAAACGCTATTGGTTTTATCAGCGAAGAAGCTTATGCTATGGTGACGCCTCCAAGTATTATACTTAATAAGACAAGGGGAGGTAAGGATTTAGACCCGATCGCTTTTAATAAATGGAACTCTTTTACAGTTGTAAAAACAAATACCGGTTATAACATTTTAAGTAGAGATGGTAAACTACAATTGTCTGAAAGTTCTTCAATAAAAATAAACACTATTGACTTTCAATACTACTTTTCTCTTGGTTTTAAATTGCCCTATAATGCAGAGTTTATTGCAGGAGATAAAGTATATCTAAAAAGCTCTGATTTTGAAATTGAAACAAAAAACCTTGAAGATTTTAAAGTAAGAAAAACCTTGACTGAAGGGGTAGAAATTAAGCAGGTGAAGGATTCTAAAAAATATGCTTTATATGCTTATGGTGATAAGATATCCTTCGATTATGATTCTATTTTCCATTACAATGAGGACTTTGTAAAGGCTGTAACATATAATGAGGATGGAGAAAAGAATATGGCTTTACTAGCAATCACAAAAAATAAAAAAATAAAGGCTATACCTGTAGTTGATGGTTTTGAATCAATAATTAGTTATATCCCAAAAGGGAGAGGAGAAACTTCAAAAGAATGGGTAATTATTATGGACAATATGGATCAACAAGGAATCTTTGATTTAGAAACTAAAGAATTCGTAGTTGACATGAAATATCATGAATTATATGTTCCTTTTATAGAAAAATACGGTTTAGTCATTATTGGAAATTTAGAAGATAAATATGCATTTTATGATATAAACTCACATAAGCAGGTGACAGATATGAAGTATGATGCAAACATTAATACCGAAAGTCTAGTTACACATGAATTATTTTTAGAACGTGAAGGAGTAGGAAAGGAGTCAGAGAGAGTTTTGGATCTTTTTTCATTAAAGGAAAGAAGGTTGACAGGTAAAACAATAAATGGATACGATATAAACAAAAGAAAACCTGTTGGAACTGTTCATTTTAGTCAGAAATTACAAGGGTGGGAAACAAACCTTGAATATCAATTAAGTGAGTTTGCTCCTGAAAAATACCAATTTTACTTTTTACAAGATAAAGGAGATGGTAAGATCGGGATTGGGTTTCTAGATCAACAATATAACATAGTTCTACCTCCAAATTATGCTACAGTTGAATTTGAAAATAAAGGAAATCCTTATTTAAAAGTAACTGATTTTGACTTAAATGAAGGCATTGTTTCTATCGATGGAAAAGTGATTATTCCTTTAGGAAAATATAAATCTGTAGGAGCAATGATTGATGGTGTAGCTCCTGTTGTAGATAATGAAGGAAATCATTTTTTTGTGAATAATAAAGATGAAAGGTACATCGTAAAACCTTGATTTTTATAAAATTATAGTTGTTAATGGAGTGGTTTGTTCGTATATTATAATAACACAACTTAAAACACTCGTATCGTATCTCAGTAAAATGATACGATTTGCAAACCCAAAATTCTATTTGATAATATAGTTCCTACAATTCTTTTTAAGATTAGAAACTTTATTACACAACAAAACCAAAAACAACTATGAATGCCGCAAATGATCAAAACGAATTCAAAAAGCTGTTTGACTCTTTTCGTAAAGAACAAAATAAAGCTGAGAAAACGATTTCTTTTTTAGATTACCTACAAGAAGTTCAAAACCATAACGAACTAGCTGATCTAGCACATAAAAGAATGTTTAAAGCCATTACCAAAGATGGTGTAGATACCTTAGATACAGACAAAGATGTTCGCTTAAGAAGAATATTTGGAGCTCATTCTAAATTGAAAAGTTATAAGTTCTTTGAAGATGAATTTTTTGGTATTGAAAAAGTATTACAAAAAATTGTTAGATATTTTCACTCTGCCTCATTGAAAGGTGAAGAAAGTAGACAAGTACTTTTCTTGGTTGGACCTGTGGGTGCTGGTAAATCTTCTTTGATTGAAAAATTAAAATCTGGTTTAGAAGAAGTAGGACCTTTCTATTTCTTGGAAGGTTCACCTATGAATACGAATCCTCTATGTGCTATCCCTAAAGAACTCCGTCCAGAAATGGAAAGTAGATTAGGTGTTGAAATTGAGGGAGAACTAGATCCTGTAACACAGTTCAAGTTAGATCATGATTTAAAAGGTGATTTTACGAAGTTTAAAGTAATTAAAAGAGATTTCAGTATTCGTAAACGTCATGGTATTGGTATGGTCCCTCCAGTAGATCCAAATAACCAAGATACTTCTGTATTAATTGGTTCTGAAGATATATCAAAACTTGATAGATACAGCGAAGACGACCCTAGAGTTTTAACATTAAATGGTGCATTTAATGTAGGGAATAGAGGTTTAGTAGAATTTATTGAGGTATTTAAAAATGAAATTGAATACCTACATGTGATGTTGACGGCAACACAAGAAAAAAGAATTCCTGCCCCGGGTAAACATGGTATGATATATTTCGATGGTGTAATTTTAGCGCACTCAAATGAAGCTGAATGGAATCGTTTTAAAGCTGATCATACTAATGAAGCCATTCTTGATAGAATTGTGAAAATTGAAGTTCCTTATGTATTGGAAATTTCTGAAGAGATCAAGATCTATCAAAAAATCATTAATAAATCAGATTTCAATGCTCACATTGCTCCTCACTCATTAGAGATAGCCTCAATGTTTGCTATTTTGACTCGTCTGAAACCTACTGCAAAGTGTGACTTACTCACTAAATTGAAATTATATAATGGAGATGAAGTTACAGAAAATGGTCAATCAAAACGTATCAATGTTCTTGAATTAAAAGAAGAGCATGAGGAAGAAGGAATGAGCGGTATTTCAACACGTTTTATCATGAAAGCGTTGGATAATGCATTATCTGATACTGAAACTAACACGATCCATCCTATTGCTGTATTGGATGCCCTTCAAACTAAATTGAAAGAAGAACCAATGGCGGGTGATGTCAAAAATCATTACATGGACATTTTAAAAGACATTCTTTACAAAGAGTACCTTAAAATGTTGGAAATTGATATCACTAAGGCATTTGTTCATGCTTATGACGAGCAAGCGGAATCCTTATTCCAAAATTATTTAGACCATGTCGAAGCTTATGTATTAAAACGTAAAGTTCAAGGTCAAAATAACGAAGAAATGGAGCCAGATTTAAAATTCCTTTCTTCTATTGAACAACAAATAGGAATTTCAGGAACAGCAGCCGATGGATTCAGACAAGATGTAATGAGCTATGTAACGCATATTTTAAGAAGAAATGGAGAATTGCATTACACTAGTTATGAACCATTAAAAGAAGCAATTGAGAAAAAATTAATGGCTTCTGTAAAAGATATTACTAGGATAATTTTAAAAGCCAAAACTAGAGACGCTGGTCAAGTGAAAAAATACAATGCTATGGTCGAGCAAATGATCTCTATGGGGTACAATGAAGAGAGTGTTGAAGCTGTACTATCTTTTGCTTCTAATAATTTATGGAAAGACTAATACACACTATAACATAGTGTTGTTGAAGTCAAAAGTTAAATTATAAGATGTATTATGGCTATTTTTAAGGAATTTAGTAAGCAGAAAAGAGATAGGTCTGTGGCTGATAGGCAACGCCATAAAGAATTAGTCAAAGACAAAATAAAAAAAGGTATCTCTGAAGTAATTGCCAATGAATCCATTATTGGTCAGGATAAAGACAAAAAGATAAAAGTACCTATTAGAGGACTTAAAGAATATCGATTTGTTTATGGTTCTAATAAAGGAAAAGGTGTCGCTCAAGGTACCGGCAAAGAACAAAAAGGACAAGTTATCCAAGACCAGAATGCTCCTCCTCAAAAAGGAAATGGTCAAGGTGAAGCTGGTGGAGATCCAGGTGAAGATATTTACGAAACGGAGATAACCCTTGAGGAGGCTGTTGAATTGATGTTTGAAGATTTGGAATTACCTGACATGGATCAGAAGAAGTATTTTCAGACTGAAACGGAGGTTCTACGCAAATTAGTAGGATACCAAAAGAAAGGAATAAGAGCCCGTTTGTCTAAGAGAAAAACGATGATGAATCGTATTAAAAGAATGAAGGCGAAGGGGATTGATAGTACAGAGTTCAGTAAAAATGATGATAGTTTTCCTTTCCACAATGATGACCTTGTATACAGACGTCTACAGATAGATGTTGAAGAACACTCAAATGCTGTAGTTTTATGTTTGATGGATACATCTGGGTCAATGGATCAACAGAAAAAGTATTTAGCAAGAAGCTTTTATTTTATGCTTTATACCTTCCTTCAATCTAGGTATGAGAACACAGAAATTGTTTTCATTGCTCATCATACGGAAGCAAAAGAGGTTTCTGAAGATGATTTTTTTCACAAAGGAGAATCTGGAGGTACCAAGATTTCATCGGCTTATCTTAAAGCTTTAGATGTAATTGAGGAAAGATACAATCCTGCTCTTTGGAATATTTATGCCTTTCATTGTTCTGATGGAGATAATTTTTCTTCAGACAACAAAATGGCAGTTGAACTAGCAGAAAAGTTAACTAAAATCTGTAATCTTTTTGGTTATGGAGAGATCAAACCTGATATAGGGTATTCTTGGTCTTCTATGCTTGATGAATTCAAAAAAATAGAAGAGGAAAACTTTGTATGCTTAAGAATGAGGTCAAAAGAATCCGTTTGGCCAGCATTAAAGAAATTTTTAAATAAAGACAGAAGCAATTCACTGATGGATTAAAGTGACAACTGTTTAAAATTCGAAATACTATGGATTGGTCTTTAGATGATTTAGCGCGTTGGAACGATAGGATTGAAGAAATAGCTCAAGAATGTGGGTTAAACTATTATCCTCAGGAATTTGAAGTTTGTGATTTTCATGATATGATAGGTTACCAATCTTATGTTGGTATGCCTTCTAGATACCCTCATTGGAGTTTTGGTAAATCTTTTGAAAAACAAAACACCGTATATCAAATGGGTGGTGGTGGATTGGCTTATGAAATGGTCATAAACTCTGACCCATGTTTAGCCTATCTAATGTTAGATAATCCTTTGACTATGCAGGTCTTAGTGATGGCTCATGTCTATGGTCATAATGATTTTTTTAAAAACAATATCAATTTTTCGCATACAGGAGCTGAGTTTGTATTAGAAATGTTTAAACTTCATGCAGATCGAATACGCTCATATATCGAAACACCTAGTATAGGTTATAAAGGAGTGGAAAGGATATTGGATGCTGCACATGCTATTTCATTTCATGTTGATAGAAACCAAAGAATTGTGAGACTTTCAGAATCTGAACAAAAGAGTCAGTTTTATGGAGCACTTAACAGAGATAAATCATATTGGGATGATCTAAAAAATGAAGAAGCTGACAAAGAATTTATTCCTACTCTTTCAGAAGATTTAGTATTATTTTTAATAGAAAATAGTCGCTTTTTAGAAGATTGGGAAAAAGATATACTTCGTATTGTAAGGGAAGAAACATTATATTTCTTACCTCAAATGGAGACTAAAATTATGAATGAAGGTTGGGCCTCTTTCTGGCATTATACAATTCTTCATAAGTTAAATCTTCCACCGGCAATGCATGTTGAGTTCCTTCGTTCCCATAATCAAGTGATCCGCCCGCATATGGGAGGATTAAATCCTTATCATATTGGCTTTAATATTATGGCTCACTTGGCAGGGAAAGGTGAGAATTTTGAATATGAAATTAATCCACAAATTTTTGAAGTAAGAGAAGTAGACCGTGATGTTTCTTTTTTAAGAAGATTCTTAACTAGAGAGCTAATGGAAGAACTAGGTCTTTTTGAATATGAAAAAAATAAAGGAAAAATTTCTGTTAGTAATGTTTCTGATGACATGATAGGATGGAAAGAAGTAAGAGACACTTTAATTGCTCAAACTGGAACAGGAAGTATTCCTATCATCAAAGTGAAAGGTATCGCACCTTTAACAAATACGTTACAGTTAGTACATGAATTTGATGGTAGAGAATTAGAGTTAAGTTATGTACATAAGACTATGCAGCATATCTCAACTTTATGGTCTAATTTTCCTGTAAAACTAGAAACTAATGTGGAAGGAAATACGGTAACCTGTACCTTTGCAAAAGGTGAGTTTCATGTAGATAATGGATTAGATGCATAAAAACGTTAAATCATATTTTAATATACAGAGATGAAAAGCAATGATTTTTGTTTCCATAAGAGCCTTAATTGTGAAAATCAAGGCTTTTTAGGGATTAATAAGAAGTGACTTTGTATTTTATTAAGTATTTAAAGTACTTTTGCACTCGATATTAAGTAGAAAAAGCTTTGGGAGTATTTAGAAATATGGCGCGAAAAGACTCAGGAGAGAAAAAACAGCGTATCGATAAGAAAAGTATCGAAAAACTTAGAGGAATATTTAGATTTATGATGCCTTATAAAGGTGTTTTTACTCTAGGAATAATAAGTCTTTTCTTTTCAAGTACAATTCTATTGGCATTACCGAAATTAGTAGGAGTGTTGATGGACACAGCACAAGGGAAAATTACAGTTTCATGGCTACCTGATCTAAAATCAGTAGGTTTAGCATTAATGGCTGTTTTATTTTTTCAAAGTATATTTTCTTTTTTAAGAGTATACTTTTTTGCTAAAGTAAATGAAAATGCAATTGCAGACATTAGAGGTGCACTTTATAAGAAGTTTATGTCACTTCCAATGTCATTTTATGATAGAAATAGGTCAGGGGAATTATTTAGTAGAATTACTTCAGATGTGTCAGTATTACAGGATACATTTTCTACTACTTTAGCTGAGCTATTTAGGCAAGTAGCAACATTAGTTTTTGGTATTGGAATATTATTTTATGAGAATCCTAAGTTGTCATTGATAATGATTATTTCATTTCCAATCTTGATTATTTTTGCAATTATCTTTGGGAAATTTATCCGTAAATTATCAAAAAGCACTCAAGATGCATTAGCAAAAGCGAATATTGTTGTTGAAGAAACAATTCAATCTATCGGTACAGTAAAAACTTTTGCAAATGAAACTTTTGAAGTAAATAGATACAATAGTAACCTATCAAAAGTTGTCAATCTTGCTTTAAAGGGAGCTACTTATAAAGGAGTGTTTATTTCTTTCATCATTTTTGTTTTGATGGGAGGGATTATTGGCGTTTTATGGTATGGAACTTATATGGTTTCAGTTGAAGAAATTTCAATTGGTGAATTAACCACATTCGTTCTTTATACAATGTTTATTGGTGGTTCAATGGCAGGTCTAGGCGACATTTATGGAACTTTACAAAAAGCTGTTGGCGCGGCAGATAGAGTAGAAGAAATTCTTGCGGCTAACTCCGAACACGAAATCAATAAAGAAGAAATTCCAAGATTAAACGGTGATATTACTTTTAAGGATGTGAAATTTGCTTATCCAACTCGTAAAGAAGTGGAAGTTTTAAAAGGAGTAAACTTACATGTTAATAAAGGAGAAAAAGTAGCATTAGTTGGTAAATCAGGTGGTGGTAAATCTACAATTGCTCATTTACTTCAAAGATTCTATGAAATTGATGGAGGAGATTTACTTATTGATAATAAATCAGCTAAAGAGTATAACTTAATTGGATTCCGTAAGCATGTTGGTGTTGTGCCACAAGAAGTATTATTATTTGGAGGTTCAATAGAAGAAAATATTCGCTATGGTAATCCAGAAGCTTCTCATGAAGAGGTTGTTGATGCAGCTAGAAAAGCAAATGCATTAGAGTTTATCGAATCATTCCCTGAAGGATTCAAAACTTTAGTGGGTGAAAGAGGAGTTAAACTTTCAGGTGGTCAAAGGCAAAGAATTGCAATTGCTCGAGCTATCCTTAAAGATCCAGCTATTCTAATTCTTGATGAAGCAACTTCAGCTTTAGATATTGAATCAGAAAAATTAGTACAAGATGCTCTAGAGACCTTAATGGAAGGTAGAACAAGTTTAATTATTGCTCATCGTTTATCTACGATTAGAAATGCGCATAAAATTGCCGTGCTTGAAAACGGTCAGATTGTAGAAATGGGTAATCATGAGGAATTAATTAATGAAGAAGATGGTGCTTACGCAAAGTTAATTCAAATGCAGGAGTATTAATAAAATACTTTTAGAGTAGAAATAAATGAAAAGCTAGAAATTAGTTTTAGTCCAAGTTTCTAGCTTTTTTTTCTTGATTAATAAATAACATTAGTCTATGTTTGTTCAACAAAAGTTGAAGTTATCAATCATCTAATTACTGATCATTTTTTTGAATCAACTACTGATTTTTACTTCACTTAATGACTAAAATTAAAATAACAATAAACAGAAACATATGTTCCAAGAAAACTATGCTCCGCAAAAAGGTACATTTACCTTTACAATGATTAAACCTGGTGAGGAAAACCAAGACTATGTTGGAGAAATTCTTACGATGATCCATGAAGCAGGTTTCAGAATTCAAGCAATGAAAATGGTACGTTTAAGAACTAAGCAAGCTGAAATGTTTTATCGTCACCTTTCTGATCAACCTTTCTATAGAGATGTAGTAAAATATATGACTTCAGGTCCAGTTATCGCTGCTGTATTAGAAAAAGAAAATGCAGTTGTAGATTATAGAAAATTAATTGGTGCAACTGATCCAACAAAAGCAGATGACGGAACAATCAGAAAACGTTTTGCTAAAACGACTGACCGTAATGTTGTACATGGTTCTGATTCTGATGACAACGCTGCTGAAGAAGCATCATTCTTCTTCTCATTTAGTGAAAGATATAATAAAGATGGTCACTGTTACTTCGGATGGGGTAAATAATTAAAGAACACTTTTACACTCGACATATTCAAAAGAGGTATTCTTATTCAATAAGATGCCTCTTTTTTATTTATTGAATTTTTAGAAAATAAAAGATGTAGTATTTGTGTGTGTATTTGTTTATTTATTAAATAATTATGTAATCATAACATTTACAGTTGATTAGGTGTGTCTGGTAGTAATAATGTAGTATTAATAACGTAAAATTGAAAGCAAGATTATTTGAAATCGATATCGAAAAAGAAGTAAAATTGTCCTATGAAATTTCGACAGCTGTTATTTTATTTGCTTAAACTTTAAAATAAAACAAGTATGGAATAATTTAAATCTTACGGATTAAAAACTTAACTATTACAATATCTAACTAAAATTAATTTTGAAGCTAAAACAACTAAAACTACCATTCCATTTTATAGAATCAGAATTGTTTAGTTGATAAAGTAGAGTTATTAAACTAAAACCTTATTCCGCTAACTATTAGGAATAATAATTTAAATATACCTGAAATAAGAAAGCCAATAACTTCAATCTTTCTTTGCTTTCTAAACAGGTATTTGAAATGAAAACTATCAATTAATAAAAGAAAACAAACATGCAGTATTTTCAGTTGAAAAGAAGTATTAAGACATTAATATTTCTTCTCTCCTTACTGTGCTCTCTTACAATTCACGCACAGACTACAAGGGTAATTACAGGACAAGTACGAGATGCAGATGATAACATGCCTATTCCAGGAGTAAATGTTGTCGTAAAAGGAACTTCAATCGGAACAGTTACTAATTTTGAAGGTAATTTTAAACTCTCTACTACCGAAACAGTATCTGAACTAGAATTTAGTTATGTAGGGTATAAAAAAACTATAGTTGCAGTAGACAATAGCAACAAAGTATCAATCTCATTAAAGCCAGATTTAGAACAACTTGAAGAAGTAGTAGTAGTAGGTTATGGCCAAATGAAAAAGTCAGATTTGACAGGATCAGTAGTTTCTGTTGAAGGTGAAGCTTTACAAAATACTATCTCAACTTCAATGGACCAAGCATTAGTGGGTAGAGCTGCTGGTGTTGTTGTTACTCAAAACTCAGGTGCACCAGGTGGAGGTGTATCTATTAATATTCGTGGTACAAGTTCATTTAGTAATACAGAACCATTATATGTTGTAGATGGTGTACCAATCTCGGGTGATTCAAGAGGAACTAGTGCAGGATTTGGCTGGGCTGGTGGTGGAGATGGTCAGACAGCGGTAAATGCTTTGTCTGCAATCAACACAAACGATATTGAATCCATAGAAATTCTAAAAGATGCGTCAGCAACTGCTATTTACGGTTCAAGAGCAGCGAATGGTGTAGTATTGGTAACTACAAAATCTGGGAAATCAGGAAAGACAAATATTTCATATGATACTTACTATGCATTGCAAGAGGTACCTAAGAAATTAGATGTTTTGAACTTGAGAGAGTTTGCAAGTTTTATGACTGAAATTGATGAAGATTATGGTCGTGAATCTGATCCGAGATTTCTAGATCCATCACTTTTAGGAGAAGGAACTGATTGGCAAAATGAAGTTTTTCAAGTTGCTCCAATGTATAGCCATAACTTAAGTGTTTCAGGTGGTAATGATAAAACAACATTTGTTACATCTTTAGGTTATTTAGATCAAGAAGGAATCATCATCGAATCTGGTTTTGAGAAGCTAACAGGTAGATTAAGTTTAAATCATAAAGCAACAGATTGGTTAAAATTAGGAGCTTCAGTCAACTTTGGTAATACGACGGAGCAAATTCAATTGAGTGATGATATTGATGGTGTTGTTTCTTTAGCTTTAAGATCAAGACCAGATATTCCTGTAAGAAATGTGGATGGGAGCTATGGAGGACCAGGTCAAGAGACAGGCATTACTTTCCTTACTCCGGTTGCACAAGCTCAGTTGAGAGACATGACACTAGAGAGAATGAGAGTGTTTGGTAACCTAAATGCAGATATTAACCTTCACAAGAATTTGAAGTTTACAACAAAACTAGGCTATGACTTTGGAGTAACAAATAATTACGGTTTTGATCCAACCTATGAAGTTGGTCAGGTTGTAAATAATCAGAATAAAAGTAGAAGACAAGTTGATCAAAATAGATATTGGATTTTATCGAATTATCTGACTTACACTAAGAATTTTTCTGACAAGTTAAAAATGTCAGTAATGTTAGGTCAAGAAGCACAAGAATCTTCATGGCAAGGTATTATGGCACAGCGTTATGATTTTATCAGTAATGATGTTCCTGAAATCAACGCAGGTAATGCTGAAACAGCATTAAATAGTGGTTATAAAGGAAGTCATGCATTAGCGTCTTATTTTGGTCGTGGTCACTTTGATTTATTTGACAAATACATGTTGACAGCTACATTCCGTTATGATGGTTCATCTAATTTTGGTTCAAATAATAAATGGGGTTTATTCCCGTCATTTGCCTTTGCTTGGAAGATGAAAAACGAAGATTTCATGAAAGGAATTGATAAAATTAGCGACTTGAAATTAAGATTAGGTTATGGTGAAGTAGGTAATCAAGATATTGGAAATTATGGTTATGGTGTAGCATTAACGAACCATCTAACAAAGTGGGGTAATGGTTTATTACCAACAAACTATGCAAACCCTAATTTGATGTGGGAGTCTTCAAAATCAACTAATATTGGTATTGATCTAGCAATGTTTGAAAATAGAGTGGAGTTAATTGCTGAAGCATATCAAATTAATACTGAAGGTCTTTTAATGGAACTTCCACTTCCAATGTACATGGGTGCAACAGGTACGGGTTCTATTCGCTCACCTTATTCAAATGTTGGAGAAATGTCTAATAGAGGTGTGGAGTTAACATTGAATACTGTCAATACTACTGGTGCTGTTAAGTGGAGCTCTGGAATTACGGTTACGGTAAATAGAAATAATGTTGAAAGTACTAGAGGAGAACCATTAGATTCTAAAGTTCAATACGGAACTGTTTTAGTTACAAGAACATCTGAAGGTAACCCTGCAGGATTATTCTATGGTTATCAAACAGATGGTATTTTCCAAACATTAGAAGATGTGGCAAGTAGTGCATTACCTGTTGAAAGTTCAATTAACCGTGATAATGGTACTTGGGTAGGTGATGTGAAGTTTAAAGATCTAAATGGTGATGGTGTAATTGATGAAGGAGATTTATCAGTGATTGGTGACCCTAACCCTGATTTTACTTTCGGTTTCAATAATACTGTTTCATGGAAAAACTTTGACTTCAATATGATGATCACTGGTAGTGTTGGTGGTGAAGCTTTAAACTTTACGAGAAGAGAACTGGAAAACATGAATGGTAACACAAATCAGTTTGGAACGGTAAAAGATAGAGCTAGAATCAATGAGGACGGTACTGCTTTAATTAATCCTGGAGCAACTGTTCCAAGAGCAAGTGTAAGTACAACAAATGGTAATAACAGAATTAGTGATAGATTTATTGAAGATGCTTCTTATGTAAGAATTCAAAATTTATCTATTGGATACTCTTTACCAAATCACTTACTAGAAAAATTACATTTAACGAAGTTAAGAATGTATGTCAACTTCCAAAACCTATATACATTCACAAATTACAGTGGCTTCGATCCTGAGATTGGTAAATACAATCAAAATGCTCTTTTATTGAATGTGGATAATGGTAAATATCCTACTCCAAGAGTATATACAATGGGATTAAATGTTAACTTCTAAACAATCAAGAAAATGAATTTCAAAAAATATATAGCTTTATTCATTACAGGAGTAACGTTGATTTCTTGTAGTGATGAATTTTTAAATCGTCCACCAGAAGATGCTATTGTACAAGATAACTTCTATCAATCAGATGCAGAATTAAAAATGGCAACTGCCGCTCTATACAATGTAGTTTGGTTTGATTATAACGATAAGGCAAGCTTTGCAATTGGAGATGGTGGAGGAGGAAATTTCTCTACTAATGATGGTGGATATGATGCATTCTGGAGATTTGGTGTTTCAGGTACATATGAACCTTTAGTACAAGCATGGAGATCACTTTATATTGTAGTTGGACAATCTAATAGTGTGATTCGAAATATTAATGAAAGTACTTCAGAAGCAATTTCTGAAGAAGCAAAAAATGAAGCAATTGCTGAAGCTCGTTTTATGAGAGGTTTTGCTTACTTACAATTAGGTTTGCTATGGAGAGAAGTTCCAATCATTGAAAATAATGTAGACCTAATTGATAACCCTAGAGTACCTCGTAATACAGCAGAAAGTGTATTCCAGTTTGTGATAAATGATTTAACATTTGCATCAGAACATCTCCCTGAAGTAAATGATAAAGGTAGATTAACGAGTTGGTCTGCAAAAGGAATGTTATCTAGAGCCTATTTATATAGAGCTGGTTTAGGACAAGCAGGAGGAAGAAGTCAAGAAGATCTAGATATGGCAAAGCAATATGCTGGTGAAGTTATTAAACAAAGCGGATTGACTTTAATGGAAAGTTATGAAGATCTTTTCATGATTAAGAATAATAATAGTTCAGAAAGTTTATTTGCCTTCCAATGGGTAAGTAATGGAGAATGGGGTACTCAAAATACACATCAAGCTTACTTAGCTCCTGAAGGAAAAATTACTGGAGTTGGTGATGGATGGGGTGCCGGTGGTGGTGCTGCTCCTAATATGCAAGCAGCTTATGAAGCAGGTGATTTAAGGAGAAAAGCAACTTTCATGTACAAAGGAGATTTTTATCCTGAATTATTAAAAAGTGAAGGTGGATATCACTATGATCTTGAAACTGCACCTGCTGCTTCTTCTGTCAAAAAATATGTAGTTGGAACAGCAGATGATAATGCAGATGATGGGGGAGTGATTGCTTTCATGAGAACAAATATGAATACATATGTTCTTCGTTTGTCTGAAGTTTACCTTACATATGCTGAAGCAGTGATGGGTAATAATACTTCAAGTTCAGATCCTGAAGCTTTAATGTACTACAATGCAGTTAGAGAAAGAGCAGGTTTATCACCTAAATCTTCAATTACTTGGATGGATGTTTTCAAAGAAAGAAGAGTTGAGATGGCAATGGAAGGTCATTATTGGTTTGACCTTGTTCGTTGGAGTTTCTTCCAACCCGATGCTGTGGTTAGCTACTTATCTACACAAGATCGAGGAATTTATAATTGGGTAAATGGAGTTCCTGAATTGACTTCAAACTTTTATTCAGTTTCTCAATCTGATTTAGTTATGCCTTATCCAGAGGCAGATGTAGCAAGTAATCCTTTATTAAAGGAACCTGCAGTAGAGTATATTTTTGACTAATAAAATTTAAGAATATCATGAGAAGATTATTTCTTCCAATATATATAATTGTTGCATTAGGAATGCAAGGATTATTCTCCTCTTGTGAAAAAGATACAGAGGATGCACCAGCAATTTCGCAAATCAGATATACAGATCCTGAACTAGCAGAAGAAGATGTTACAGAAGTAGGTTTAGGTGAAGTAGTTGCCGTTGTTGGTAAAGGATTAGGTTCAACTTTCCAAGTGACATTAAACGATATGGCATTAGAACTGAATCCTGTTTATATCACTGAAAATAATGTTATTATTCAGATTCCTGATGATGTACCAACAGTAGCAACTCATGGTGAAGTTTCCAATAAATTGGTTATTTCAACAAATGCGGGTACTGCAGAGAAAGAGTTAATAGTTTTACCTCCACCTTCTATTATTGAAAGTATAAGCAATGAATTTGCAAAAGGAGGAGATACATTTAAAATTACAGGTAAATACTTCTACTTTGTAGAGAAAGTAGTTTTTCCAGGTGGGGTTGAAGTTTCAGAAGGAATTAATGTAAATGCCGAAGCAACAACTATAACTTTAACAGTACCAAATGGAATAACTGAAGTAGGTTCGGTAGATGTAGTTACTGCGTCAGGATCATCATCAGCTGCACCAATGTATAGGTTTAATGACACTGAAGGTATAATCTGTAACTTTGATGATCTGAATACATTTGGCGCTTGGGGGCCTAAGCCAATTTTAGAAACAACCGATGGGTTGGATGGTAATTATGTAAAAGTTTATCAAGATAATGTACCATCCCCAGATTGGTGGAATAATGATAGAGTTATTCCAATCAATAATTATCCTGCAATTGGATTAACAGGAAATGCATCTGATTATGCTTTTAAATTTGAAGTTTATATCCCTAAAGCAACGCCATTAAACAGTGGTCGAGTAAGAATTCAATTGAACTGGGGACATGCATATTTCTGGAAACCGTGGGAAATAAACCAAGATATGACAGAATACTGGAATTTTACAGGAGAAAGAGTTCCTTTCTATACAGAAGGATGGCAGACTGTTGTAATTCCAATGAATTTATTCAGAACAGAAGTTGATGGAAATCCTAGTGGTGATCCTCTTGGAGCTATGGAAGGAATAGATGGTCAATTTTTACATTTCATTCTTCAAAATGGAGAAGCTCCAGAAGGTGAAGTGATTCCTGTATTAGATATGAGAATTGACAATGTTCGTATTGTAAAAGTAAAATAATTTATCTTTTACATTAAGTATTTGATATATGAATTAAATAAGAATTTTTGTTTTCTTATATTTCAATATAGTGATAAGACCGCTTCATTTTATGGAGTGGTCTTTTCATTTTTTTTAAGACTTCTAGGTGTGAATTTATTATTAATTATTAATTTTAAATAAACTATTACTCTAGCATAATACTTATGAAACACATTTTTTTTATTTTTTTATTTTTGTCAATCTACTCTACATCCTATGCTCAATTTAGTGAGACCATTTCAACGGATAGACCAGGGCAAACTTTTTCGGCATCAACTTTAGGTGATAAAGTATTTCAAATTCAAACAGGTTTTACATATTCTGAAGATAATTCAATTATAAACACAGATGCATTAGTAAGCAGTACTTATTTAAGATTTGGTTTGACAGATCGTTTTGATATCGAAGCAATGGTAAACTGGAGAAAAGATAAAGCTTTAACTGATGGTGAAATGAAGCCTTTCGCAGATGGAATTAGTGATACACAAATAGGTTTTAAATACAGTATTACTGAAAATAATGGATGGATTCCAGCTTTAGCTTTTCAAGGAAGAGTGATTACAAGACTTGTTTCAGAAGATTATAAAAATGATAATGTTGGAATGTTAATGAATTTAGCGACAAGTAATTCATTGACTAATTGGTTGAGTTACAATATGAATATTGGTGTTGTTTTCCCCAGTAATGATGGACAAGATTACTATGTACCAGCCACTTTTAATTTAGGAACAGGTATTAGCGAAAAGTGGGGAGCTTTCATTGAAATGTATGGAAACTTGAATGACTTTCAACCAAACTTTGATTGTGGACTTTCATTTCTTGCAAATTCTAATCTAATGTTTGATGTATCAGGAGGGTTTTTACAGACAAGTACAAATAATTCTTGGTTTATTGATGGAGGCTTATCTTATCGTTTAGTTTGGAGAGATAAATAAATTCAAAAAGTAATAAAGATATAGGATAAACGTTATATTTAGGAATAGCAAAAAATCCTACTCTATTATACTACTATGAGAATTTACTTACTATCATTATTAACTATATTCTTACCAATTTATTCTTGGGCTCAATTATCGCCTGAAGAAATATCAAAGGACTATATTGAATATGCCTATGATCTTTTGGATCAAAAAGAATATGATAAAGCTTTAATCAAAACAGATGAAATTATAGCTTTACTTCCTCGTTCAACAGCTGAAATTCAATATATTCGATCTTTAGCACATCATCATCTAAAATTGAATGAAATAGCGAAAGAAGAAGTCATGCAAATGTATGACTATCCTATGTCTGAAGATTTGAAAGAGCATGCAAATGAATTATCTATGCTTCTAGAGCATGAATTAAGTGCGGAAGTGGATGAAGATAATACAGTATATTCTATGCCTGAAAAGTCTGCAACTTATCCTGGAGGATTAGGAGAATTTTATAGTTGGTTTCATGCTTCTTTAAATACGAATTCTCCATCTAAGAAAGGTAAAGTTTTTGTGGAATTTATTGTAAATAAATACGGTAAACTTGAAGATATTAAAATATTAAAAGGAGTAGATAACTCAATAGATAAACAAGTGATTTCAGTTTTGAAGGATTCACCAAAATGGATGATAGCTCAACAAAGTGGCAAACCTGTTTTACATAAAATGGTACTGCCATTTACAGTTGAATATTAAAATGCTTCTCCAATAAGGAAGTAAATACCATTATCATCCTTACCCCAAGCATAGTCAATCCCTACATTAATGTTGTATTGTTTTGAGGCTCTATATCGGATCCCAATACCAGCAGCAGGTAATGTAGGGATTGTTTGGTCTGCAGAAAATACTGTACCTATACCACAGTATAAATTTGTACCCCAATTCTTATAAAAACGCCATCTTAGTTCTGCTTGTAACATGTACATTTGATCACCTCTAAACTCACCTTTGTTGTACCCTCTTAAATCTTGAAAACGAGTTCCTCCAAATCCCATTACATTTTGTTCACTAAATGGAACATCCCCTAAAAGTGTTGCAATATTACCTTTTGATGCAATAATCATTTTTTCATTCAACTTGTGGAAATACGAACATTCTAAAAATAAACCTGTGTATTCTGCATCTGAGCCAATTTCATCAAAGTATGATAATGAATAAGCATGTAAATAAACCCCTTTAGAGGTTGCAAAAATATTGTCTCTTGTATCGTAGTCAAAAGTTAAACCGATTCCTGAAGTAACAAACTCACCAATATTATTCACTTCAAGAATTTGATTTAAACGATCTTGTTCAAAAGAAAAATTATTTTGACCATAAGTATATATTGGTCCTAAAAAAGCATGATTGAAAATCTTAGTAGCAAAACTAAATTGAATAGAAGATACTTTAGTATTGTAAGGAACAATAGTGGATGGAAGATCAGGTAATAAGTTATCAGTAAAGAATTGAAAATTAACAGAGGTTGTAAAAAAGAGGAGCTGAGTTCTAAATCGATCTTGAGAAAAATAATTTTCCTGTAATAATGCCAACCACCAAGTTTTGTTATGGAAATACATACCTTGAACAAAAGACATAGAAGGTGGAGATATACTATCTTTTTTACTCATCTTATAAAATGCACCAATATTGGCACCACCTCCCCATCCGAAAACAGAGTTATTTGCTACATTAGGAATTCCTAGTAATTGTAGATTCTTTTCCTTTTTGACTTTAGTAGAATCTTGAGCAATAATAGAAAAACAGAAAATAAGAATTAATGCTAGTATTGAGATTAATTGTTTCATATGGGTTAAATAGTATAAGTCTTTGGGTTGAGTATATATTGTTATTGGAGTTCTCTGTGTCGATAGCAATCAGTAGTATGGTCATTTATCATTCCTATTCCCTGCATGTATGCATAACAGGTAATGCTACCGACAAATTTGAAACCTCTCTTTTTAAGATCTTTACTCATACGATCGCTGATTTCATTTTTATCAGGGACTTGGCTAGGTGAAGTCCAATTATTTTGAATGATTTTATGATCTGTAAATTGCCAAATATAATCTTTGAAGGTGCCGAATTCTTCTTTTACTTTTAAAAATGCTTTAGCATTTGTTACAATAGCTTTGACTTTTAATTTATTGCGAATGATACCTTTGTCTTGAAGAATAGCTTCTAAATATTCATCATTGAATTCAACTATAGCCTCCGCTTCAAAATTCTCAAATAATTCTTGGTATCTTTTTCTTTTAATTAATACCATATGCCAATTCATGCCTGCTTGAACTCCTTCAAGACATAACATTTCAAATAACTTCCTGTCATCATAAACAGGAACTCCCCATTCTTCATCATGATAATCTTGATCGATTTGATGCTGTGTACACCAAAGACATCTAGTTTTAATATCAGACATTTTTTTATTTATAAGTTAAAAAAAAAGGCCGACTAAATAAATAGTCGACCTGTATAATCTAATTTTATATTCTTATTTCGCAAAATGTACTGAACGTGTTTCACGAATAACTGTCACTTTAATTTGACCAGGATATTGCATTTCAGTTTCAATTTTATTCGCAATATCGAATGATAATTGACCTGCTTCAGCATCTGGCACTTTCTCAGCATCAACCATTACACGTAATTCTCTACCGGCTTGGATAGCATAACACTTATGAACTCCTTTGAAGCCCATAGCTAATCCTTCAAGTTCTTTAAGACGTTGGATATAAGATTCCATCATCTCACGTCTAGCACCAGGTCTCGAACCGCTAATAGCATCACAAGCTTGAACGATTGGAGAAATCAATGTAGTCATTTCAATCTCATCATGGTGAGCACCAATTGCATTACATACTTCAGGGCTTTCACCATATTTTTTCGCTAGGTTCATACCTAAGATTGCGTGAGGTAATTCTGGCTCTTCTGGCCATACTTTACCAATATCATGAAGTAAACCTGCACGTTTTGCTACTTTAGCGTTTAGACCAAGTTCAGAGGCCATTGTACTTGCTAAATTAGAAACTTCTCTAGAGTGCTGTAATAAGTTTTGACCATAAGAAGAACGGAAACGCATTCTACCTACCAACTTGATTAATTCAGGGTGTAAACCATGAATACCTAAATCAATGACAGTACGTTCACCAATTTCGATGATTTCGTCCTCAATATTTTTCTTTGTTTTCGCAACAACCTCTTCAATACGAGCAGGGTGAATTCTACCGTCAGCTACTAATCTATGAAGAGAAACTCTTGCAATTTCTCTTCTTACAGGATCGAAACCTGAGATGATAATTGCTTCAGGAGTATCATCTACGATGATTTCTACACCAGTACTTGCTTCCAGAGCACGGATGTTACGACCTTCTCTACCGATAATTTTACCTTTAAGCTCATCACTTTCAAGATTAAAGATAGATACACAGTTTTCAATAGCTTGTTCAGCTGCGGTTCTTTGGATTGAAGTAATAACTGTTTTTCTAGCTTCTTTAGTAGCAGTCATTTTAGCCTCTTCCATGATATTTTTAATATGCATAGAAGCTTTTGTACGTGCTTCATCCTTTAATGCCTCAACAAGTTGTTCTCTTGCTTCCTCAGCTTTAAGGTTTGCTACTTTTTCAAGTTGTTCAACTTGTTTTAAGCGTAGTTGTTCAGCTTCTTCTTTTGCTTTGAATGTTAATTGCTTTTGATGTGCTAACTCTTCAAAACGTTGTTCCATTTCTTGATCCTTCTTTTTGAAAGATTCAAGTTGTTTAGCAATAACAGCCTCTTTTTGTTTATGCTTTGCTTCTTGTTGCTTTAAACGATTTTCAAATTGTTTTAATTTGTTTTCGTTTACATTAAGCTGATTTTTTCTTTTTGCAGTTTCAGAATCAAAGTCTTGTTTCATTTTCAAGAATTTCTCCTTTGATTCTACTAGTTTTGTTCTTTTGATGCTCTCCGCTTCCTTCTTTGCATCTTTAACAATGTCTTGAGCTTTATCTTTGGCCTCTGTTTCCATGCCCTTCAAGACTTTCATCAATAAAAATCTACCAATTGCGATACCTACAATAAGGCTGACAACGGCAGCTAAAATTATTTGTTCCATGTTTTACGTACAGATGTCTGTGCGTAGTTCGGTGACTACAGTTGAATAATATATATGTAGAGGAACTAAAAGATCATAAAACGAAGTAGTTTAAGGTAAAATATCATCAAGTTGTTTATTGATATCATTCACACGATCTGTTATCTGTTGTATTTCATCTTGCTCTTTTAAAGCTTCAACCACAAAATCAAATGCAGTAATGATAAGCACATCTTTTAAATCTACACCTGAGAGGTTATGACGTTTTTCGTCCACAATTTGATTAAGACGCTCTGCAGCTTTCTTAAGCAAATGCTCTTCTGACTTACTGGCTTTAAGGTTATATACCTTGCCACAGATATTCAGTTGTATACTCTCTTTAGTGGATCTTAATCCCATGCTTATTATTTACAAGTTTTTTGGTTATAGCACCCCATCTGGGTCCTTTAGAATCTATGTGAATATGAATATTAAACCGATTTTTCCTTCGATCTAAGTAAAATCCCCTTTTAAAAAATAAAAGTACTTTAATTATTGGAATTTTGTATCTTTTTTAGACTAAAATATTGCTTACTTATTAGAAAGTCGTTCGATTTCCTCGTTTAGTAGTTCAATTTCAGCTTTCAAGTCCTCTTGATCTTTTTTCAATTGATCATTTTCTTGTTGTAAGAGATCTGTTTTTCTAGCTTTAGGAGTAAGATCTCTAATTTCCATTTTCAGTTTTTGTACTTCCATTATTGATGCTCTTTTTTGTTGGTTAAAAACATCAATAGTTTCATTTTTTTCTTCTATTTCTTTTCGTAATTGATCAATATCCTGATTTAGAAATTGAATAACACTCTGTTGGCCTTCTGAGAGTTGTTGAGCTTCATCTCTTTCGGTTTGTAAAGTATTTTTTTGATTCAATAGGTCATTGATTTGTTGATCTCCTTTTTCTATTAAAGCTTGTAATCTGTCACTATGTTCTTGAATCTCGATGGTAGTGTCTAACTGTTTTTCAGCTTCTACACGATCCTTCTCCAACTGATCAATCTTTTGAAGAGCATCTTTATATAAAGCTTTTAATTTGTTTATTTTTTCGACTAAGAGTTTAAGTTCCTCACTTAAAGTTGGGATAACAGTTGACATATCTTGAATGGTATTAAAAAAAATGAAACCACTTCTTACCGCAAAACGATAAGAAGTGGAACTTTAAGGACTACTTACGGATTACTGCACCAAGTTGATTTTCAAAAGCTTTGATTAATGCAGACATACATTTGTCAATAGTCTTGTCATTTAATGTTTTATTTTCATCTTGTAAGATAAAGCTTACAGAATATGACTTAAGACCAGCTGCTAAGTGTTTACCTTCGTATACATCGAAAACATTGATGTTCTTTAATAATTTTCTCTCTGTTTTCTTTGCAACTTCCTGAATTGAAGCAAAAGTAGCTTTAGTATCTAAAACTAGAGATAAATCTCTTCTTACTTCTGGGAATTTTGGTAATTCTTTGAATTTGTAATCAGCACTGTACATTTTTACTAATGCAGACCAATCTATATCAGCAAAGAACACTTCAGTTTTCACTCCTGCTAATTTTGCAGCTTTAGGGTTTACCATACCTACTGTAGCTATAACTTTCTTTCTTGCTGTGTAAGTTAAGCCGTAAGCAAAAGTATCGTTCTTCACATATTCTTTAGAAATTCCTTGAATGTTTAAGCGTTCAAAGATTCTTTCTACTATTGATGAGATCGTATGGAAATCAGCATTTACTGCTTTTTGAATCCAAGATTCATCAGAAGAAGTACCTGATACGAATAATGCTAAATGTTCATTTTCAGTGTATCCCTCTTCATTTTTATGATACGTTTTACCAAATTCAAATGCTTTGATATTCTTTTGTTGACGTCTGATATTTCTGTCGATTACTTCTAATCCACTGAACAACATTGATTGACGCATTACGTCAAGATCTGCCGAAAGAATATTTAGGATAGTAACATCTTTTGAATCGTCAATATCAGCAAGTCCATGAGAATATTTACTTGTAGTAAGTGAGTTGGTCATGATTTCAAAACAACCACTACCCGTTAACATTTCAGTTACTTTTGTCTGAAGAATTTGCTTATCCTTTTTAGGGAAGGAAGCTAAGAAATCAGTAGAAAGTGACTCATCTAAAGCTACACTGTTGAAACCGTAGATTCTTAAGATTTCTTCGATGATGTCTGCCTCTCTTTGAACATCCACTCTGTAAGGAGGAACGGACACTTTGATTGTTTCTTCAGTACGTTCTAAAATTGAGATATCTAATCCTTCTAAAATAGAAATAATTTTATCTTGAGGAATATGTTGTCCAATAAGACGGTCTACATTCTTGAATTTTACATCGACAATGAAGTTTTCAATTGGAGTAGGGTAGATGTCAACAATTTCAGAAGTGATTTCACCACCTGCATATTCTTTGATCAACATTGCTGCATATTTAAGTGCTGTGATACACATATTTGGATCACAACCTCTTTCAAAACGGAATGAAGAATCGGTTTTAATGCTATGTTGTTGAGAAGTTTTACGGATGAAATCTGGATGGAAGTACGCACTTTCTAAGAAAATACTAGTAGTTCCTTCTGTAACACCAGAATCTAATCCACCGAATACACCCGCAATACACATATCTTCAGATGCATTTGCAATCATAAGATCGTTGTCTTTTAACTCTCTTTCTTGCTCATCTAAAGTAGTGAATTTAGTACCATCAGTTGCAAACTTTACGTTTACTTCATTTCCAGTAACTTTTGCTAAATCAAAAGCATGTAATGGTTGACCTAACTCATGTAAAACGAAGTTAGTGATATCTACTATATTATTGATTGGAGATAAGCCAATTGAATTTAATCTTTGTTTGATCCATTTTGGAGATTCTTTTACAGTAATTCCAGAAATAGTCAAACCTGTATATCTTGGGCAAGCTTCTTCAGCTTGTACGTTTACTTTTACAGGAGTAGAAGTATTATCTACTTTAAAGTTTTCGATTAATTCTTCTTTAGTTGCTTGTTTGATAGCACGAGATAAAAGTACTTTTAAATCTCTTGCAGCACCATAGTGAGAAGAACCGTCCACACGGTTTGGTGTTAAACCAATTTCAAAAACATTATCATTTTCTAAACCAAAATAAGTGGCAGCAGGTGTACCATTTGGTAAATCAGTATCTAAAACCATGATGCCGTCATGAGATGTACCTAAGCCAATTTCGTCCTCAGCACAGATCATACCCATAGAAACCTCTCCACGAATTTTTCCTTTTTTGATTTTAAAACTTTCCTCTGGAGAAGGGAAAAGTTCAGCACCGACAGTAGCTACGACAACTTTTTGACCTTTAGCAACGTTTGGAGCACCACATACAATTTGTACAGGTTCTTCACCGCCAAGATCAACTTTTGTTACTCTTAATTTATCTGCATTTGAATGTTGTTCACATTCTAAAACCTCACCGATTACTAAACCTTTCAGTCCGCCTTTAACTTCTTCAACTTCACTAATTCCTTCTACTTCTAAACCAGACATGGTTAAAAGCTCGTCAATTTCCTGTGGCGTTTTGTCTTCTAAATCTATTAGGCCTTTTAGCCAATTTAAGGAGATTTTCATATATCGCTATTTTTGTCGGAAGAGTTAAAAACTCAACCAATTTTTTTGTTTACTTTCTCTAAAAATTATGGAAATGTAAAAATACAATTTTCCACGGCAAAAATAATAGGTTATTGCAACATCTTGCAATAACCTATGTTTTGTTTAGAATTTATCTTAAAGTTGTCCCCTTAATTTCTCGATTTCGTCATTTTTTTCTTGAATTTCGTCATTTAAGGAGCCAATTTTTGAATCTTTATCGTCAAGTAATTTTTGAAGTTCTTGTATCTTGGCTTTGTAATTATCCTCCGTAACACTCATTTTTTCGAATGCTTTCTTTAAGACTTCTTCATTATTCTTAGTCTTAATATTTACTGCTTCCATCTCTTTTTGCTTTCGACTCATTTCTTCTTGAGTGGCTTGCAGTTCTTCTACATTTTGTCTCATTTCTTCCTCTTGAGCTCTCATTTGTTCTGCTTGAATCTGAGAATCTTCTAGCAGAGATTTCATTTGTTCAGCATTTCTAGTTGCAGCAATTGTAGAAGCAATTGTTTCACCAAGTTTAAGTACGAATTCACGTTGGAATTCAGGCATTTCATTTAGTGAAGCTAATTCAATGATACCATAAACCTCTTCATTCATCATCATTGGAGCAATGAATAAATTTGTTGGTTTTGCTTGACCTAGTCCACTTGAAATATTTACATATTGTTCAGGAATTTCTTTAAGGTACATAGGTCTTTTTTCAATAAAAACTTGTCCTACCAGTCCTTCTCTTGGTTTTACATTTCTATTAATATATTTCTTTCGCTCATAAGCGTAAGCAGAAATCAACATTAGTTCCTTCCTGTCATCAATATTATCATCTACGATAAATAAACCGCCTTGAGTGACACCTAAATAAGAAACAAGATTATGGATAATATGATCGCATAGTTCTTCAAGTCCACTTTGTGATGTTCTTAAAATATCAACAAATTTGGTTAAACCTTCAGAAACCCATTCTCTTTCTTCTTCAATTACTTTTAGTGCTTTTCTTTGTAATCGAATAGAATTAATAGCTTCTAAGAGTGGTTCTTCTTCTTTATCTTTAAAATCATAATCCTGCTTTTCAGAAAGTAAAGCGTCACAGTACTCTAAAGCACTTTTTAAATTAGCTTTTAGTTTACTGTTTTCTTCTTTCATTTTGGCATATTGATCAAGCCAAAGAACTTTTATACCTATTTGTTTATTCATAATCTGCTAAATGTACCTCTCTTGTTACTTCTGAACAATAAAAAATATTTCATTCCCACTACGTGGTTTGATACTATTGTAACATTTTTCTAATGTCTTAATAGTAAAATTGTTTTGAAATAGAGATAAATACTCCTGTTTACTTCCTCCAAAAGGTGGGCCATTTTTGGTCAATTCAAAATCAAAAAGTAAACCACTTAATTTTCCTCCTTTATTTAGTAAACGATACATTTGCTCCACATATTGTTTCCTGAGCGTAGGGTTTAATGCACAAAAGAATGTTTGTTCAATTATTAAATCAAAGTTAGTTTCTTTTAAACTGAAAAAGTCATCACATAACAGTTGTTCTTCAGGGAAACCAGAAAGTCTTTTTTTGATATTTTTTATCGGTTCTTCAGAGATGTCTAAGCCGTAACAGTTTGAAAATCCTTTTTTCCATAAATATTCTAGTTCATAGCCATTTCCTAAACCAGGAACCAGAATTTTCAAAGATTTATCTTCTAATTGATCAATGTATTCTTTTATTGGTGTACTAACACTACCAAGATCCCATCCTGTATTGTTAGAAAGGTATCTCTCTGTCCAAAAATTTTTATCCATTCTCACTAATTTTAATTAAAAAAGGGAGCTAAACGACATGCATTTAACTCCCTTAATTTTTTTGAATTTTGTCTTATTTTGAAACAGACTTTAATAAGTCCTCATCAAGTGGTTTTACATTACTATTGAAAAAGTCTTTTAATTCTCCTTTTTCGTTGATGTAATACTTGCAGAAGTTCCAAGATGGTGCTTCATCATTCCAGCCATTTTCAGCCGGATCTGATAACCATCTGTAAAGTGGATTTTGGTCATCACCTTTTTTTACATTGATTTTCTCCATCATTGTAAAAGTGACACCATAATTCAATTTACAAAATGAAGCAATTTCTTCACTTGAACCTGGCTCTTGACCACCAAATTGATTACATGGAAATCCAAGAATTACCAAGTCATCTCCCATTTTTTCATGAAGTTGTTGTAATGCTTCATATTGAGGAGTATAACCACACTTAGATGCTGTATTTACAATTAAAATCTTTTTTCCTTTTAACGTTTGAAAGTCAAGAACTTCACCATTTAACTTTTTCATTTTGAAACCGTAGAACTGTGATTCTCTTTTTCTTTCTTCTGTAGTTGTAGTTTCAGGGCTTGAAAGATGTACTTTCGTACATGATATTAAAGTAATACAACTGATAATTAGCGATGTAATAAAAAAATATTTCATAGGTTTGATAGATTTAGTAGTGAAAAATTATGTGACGTTAAAATTTATAATTGATAATAACTGTAAAATTATAGATAAAATATAATTAATCCAAGGAGTTCGTTAACCAATTTGTGGCTTTTTCTTCATCATCGAAATATTGTAATTTAAAAAGATCGCCATTTTCGTTGATATCATCAAGTGCTTGTTCAAAAGAAACTTGTGAAAATAAATCACTAGAAACAATCCAAGCCATTTTTCTTAATCCTATCTTCTTGTGAATCTGTAAATTTCTCTCGTTTATCCAATCTTGTGTTTCGGGAAGTATATTATAGTAAGCTTTTACTGCATCTACTAATATTAGCTTTGGAGTTTCATTTTCAATTACCCTAAAATATTCATTCAACTCATTTCTATATATATCTTCAGAAAGATTCATAGGAGTATTCCAAGAACTTTTTATAATTTTAGAAGTTTCATTCCATTCGATTTTTTGGAAATCACTTTTGTACTTTTCTATGTAATTCATGGTATTATTTTAAGATTGTAATTGAGTGATAGCAAAGAAAGTCCCACGAATGACTTCATTCATTCTGTTGAAATCTAGAGATTCAGGAGTATCTTCTTTTGTGTGATAATTAGGGTTTCTGAAAAACGAGGTGTCTGTAATCATCAATGCATTTTGATTGAAATGCCAATAATTTCTGTGATCAGAATTGGCTAATCCTCTAATGGATGAAGGTGCATTTATAGAATAGATTGGTGTCTTTGACGTCTTTTTCATTCCTTCTTTGAATCCTTTGACAGCAAAGTGGTTTGATAAATTGCCAACAACTGCAATGAAATTGGCTTCTTTAGGATATAACTTATCTAGAAATTTAATGGGATAACTTTGACTGCCTTTTTTATCATCAAAATAGCCAATCATTTCTAAGCATACCATTAATTTTGTTTTGACTTTATTGGAAATATTTCTTTCAGCATGAACATAACTCCCCATTCCTTTAGTGGTGAAAAAAGGGCGTTCTTCATTAGCATAAGCTACTAATTCAATACAAAAGTCAAGTTTTGGCTGATGTAATTTTAGTAATCGAGCTATTTCTAATACACCTGCAATCCCACTAGCATTATCATCAGCACCATGTTGATCTCCAAAAGTATCATAATGTGCACCAACTACAACTCTTTCTAAAGTTGGGTCGCCATAAAAAGCAATGATGTTTTTATATTTTTCTTCAGCCGCTTCAAATGATTGAACATTTGTTTCATATCCAAATGCATTAAACTGATTTTCTATATACTCAATAGCTTCTTCTTGTGCTTCTTTATTTTTATAGTTTCGATAATCACTTGTTGAACAAAGGGCTCTTACATGTTTTTCTAATTCTTGTGGAGATGAATCTATTCCTCCTGCCTTTTGAGGAGAAAACTTTGAAGAAGTAGGCATGTAGAGAAAATAGATAGCTAATATTGGCAATGCGATGACAATAAAACTGAGTATATAGATAACTTCAAGCATTCTTTAACGGTTGTTTTTGGGTGGTTTAGTATAAATCTAATTTTTATTTAAAGTAGAATCGGCTAGAGAATTAAAATCTAAAAGTTTACAATTTTGGACTGAAAAATTTAAGTTGATTTTTTCTTTACCAATAATGGAATAACTAGAATTTTGATTCAGCTTTTCCAAATTTAAAATAACACCTTTTTGAGATAATGGAACTTGTAATGTTGAAGATTCTTGAATTATCATCCAAAAACCTTTTTTTAATCCATAATTATCAAATTCTTTTTTATTAGTGAGTTCAATTTTTAGGTTGTTGGCAGCATCTTGATATACATCCTTTTCTATTTTAGTAAATTGATAATCTTTATTTTTAGAATTGTTTGTGTCAAAAAAAGAAAGAGGCCCACTAATAGCAAATTGTTCATTTTCTAAATAGCAGAATAAAATTAATTGATCTAATTGAATATCAAATAAGAGTACTTCCTCTTCATTTAAATTCGAAGACATTCCGAAATATTTATTTTGATGGTCTACTAAAATATAAAAGTTTTTAGTTTCATTATTGGTACTTTCTTTAACGATAAAAGCTTCAGAAAAATGATAATTGTCTGGGTATAATTTTTTATCAGATTTTTCTTCCAAAAACTTAGCAAAAGAAGAAATCAATTGCATAGACTTTTGTGCTAAAGTCTGATTAGAAATGATGAGTGATAAGAAAAATATTAAGATAAAACGCATAAAAAAACATCCATTAGATTTGAGATAAATATAATGGATGTTTCTCTATAAAACCTATTGAGGGTTTATTGTATTACATTGTTTGTGTATTTTTCTGAATATAATTGTCTACTAAACTTTCTAGAATTGAAAGAGGAAGAGGACCGTTACAAAGCATTACTTCATGGAACTCCCTGATGTCAAATTGGTCTTCCATTTCTAATTTTGCTTTATCTCTCAATTGAAGGATTTTATTCATACCAATTTTATAAGCAGTTGCTTGGGCAGGCATTACAATATGTCTATCTACCATTTTTTCACATTGACCATAAGCCGCTGGAGTATTATCAGTGTAAAAGGCAATGGCCTCTTCTCTTGTCCACTTTTTATCATGAATACCTGTGTCGACTACTAATCTACATGAACGCCATAATTCCATTGCTAATCGACCAAAATCTGAATAAGGGTCACTGTAGAAACCTAATTCTTTAGGAATATATTCTGAATATAATCCCCACCCTTCAATATATGCTGTGTAATGTGCTTCTTTTCTAAATTCTGGAATATCTTCTAATTCTTGTGCTAATGCCAATTGCATATGATGTCCCGGAATACCTTCATGATACGCTAATGCTTCCATTTCATATTTAGGCATTTCATTCATATCATAAAGGTTAGCATAATAATACCCTGGTCTAGAACCATCTTTTGCTGGATTATTATAAAATGCTTTACCAGCCGTTTTTTCTCTAAAGGCCTCTACTTTTTTGACTTTAATTGGTGCTTTAGGCTTTGTAATAAATAATTCATCCAAACGATTTCTCATTGAATCAATAATGAATGTAGCATCTGCTAAATAAGCAGCTTTACCATCGGCATCATTAGGGTAATAGAATTGTGCATCTTTTTTCATAAAAGTGAAAAACTCCTGTAAAGTACCTTTGAAGCCTACTTTATTTTTAATTACTTCCATTTCACCATGGATGCGTGTTACTTCTCTTAAACCAACTTGATGAATTTGTTCAGCTGTTAAATCAGTTGAAGTAATTTTTTTTAAACTGTAAGCATAGAACTCTTTTCCATCTTGTAATCTCCAAACACCTGCATCATTAGTAGCTCTTTTTTCTTGTGCTTCTAAAACAGTTACTAAATTTTTGTAGGTAGGAGCAAAACTTTCTACCATCGCTTTATTAAATGCAACTTTTAGGGCTTCTTTTTCTTCCTCTTTGATCTCTGATTGATCCAATTTATTGTAGAAATCTTGTGTTAGAGGGTGTAGTGTTTCTGATTTAGTGATAGGAACACCTTGAAGTAAATTTTTACAATCACTTAATACTTTCGGAAATAAGAATTTTGGAAGAACAAATCCTGCTTTTTCACTTTGTAAAGCATTTTCAATTTGTTGTGCCATCATTGTAGGAATTTTATTGATTCTAGCAATGTAGTTTTTTGCATCCTTCACGTTTTTGATTTGATGAAAACCAATTAAAAATGCTGGAGCATTACTTTGAGTACCATACATTTGATTGAATGTATATTGATAATCTTCAAATTTTTGCCCTTCAATATCAAGATTATATTCATATTTGAAGAGGTCTAGACTTAAAATTCTATCTTTTGAGAACTCACCGCTTTTGAATTGGTTGGCAACTTTAAGTGCTTGTCTAGTAGATTGATTTTTAGCTTTGGAAGCTTCTTTGGAATAATCATCCCATCTATCATTGTATTTTTTATCACCTCTGTACGTCAAAGCTTCAGGGCTTTTTTCGAGGTCAGCCATAAAAACGCTGTCGAAGAATACATCTAACTTTAAATTGCTAGTAACGATATCGTCTTGTGCAACTTCATTTGTTTTTTGGCAACTAAAAAAAATAAAAATAGATAATAGTGC
Source organism: Flammeovirga sp. AWQ4_249 (assembly GCF_056161045.1). NCBI lineage: Bacteria > Pseudomonadati > Bacteroidota > Cytophagia > Cytophagales > Flammeovirgaceae > Flammeovirga > Flammeovirga sp. AWQ4_249. Next base: position 70,380 of record NZ_JBSWYJ010000001.1, read on the forward strand.
AGATGATAGTAGATTTAAATAATTACGCATTAGTCGAATTTGAAAAGTTTAAATATTGAAATAGCAAATTGTAATATTTTTCATCCTATTCCAATTGATATTGAATTAATTATAAAAAAAAGAAAAAATATAAGTTCGTTATCTATTAGATTATGTTATATGGAGAAGAAAATATGCCCATAGATAATAATTTTCTTGTATTTTTGAGGCCGTAATTAACGAAATGGAGATTGTCATTCGTTTTTGATCTTTAAATCGTTTGAAAAATTGCAAAACATGATCAAAGTAGGGATATTTTTTGGAGGTATTTCACGCGAACGTGAAATCTCATTTGCAGGAGGAAGAACCGTTTATGATAACCTAAATAAACAGCTTTTTGAACCTGTTCCAATATTTGTAGATAGTTTAGGCCATTTTATTCATTTAGATTGGTCATATGTATATAAAGGTACGGTAAGAGATTTTTACCCGCCAGTAAGTAGTGTGCCTCAAGATTTACAGGGATTTCAGATGTATGTGGAATCTTTAGGTCAGCTTACAGAAGAAGAAGCAACTAACATTGCTGCTAAAGTAGGCCGTAAAGTTAATCCTAATGAGTTTAGTCAATTATTTGATTTTGCTTTCTTGGCATTACATGGACCTTATGGTGAAGATGGTAATTTGCAAGGATTATTAGAGTGGTATAATGTGCCTTACTCTGGTGCAGGTGTACTTTCTTCAGCAATTGGTATTGATAAAATTACACAAAAGAAGTTGTTTACAGATTTGAAACTAACGACTCCTGATTTTGATGTAATTACTGAAAAAGATTTAGAAGAAGATACTTTATCAAATACCTTTGCAAGTTTAAAATCTAAATTGGGGATGCCATTGGTTGTGAAAGCACCAAGACAAGGTTCATCACTAGGAGTAAGTATTGTAAAAGAGGATAGTGAGGAAGCTTTTTTAAAAGCGGCAAAGAAATCATTATTCATAGAAGAGGTAGAACAAAGCTTCTGGAAAACATTATCAGAAGAAGAAAAAGAACGTTATATCCACGATTTTACAGATGTACGTTTGGGTATTGGCCTTCCTGTTTATGTATTAGGACATGAAGATTTAGTCATCTATGATCCAAAATCTTTATTAGAATATATCAATGAGCAATTAGCAACGAATACTAAAGTAGCCTTCCAATCTTTGGATGCTGAAGAGGCGTTGTTGATTGAAGAACATATTAAAGGTAGAGAGTTTTCTTGTATTGTCATTGAAGATGAAAACGGAAAACCGCTAGCTTTACCTCCAACAGAGATCGTAAGAGGAAACGAAGGAGTATTTGATTATAGATCAAAATACCTTCCTGGAATGAGCCGTAAGGTGACTCCAATTGATTTGCCAATTGAAAAAGTAAGAGAAATTCAAGCAGATTGTGAAGACTTGTACAAGAAATTACAATTTGATGTGTACGCACGTATTGATGGTTTTGTAACTGCAGACGGAACAGTTTATTTAAATGATCCGAATACCACTTCAGGTATGATGCCTTCTTCTTTCTTCTTCCATCAAGCGGCTGAAATTGGATTGAACCCTTCTCAATTCCTTACTTTTATTATTAGAACTTCATTGGCTTGTAGAATTCGCTCTGGCAAAAATACGAGATTGGCTAAACCAATGTTGAAAGGGTTGGATGAAAAAATTAATGCATTAAGTACTTCTGCTAAACAGACGAAGAAAGTAGGTGTAATTATGGGTGGTTATTCTTCAGAAAGACATATTTCTGTTGAAAGTGGTCGTAATATCTATGAAAAGTTAGCTTCATCAGATAAATACGAAGCCATTCCAATTTTCTTGACAGGAGCTCACGATAATCATGAATTATATGAATTGCCGATTAATATCATGCTAAAAGATAATGCAGATGATATTAAACTTAAGATTCAACAAGCCTTGAATGGTGAGAAACATGATGTATTAACGGAAGCCATTCTAAAAGCGAAACCAATCACGGATAAATATGCAACAAACGCTACTTTTGATCCTAAGTCATTGACTTATGGCCTTTTAAAAGAAAGAGTTGATGCTGTATTTATTGCTTTACATGGTCGTCCTGGTGAAGATGGTGCTGTTCAGCAACATTTGAACGAAAAAGGAATTCCTTACAATGGATCTGATGTCGATAGTAGTCAGATTACAATAGATAAATATGTTACTACAGAATTGCTGAAAAAGACAGGAGTTTTTGTAGCCGAGCATATGTTATTACAAAAAGAAGATTGGTTGGCTGATGCTCAATCAGCTATCGATCAAGTTGAAAAAGACTTTAGATATCCATTGATCGCAAAACCTGCAGATGATGGATGTAGTTCTGCTGTAATGATGATCAAGACGAGGGAACAATTGGAGAACTTTGCTCAAGCTATTTTCAGAGAAGAAGAAGAGGTTGAAGAAGTACTTCGTGAAAAACTAAGTCTTGATAAAAATGAAGAGTTTCCAAGTAAAAGATGTATCTTGATTGAAGAGTTGATTAGTCCACTAGGCGCTGATCATTTCTTAGAGATCACAGGAGGAATGTTGACGAAGTGGCATGATGATGGTACTCGTTCATATGAGGTATTTGAACCTTCAGAAGCATTAGCAAGTGGAGAAATTTTATCTTTAGAAGAAAAATTCCTTGCAGGTGAAGGACAGAATATCACACCGCCACGTTTTTCTCCAGATCCTGAAGAGCAAAAATGGATTTCTGAGAATGTTCGAAAAGATCTTGAACATGTAGCCAGAGAATTAAATGTTCAAGGCTATTGTAGAATAGATGCTTTTGTTCGTATTTGGAAAAAAGAGAAAAGAGTGGAAACGATTATTATCGAAGTGAACTCATTACCAGGTATGACGCCAGCAACTGCTATTTTCCATCAAGCAGCAATTAATGGGTATAAACCTTTTGATTTTATCGATAGAATTTTAGATTACGGAATTAAACGAACTGAAGCTAAATCTTAGCAAATAAATTATGGATCAAGAGAAACTGAAGAAGTTTATTTTTGGAGATACTCCATCGGCTTTATTTATCAATATCATTTTAATGATAATTACAGCTATTGTATTATCTACCTTATTTTTTTACGTGTATTTACCATCTTCGACTAAACATGGACAGACAGTAACTGTTCCAGATGTAGATAGTTTATCAGTTGATGACGCCATCAAACGATTAGAATCTGCTGGTCTAAGATATGAGATTTTTGATTCCTCAGCGGTAAATTATAATCCAGATCTACCTTACTTAACCGTCTTATCACATACACCTTTGTCTGGTGAAAAAGTGAAAGATAATCGTAAGATCTATTTGACGATTAATCCCTCTAAGCCTGCAGCTATTGAATTGCCTGATTTAATTGATGGTTCATTAAAAAATGCTGTGGTTAGAATTAAAAATTTAGGTCTTAAAATAGGATCAGTAGAAAGAAAACCAGATCGTTTTGTCAATAACGTATTAGGTGTTCGATATAAAGGAAGAAATATTTCTAAAGAACAGTTGAAAAGAGGATTTAGTGTATTAAAAGGTACTGAAATCGATTTAATTGTTGGTGACGGAATGGGAAATCCTGATACTGATATCCCTAATTTAGTAGGAATGACTGAAGGAGATGCCGAGTTTACTTTATATGGTTTAGGATTAGGAAAAGGTAGAGTACAATATGTTCAGTACGATACAATTCCTGGAGTTGTGATAAAACAATCACCAACGACAAGGGATCCAGAAACTGGTAAACGCAGAAAAATTAGATTAGGACGAACAGTCAATATTTGGGTTTCTGAATTCTCAGGAAATAAGAAATAAAGTAAAATTAGTTTTTACAAGATAGCCACCTTATGAAAGGTGGCTTTTTTTATGTCAAAAATCTATTTTTCTATATGAAATTATAATATAGTTTAAGTAGCGTTATGAATGCTATGTTAATATAATGAATTGAATTATGATGAAAAGGAAATTATTAATGTTTAGTTCATTTAAATGACGCTATATGTTTCTTTAGTGTTTCTATACTGTTTACGTAATGTTAATAAATTTAAATAACTACTTAAAAATATAATTGTAGATAATACATTTATATATTGATAATGAATGAAGTTGGTTTTTTATGTTCATTGTAAACTACTATTATTAATATGAATATTACTATGGATAAGAAACATTAAGTACACAAAATCTCTTCATTGTTTCTATAATATTTCTCCAATATTAACTCTATGTTAATTGTAAATTTTTATTGAAAAAAGAATTTAAAACCCTCTAACATTGCAATCACTTACACATACTACTTGATTTCAAAATGAAACGATTACTAGATATTAAGGTGAAAAGATTAATCCTATCAAGTCTTTTTATCATCACTACAACAACTTTATTAGCTCAATCCTCAGAAAGAAATGAAAACCAAATACAAACGGATTCAGTTCTTACTCAGGAAGAAGATAAAGATGGTCTTGTTCAGCAAGCTTTACCAAAAAAATGGTCAGATAGAATCAGAGTGAGCGGTTATATTCAAGCGAGATATAATGGTTTATTTGAGACTAATCCTGAATTGTCTGTTCCACAAATGGATAAAAACTGGGGAGCAGATAAAGGAATTTCACTTCGCCGAGTACGTTTAAAAGTAAGTGGTTGGTTGATGGACAATGTCTATATGTATATGCAAGCAGATTTTGCAGGTACACCAACTTTAAGAGATGCTTACATGGATGTATATTTTGATCATCATAAATCAACATGGTTGAGAGTAGGACAAAGTAAAGTCCCTTTTGGTTATGAAAATATGCAGTCTTCTCAATATAGAATTCCATTAGACAGAACTGATGCAATTAACTCAGCTTTACCTAATGAGCGTGATTTAATGGCTGTTTTATATCATACACCTCAAAAAGTAAGAAAGGTGTATGAGTATATGAAAGAAAATAATTTAAAGCACAGCGGAAACTATGGTACATTTGCTTTAGGTGTTTTTAATGGTCAAGGTATTAATCAGCCTGATAGAAATGAAAACCTTCATGTCGTAGCAAGAGCTTCGTGGCCTTTCCAATTTGCTAATAATCAAATTATGGAAATATCATTACATGGTTATTATGGTCAATATATTTTACCAACCGTTTCAGAGGGATTACAAACTGAAGTAGAAGGAGATGACGGGCAAATGGTGCCAATCTATGCTGCAGGTCATAATTTTAAAGATGCTAGAGTAGGAGGTACATTTGTTTGGTACCCACAGCCGATTGGTTTACAGGCAGAATATAATTATGGAGTTGGTCCCGAATATGATCCTGAATCTAATTTAGTAAAAGAACAAAATTTACATGGTGGATATGCTATGTTATACGGTAAGTTTAATTATGGACATCACACATTCTTTCCATTCACAAGATATATCTACTATCATGGAGGTAAGAAATTTGAATTAGATGCTAGAAGTTACCGTGTAAATGATTTAGAGATAGGAGTAGAGTGGCAACCTAATCCATTTATTGAGTTTGTAGCAATGTATGTAATTGCAGATAGAACTTATATAGACTCTCAAAATCCTGTGAATGATCAATCAGGAAATTTATTAAGATTACAAATGCAGGTGAATTTTTAATTACTTGTATGCACAATATGAAAAAAGTCGTTTTGATTACTCAGAACGACTTTTTTATTATTTAAATCTTTTACCAATACTAATTCCTAATGTAAAAGCATTGTAGGCTCCATGACCTCCACTTTGTTTTAATTCATAACTAAAGACTGGCGTGACATCCCAGCCCCCTTTACCTCGAATAGGAAATTCTTTTTCTAAAGTAGCTTTGAATACAGCAAAGTTCTCATTTTTCTCAACTTCTAATCCAGGTCCCACACCAATTGCCCATAAGTGAGCAAATTCATACATTATCATAATTGCTCCAATGTAGGCGTACTCTCTTTCTAACTCTTCTCCTTCGTGGTCTTCGATTACATAATTAATTAATTCTATATCATTCGAAAAACCAATTGCTAACTTGTGAGAAAACCAGTATTCATAATCAAGCCCAACGGAAGGTACTATTAATGTTTTCTTTTCATTGGAACCTGTAAACCCTTCAGGAACATAACTATGCCCCCATACCAAAGCAACACGGTGATGTTTTAAAGATCCATGAGCCTCCTCTCTTCCGTGTACTTTTACACCAGTAGTTGTATGAGATTCTGAATGATGTTCTTCTTGTGCAAATAAAGAAAGAGAGATTAAGCTAATAAAAAGGGTGAATAATTTTTTCTTCATTATGGCTTCTTTGTGAATAAAAAAAGTAAATGCTTTCCCTAAAAATAGAGAAAACATTTACTTCGTCTTTGCTTTCAAACTTTCATTCTTAAATAATAGCAAGTGAATCTCTTTTTACTACTATTTGGGAGTTGAAGTCTTAAAGTTTTTTACTATTGTCATCGATTACTCTTTCCACATAAAGACGTTTCGGGTCTATCGCTGCTTTAGCAGGTTTTTGTGGTAGATTTATATTAATCGTTTGTGTTTCTTTATCCAATAGAACCTTTTTAGTGTAGATAAGCTCTTTTTCATCATTATCAGCATAAAAACCTATTTCTACCCATTCTTGAATTGGAACATTGATTTCACCACCTATTGAGTCTGCTTTAATTTTTTTAGCTTCTACTTGTAGCGATACCTCATAGTTTGTAGAATCAACTTCGTTTAATGTAGCCTCTTTAATTCTATAATCATAAAGCGTGATGTCTTCAAACCAATCTCCAATAAGATATTGTAATGAATCTGGAACTTTAGGTTGAAGATGTCTAATAAAATCATTAGAAGTTGGATAAGGTGGAGCTTTGTATTTGTATTCTGATAAGAAACTTTCCAAAGCAGCATTCACACTATCTTCTCCAATGAAATCTTGTAAAGCATACATGATTACACTTCCTTTTCCATAGTGAAGGTATGTTTGATTCTCAACTTCTTTTAATGGTAGCTCTTTTTCTCTTTCAAATGCTCTACCTGATAAATAACGATCGTAGTCGTATTTCAAGAAGTTTTTCATCTTCATATCATCATTATCAGATATTTTCTTCATTACCATCAATGAAGAATACTCTGCTAGACTTTCTGTTAATAAAGTTCCTCCTTGAACATTAGCACCTACTTCTTGATGTGCCCACCATTGATGTGCCATTTCATGAGCAATAACAGCATCAACTACATTATTTTTATCTTCATCTTCTAGGTCTACAATGAAACCGAAAGATTCAGAATAAGGCATAGTTCCAGGAAATGCTTGTGCAAAAGTTGCATATCTAGGAAACTCAATAATCCTTGCTTGATTTAAATAATATGGCCCAAAGTTTTCAGTGTAGTATTCTAATGAATTTTCAACAGCAGAGATCATTCTATTTACATTTACCTCATGTTTTTTGTCATAATAGATTTCAATATCTACATTATTCCATTTTTTCGTGGCGACTTCAAATCTTCCAGAATTAAAGGAAACAAAATTTTGAGAAACATGATCTACTTTATAAGTAAAGAAGTTTCTGTTGTCTTTAGACCATTGTTTAACTAAGCTACCAGGAGCAATTGCGATTTGATCAGAAGTTGTTGAAATAGTGGTTTCAATATTAATCCAATCAGACTGACCATTTGAAAGGTAATTTTTTTGACATTCAGGACCGCAATTTTCATTTAAAGTAGGCATTCTTTTACGCTTAGGTAAGCCATGCTCTTTTCTTTTAAACTTATCTCTTAACTCATAGGTATCATTATAGCCAAATGTTGGTAAGAAGGATAAGTTATTGAAAAATGTTCCGTTCTCTAGAATAAAAGTACTCTCAGAACTATTCTTGAATCCTTTTGTGATATAATTTGCATTGATAGTTAAGGTTAAAGAGTCATTCGGCATTAATGGAACTTCTAATGCAAATTTCTTTAACATGAGTTCTTCATCATGAAATACCTCTTTTGCCATTGGAATATCAAAAGTAATATCCCAATCGTCACTATAAGTATAGATTAACGTATCAATTGGCTCTAAAGCATCATTTCTAACAATTAGGTTAGAGATAGTATAAATATCTCTTTCTTCTGGGAAAATATTGACATTATACTTAGCATCTACAATTTTAGGGGTAGGCATGCCTTCGTATTTCTTGTACTTTTTCTCATACTCCACTTGAAGTAATTCCGTATCATCAGAAGAGATATATGGATTTAGAATTTGAGTATTGTAGTAAATAAAACTAGCAATACTAATCCAAATCACTAAGACCGTACCTGTTGCACCGATATAGTTGATGTCAACCTTTTGTGGTATTGTTTTTAATCTTTCAATGAAAGTATTTCTAGCTCCTCTATCAATTAATAAACCACTAAATAGCAGAGCAAGTAAACCAAAAAGTATCCAATAAGCAGAGAACCAAAGTGCTCCTTGCATTGATGGACCATATCCACTTATATCTGAAAAAACTAATGAATGAGTAGAACCGATATTTAACATTCTTGATGAAATATCTAATCCACTTAGTGCTAATTCAGCTGAAAACATAAAAACAATGGAAACACCAAACCCAATGTATTTATGATTTACCATCGTGTGAATTAATATTAAAATACCACTCCAAGTGGCCATCATAGGCATGATATTCACAAAATAAGTAAGTGCATATGTACTTATGTCAATAGCAGTATATCCAGCACCTAATTGATATAAAATTCCAATGACAGATAAAGTAAAGTAAATAACAAAAATGCTGAAATTAACAGCAAAATATTTTGCAAATAATGAAGAATAAGTACTGTGTGGAGTTGCATCTATCACTTCATTCAAATGTGCATCTCTATCTTCCCATAATAATTCACCAGAATAATAAACCATTATGATCATTAGGAAAGTTAATGAACTGTTAAGTACATCACTTACAACTTTATAAGTAACTGGATAAGATTGAAGTCCAAAATATTCGTATCCTTCAAAAAGGTTGGCTAATAACTGTATAATACTGAAGAAAATCAGAATTTTGAAGGTGTTACTTTGGAATATATTCTTGAAATTAATTTTCAAGAAGCTTAAAAATTGTTGAAAATCAGTAGATTGTGAAAAGTAACTATATGCTTTAGGTTTATCGAAGACTTTAATAGGCTGAATGTTCTTTTCTACTTTTTGTTTTTTGACTTTCTGTGTTTTTTTCTCAAATGAGAACAAACTATATAAACCTCTTAATAGCACCAATGAAAAAGTAAACCAAATTAATCGGTTGATTATTAAATTACTTGTCAGACTTGGAATTAATGTATTCTTTTCAGCAGGGGTGAAATATTTACTATCTAGCCCATATGCAGAAATACCAAAAGGATCTACCATTGCAGCTAAAAATTCATTTTCAATATCAGAGGCGAATGATAGAGCAATAGTATATCCAATGAACAATACCATCGTAGCAGCAAAAGACATCGCTGTAGATCTAAACATAGATGCTACTGAAAAGATGATGACTCCAGCTAGGAAGATATTTGGGATAATCGCTAAAAAGTAATTAGCAACATAAGCTCCTAAAGGCATATTACCCATCGTTTCAGGATCTACCCATTCCATCAGAGGTGCAATTAATGCTCCTAATGATATTCCAATATAAATTCCTATAAACGGTAGGATAGATAAAGTAAAAGCACCTAAAAACCTTCCAAGAAAATAATCTCTCTTTTTTATGGGCGTTGAAAATAAGATTTCATCAAATTGATTATTGAAATCTCTTAATGCGGCATTATTAAAAAATGCAGTACATATAAATAGCCCAAGTAAAGAAAATATTAAACCTATTCTCATTACAATATGTGGACTATTTCTATGAATATTTCCTATAGCTCCTCCAATTTGAACGGAATCATTAGAAGTGGCCGCAAAAACTAATAAAGTAATTACAGCAAAAAAGATATAAATCATTGGGGCTTTGAAAGCTGATTTAATCTCTCGTTTATAAAATTCTAAGAACATATTGAATAAAGGTTTTAGTCAGCAATAATTGAGGCAGAAGTTTTAGCAAAGAATACATCTTCTAAATCAGGTTCTACTTGGACAAAACCTTCTTCCGGTTGTTCATGATTAAGCACGTGAATTACAGATTTACCTGAATTCATCTTATTCGAAATAACTTTATGGTTCTTTTGATAAACATCAATAGTATTTCTTTCAACAGTTTTCTCCCAAACTAAACCTTCTAATTCATTTAGAACATTTTGTGGAGTTCCTTTATACATAATATTACCTTCATTCATGATAGCCATATCAGAACACAATTCTTTTACATCATCAACGATATGTGTAGATAAGATAACAATCACGTTCTCGGCGACATCAGCTAGAAGATTATGGAATCTATTTCTTTCACCTGGGTCAAGACCTGCAGTAGGTTCATCTACAATAATCAGCTTGGGTTCACCAATTAAAGCTTGAGCGATACCAATACGTTGTTTCATACCACCAGAAAAACTTTTGACAGCTTTATTTCTCTTATCATAAAGATTTACTTTTTGAAGTAAATAGTTAACTAACTCTTTTCTTTCTGATTTTTTAGAAATCCCTTTAAGGATAGCCATATGGTTTAATAGTTCTTCAGCTGTAATTTTATTATACACACCGAATTCTTGAGGTAAATATCCTAAGACACGTCTTAAGGATTCAGGTTCATTGATAGCGTCAATACCATTCAATTGAATTGATCCACTATCAGGAATTTGGAGAGTAGCAATTGTTCGCATAAGAGAGGATTTTCCAGCTCCGTTTGGTCCTAATAAACCAAACATACCACTCTCTATTTCTAGATTTATGTTGTCTAAGGCTTTTACACCGTTTTCGTAAGTTTTAGTTAGATTCGAAATGCTTAGTCTAGCCATTCTTTTCTGTAAGATTTAGTGATAAATGAATATAAGAGTTTGAGTAAATGTGCTACTCTTTTTTACATACTTTTGTATATATTATTTGACACTTTTATAAATAAAAAAGTAATTAAAATGTTTTGATGGAATAGCGTTAGTTTCAGATACTCAGTCATCAAAGCTAATGAATTTTTTATATAAACTCCGTTTTCATTATTAATTAATTTAATGAAATGCTTTGATCTTCTTTTTAATCAGATAGTATAATCGTATATTAAAAATGAAACCTTAACTTAAGAACTATATATACACACATGAGCAAAACCTTCAAATTAAATAACGGAAAAGAAATACCTGCCATTGGTTTGGGAACGTGGAAATCTGAACCAGGAGAAGTTTTCGAAGCCGTTAAAAAAGCAATCAAAATCGGATATAAACACATAGACTGTGCCTCAATTTATGGAAATGAGACTGAAGTAGGAGATGCAATTAAAAGTTGTATTGAAGATGGTACAATCAAACGAGAAGATTTATTTGTCACTTCAAAGCTTTGGAATGATGCCCATTTGAAAGAAGATGTACCTAAAGCAATTGATAAGACTTTACAAGATTTAAAATTGGATTACCTTGATCTATATTTAATTCATTGGCCAATTGCTTACAAGCATGGAGTGAGTTTTACACAAAAGAGAGAAGAGTTTTTAACTGCTGAAGAAGCTCCTTTATTAGAAACATGGACAGCAATGGAAGCTTTGGTAAAGGCAGGAAAAACACATACTATAGGGGTCTCTAATTTTAGTATTGAAAACTTAGAGCATATCCTTACAAATGCCAAAATTCCACCAGCTATCAATCAAATAGAAATGCACCCATTAAATCAGCAGCGTAGTATGATGGAATATGCTGATGCTCATGATATTATTTTGACAGCTTATTCACCTTTAGGAACGAAAGATAGTTTGTCTTTTGACAATGGTTCAAATCCTCCGATCTTATTAGAAAATGAATTATTAAAAGAAATAGCTGAGAAGCATGATGCAAGTCCTGCTCAAATTATGTTAGCATGGGCAAACAGAAGGGAGACAATAGCCATTCCAAAATCTGTTCATGAAGGTCGTTTAAAGCAAAACCTTGAATCAAGTGAAATCAAACTAACTCCCTGGGATTTAAGAGAAATTTCCCATTTAAATGAAGACTTTCGATTTATTGATGGTTCTATCTTTACAGAAGGGGGAAGCCCTTATACATTAGACTATTTATGGGGTAAATAAAACCTTGACATTATAAATAATAAATCCCGTCACAAATTTGATCATAAATCGGTGACGGGATTTTTATGTTTTTGAAGAAAATTACTTCTTTCTGAATTTCTTTTTCAAACGTCCTCTGTTGACTGGTTTTGTCTTTTTAGGACCTCTATGTACTTTCTTAGTTTGATTTTCTGGATTGTTGATCCCGACTTTTTTATGGAATGCACCACCTCCTGAAGGTTCATTAGTCTTTTTCGTGACAAAATAATTTTTGGTAGAAAGTTGAGGTTTTTCATCTTCCGTGAAAATATCAGAAATCACAACTTCAGTAGGCATTGGTTCTAAAGGAATTGCTTTATTCATCAACTCTTCAATCATCATTTGGTATTCTTGTTCTACCTCATTGATAAATGTGATGGCTAAACCTTTTTCATCTGCTCTACCCGTTCTACCAATACGGTGAATATATTCTTCAGGAATTTCTGGAGTATCAAAATTTATGATATGTGTAATTCCTTTGATATCTAGACCTCTGGCAATGATATCTGTAGCGACAAGGATTTTTAATTTACCTTCATCAAACTCATTGACCATTCTAAAACGGTAATTCTGAGATTTATTTGAATGAATAACGCCCACTTTTTCTGGGAATTTCTTTTCAATAGTTTCAAATAGGCGATCTGCTAACTTTTTATTTCTTACGAAAATGAGGGTCTTTTCCATTTCCTCCTCATGTTCGAGTATATATTCCAAAAGATTGACTTTTGTGAAAAAGTTAGGTACGTGGTAGGCACGCTGAGCAACTTTTTCCGCAGGTGTACCTGTTCTAGCAATTTCAATTTTTACAGGTTGATGGAAAAATGTTTTGATGATTTCTTCAACATCCTCAGTAATTGTAGCAGAAAGCATGATGTTTTGACGCTTTGGAGGAAGAAGATCCATTAACCTTGTCAATTGAGGTCTAAATCCTAAATCAAGCATTTCGTCGACTTCATCAATCACGAACTTTTGAATTGCTTTTAATTTTAAAACACCTGATAAAGCAAGATCATAAACACGACCAGGAGTACCCACTAAAATATCAACACCTTCATTTACATATTGCTTTTGTGTATTAATATTGGCTCCGCCGTACACACCAAGAATACGAAGAGATTGATATGAAGAAAGTGCCTTTGCTTCTTCCACTACCTGAGCCACTAACTCTCTAGTAGGAACTATAATTAAAACTCTTGGTTCATACTGTTTAGAGAACTTCAAGTTCTGTAGAATAGGCAATAAATAAGCAATGGTTTTACCTGTACCTGTTTGGGCAATACCAATCATATCCTTACCCGCTCCAATTACCGGGAAAGCCTGTTCCTGAATAGGTGTAACGTTCACAAACTCTAAATCATTGATAGCATTTAGGATGAACTTATTGAGTTTTAATTCGTCAAATGTCACTTTTTAAAAATTTACGTTTCCACAAAGTTACATTTCATTGAAAAAACTCAGAAATTATAGCAGATATATAACACTCATTGACAAGCATAGCTTAAAAATGTATCTTGTGTTACCAGTCATTTACAATTTAAACTTGAAAATAGTCAACTTCACCAATGATCAATTTCTGTTTTTATTGTAATATGTCTACTTATACCATCTCTTTTACAAGCTCAAAAGGTGAATTTTTTAATGTTTTAGATACGAATTGATAGTAGAAGGATTTCAAAAAAAAATAATTTTTCTATACTCAAGAATATTTGTATTTCAAATTTTGTAAATTACAAGAAGCTACAAATATCGCGTGTCAAGTTCAACCACATTATTTAGTAGTTTGATAAAGTATGACAAAGATTCCTCAACTGTTCCATAAAAAAGTCCATTAATATGACAGAATTAACACCAACAACATTATATCAGTTAAAGTATCCTTTTGGAGAATTTGAAACACCAGAATATATACATGAAAACCAACTAAATCTTTGGATTCATATGATTCGTAGTTTTCCATCAAAGGTGAAAAACATCGCTCACAATCTCACTGAGGAAGAACTAAATTATCAATACAGACCAGAAGGATGGACGATAAAACAAGTGATACATCACTGTGCAGATAGTCATATGAATAGCTACATAAGATTTAAATTAGCCTTGACAGAAGAACATCCTGCTATACGTCCTTATTTTGAAGACCGTTTTGCTGAATTAGTGGATAGTATGGAAGATAATATTGAAGATACGCTTGGATTATTAGAGTTTTTACACAAACGTTGGGTCTATTTATTAGAGAATTTGACTGAAAATCAATTATCTAGGTCATTTTTTCATCCGGAATCCAAAAATATTACTATATTAAAAGAGAATATTGGCATTTATGCTTGGCACTGCACTCATCATTTAGGCCATATTGAACAAGCCCTTAAATTTAGAAATCAATTTCCTGAGATAATAGGATAAAAATAAATATGATAACTCTTCAACAAACCGATGCTACGCATCCAGACTTTATTAAACTAGTCAATCTATTAAATGAAGACTTAGCGATTAGAAATGGTGATGATCATGCATTTTATATGCAATTCAATGGATTATCAACTATACATCATGTTGTACTTGCATACGATGAAGGAAAAGTCGTAGGGTGTGGTGCAATGAAAGAATTAGAACCTTTTGTTTTTGAAGTCAAACGTATGTATGTGTTAGAAGATTATCGCGGTAAGGGTGTAGCGACAGCTATTCTTTCTGCCATTGAAAATTGGGCTAATAAAATGGGAATACGTGCTTTAGTACTTGAAACAGGTGTTGTACATCCTGAAGCTATGGCGTTATATGCTAAATACGGTTTTGTTCAAACTGAAAACTACGGACAATACAAAGGTGTTAGTAGTAGTATTTGTTACCGAAAAGAAATTAATATTCACTCTTATGAAAGTTAGAAAAGCAAATTTTACAGATTTTGAACAATTAGCTGTCTTATTTGATGCTTACCGTGTTTTTTATCAACAAGAAAGTAATGTAGAAGGTGCAAAACAGTTTTTGCAAGACCGAACAGAAAGAGATGAAAGTAGAATTTTTGTTGTGGAAAAAGATGGAAATTTAATTGGTTTTGTTCAGTTATATCCTCTTTTCTCATCGACTAGAATGAAAAGACTTTGGTTGTTAAATGACTTATTTGTTTCTGAACCGCATAGAGGAAATGGAGCTTCCAAACTCTTAATGGGTGAAGCCAAAAATCTTGCTAAAATGTCTGATGCTGCCGGTTTGATTTTAGAGACTGAAAAAGTAAATACTGTAGGTAATAGTTTATATCCTGCTGTTGGATTTACATTAGATGAAGAACACAATTTTTATTATTGGAATGTTGAGGAATAACATTTTTTTGAATGGAAAAACATAAATACATTTCATTACTAAGGGGAATTAATGTAGGAGGGAAACGTAAGATATTGATGAAGGATTTAAAAGAGCTTTATCAAGAAGAAGACGTTGAAAATCTACAAACTTATATTCAATCAGGTAATGTACTTTTTGAATCTAGCCAATTAAATACAACTAATTTTTCAAATACGATTAAAGAAAAAATTAAACAAGTATATGGTTTTGATGTTCCTGTGATTACGATTGATTTACATTTATTAAAAAATGTTGAAAAGAAAAACCTCTATTTACATTCTGACGTAGATATTAGTACATTACATCTTACTTTTCTCTCTGAATTGCCTTCTGTTGATAAAAAGGAAAATATCTCTTCACCAATAAAAGGTGACGAATTTCAAATTTATCAACAGTTTATTTTTATTAAATGTCAAGGAAAATATAGTCAATCTAAGCTGACAAATCAGTTTTTTGAGAAAAAACTAAGTGTAGAAGCAACCACAAGAAATTGGAAAACAGTCCAAAAGTTGATTGCATTACATAATTAAATATTACATCTACCGTCAAATGAAAAAAACTATCATCTATTCTTCTATATCAGTTGTTCTGATAGCCATCCTTTATTATCTGTATTTACCTACAATAAGATATGACTTTACAGGTTGGATAGCCCCGATTATCTCTGTTGCAGCTATTGTTCTTACAATTGAATCAATAGTAGAGCCTAAGAAAAAAGTTACTCCAATCAAATCATTTACATTAAGCGTTATTTTTATCGGTTTATTATACACGATTTTTGTTCCTTTTCTATCTTCTTGGGCATTGTATAGAAGTGCGGCTTATCGTGACTTAATTGGAGAAGTCAAAGCAGGTGAAAATTTCACAGAACATGTTGCTCCTATTTCTACTGAAGAAATTCGAATTGTAGACAATGCTATGGCACATCGATTAGGTGATAAAGTTCTTGGTTCTATTCCGTCTTTAGGTAGTCAGGCTGAATTAGGAGAGTTTAGTATCCAAAAAGTTAAAGGAAAATTGTATTGGGTCGCTCCATTAAATCACTCTGGATTTTTTAAATGGAATAATAACAAAGAAGGAACGCCTGGTTACGTAATGGTTTCTGCTACTAATGAAAGAGATGTAAAATTGGTTCAAAAAGTTGGAGCAGAAAATGTGAGAATAAAGTATCAACCAGGAGCATTCTTCTCATCTGATTTGCAAAGACATATTTATTTAAATGGATATATGACGCAAGGTTTTACTGATTTTTCATTTGAAATCAACGATGAGGGAAAACCTTATTGGATCATTACTTTGTATAATAAGGAAATTGGTTTCAAGGGTAAAAATGCAACAGGTGTCTTAACTGTTGATGTAGCCACTGGTGAGATAAATGAATATAGTATTGAAAAAGCACCGAAATGGATTGATAGAATTCAACCTGAAGATTTTATTGTAGAGCAATTAGATGATTGGGGAGAATATGTCATGGGTTATTTCAACTTTTCTAATGAGAGGAAGTTGACCACTACTAGAGGTATGTCGCTGGTATATGGAGCAAACAATAAAGCATATTGGTATTCAGGACTTACATCTGTCGGAAGTGATGAAGGGACAGTAGGCTTTATATTAGTAGATACACGTACAAAAGAAACGATTTGGTACCGTCAGATTGGAGCAACAGAACAAGCTGCTAGACAATCTGCAATGGGTAAAGTACAAGAAAAAGGATATGTAGCTTCTTTTCCAATTACATATAATATCAATGGATTACCTACCTATGTGATGTCTTTAAAAGATAAGGCAGGATTAATTAAAATGATTGCAATGGTCTCAGTACAAGATTATACAATTGTAGGGGTCGGTAATAATATAAAAGAAGCTATTCGAAGTTATAAAAACAGCATTAATAGCAAAGGAAATGCTATAGCTGCCAATGCATATGTCAAAACATTTGAAACAAAATCAGTGATCACAAGAATCAATAAAGACATCAGAAGCGGAAATACGAACTATTACTTAATGGTAGAAGATAAAGATGGAAAAATCTTTATTGGCTCATCAATGATATCAAGTGAATTGCCCATTTCAGAGGAAGGAGACTCTGTATTAATTAAATATGATGATGGAGACTCGCAAATAGTAGATATTGTTGATTTTGATAATATAACAATTGAATTAAAATAAAATTAATAGTACAAATTAAAAGGTCTAATGTGAGTTAGATCTTTTTTTATATCTTTATAAAACTTAAGACAAACTTTTTGTGAACTAAACTTTTATGATAATGAGATATTTAGCTATTTTTTTACTGTTGCTTTCAACGTTTCAGCTTTTTGGACAATCCTTTAAAGAAAGGAAAATTAAAAGTACTATTAAGACCGCTAAAGTCTTTCTGGAAGGTGCTGAATTGTCAAGAGTAGGTACCTCTAATGTCACGTCTGGAAAGTATAAAGTGATTATGAACAAACTTTCTACTTCTATAGATGGCAATAGTTTACAGGTAAAAGGTAAAGGAGATTTTGTTATCCTTTCTTCTAGTTACAACATTAATACGACCGAAAAACCGACAGGGCATGCTTCAGCTGATAGTATTCAAAAAGAAATTGAAAAAATCTATTTTAAGTTGAAACAAAAAAGTGTTCGTGAAGATGTTTTACATCAAAAAGAAAATTTGATTTCAAAAAATATTGAATTAGGTAGTGAACAAAAAGGAGTCACTTCGACAGAGTTAATGCAAATGCTTAATTTATATGAATCACAACTCTCTAAAATAAAAAATGAGCTTCTAACTATTGAAAAAGAGAAAAATGAATTGAAGGAAAGAAAAGAAACGTTAGAATATGAGTTTAAGAATGCGGGAAGTGTAAAGATCGTTAAGTCTGGTGAAATCATCATAGAAATTGAATCAAAAAAGTCACAAACAATTACTCTAGAAGCCTCTTATTTGATAAAAGATGCTGGGTGGTTACCGAAATACAACATTAGAGCAACGGATATCAGTAAGCCTTTGAAGTTAGAATACAAAGCTGATGTTTATCAAAATACAGGGGTAGAATGGAAAAATGTAGCCCTAACTTTGTCAAATGGAGAACCTTCAAAATCAGGTGTAAGACCACAATTGAGAAAATGGGAATTAAATTATCCAAGATATACAATGTCAATTCCTGAAAAATATAAATCCATGAATAGTAATAAAATAGAAGGAAAGATATTTGATGAAAATGGAGAACCTTTACCGGGTGTTACTGTTAAATTTGAAAATAGTTCAGTAGGTACTATTACTAATTTTGAAGGATACTTTTCAGTTACAAGGCCTAATAACAGCTCTTATGTTGTGATTAGTTATATTGGGTATGAAACAGAAAGAGTCAATATCGATTCAAAAAACTATGTCCAACTTATAATGGAGCCAAATTTAGAACAATTGGAGGAAGTTGTGGTCCTAGGTTATTCAACGACATCTAAAGCAAATAGAAAAAACAATAGTTCTAATTCTAAAGAACAGAAGACTGCAGTAAAGATGACTTCTGAAATGGAAGAAAATACAACAACTATTGATTTTGTTATTGATAAGAAATATACATTAAAATCAGGAACTGGTACTATTACAGTAAATATGAAAGACTATGATATACCAGTAAGTTATCAATATTTCGCTATTCCGAAATTAGATCAATCAGCATTTCTCGTAGCAAAAATTCCATCTTGGGATCAATATAATTTATTAAGTGGAGAAGCTAATTTATTCCTTGAAGGTGGTTTTGTAGGTACTACTATAGTAGAGGCGAATTCTGTGGGTGATACTCTAGACATTTCCTTAGGAAGAGATAAATCGATAGTGATTACAAGAGAAAAAGTAAATCAATTAGCAAAGAAGAAAACAATAGGTGCTAAGAAATCAGAAGATAGAGCATTTGATATTGAAATTAGAAACAAAAAGTCAGCAGAAATTGAAATTGAATTTTATGACCAAATACCTGTTTCTGTAAATAGTGAGATTGAAGTGATTGTTGGTGGACTTTCCGGTGGTAAACTTGATAATGAAGATGGTTTTATTAAATGGGAAGAAGTAATAAAACCAAGAAAAAATCTTAAAAAATCATTTAAGTATACCGTCAAGTATCCTAAGAAAGAAAAAGTGATACTTGAGTAGATTAGAAACTCATCCTTCTTCAGGGTGAGTTTTTTTATACCTTTTCACATAGAATAATTTAAAAATATTTGCATAAATCAAAAATTAAGATTACAATTGTATATACATTAATCGTTTAAACAAATAATGCATTCAAAAAATTACTATAAAGCTATCCATGAGATCATCATAACGGGACATTGGATCACAGATCAAGTTGGAAAAGATTTGAAAGAGTTTAAGATGACAGAACCTCAATTTAATGTTCTAAGAATCTTAAAAGGGCAAAAAGGAAATCCAATAACTGTTCAAGAAATACAAGATAAAATGGTGCAACGTTCTAGTAACGTAACAAGGATAGTTGATAAATTATTAGATAAAAAATTAGTCAATAGACAAGAATGTCCTACTAACCGTAGAAAAATGGATATAACCATTACGGAAGAAGGATTGAAACAATTGGAAGTTCTAGATCAAAAAGTAGGAGAATTTCATAATCAATTCCAAGGCAATTTGTCAGATAAAGAATTAGAAACATTAGCAACATTAATTAAAAAACTTAAAGGAGAATAATCATGAAAAACATTGTCGTATTTGGTGCTACAAATAGCAAAAATTCTATCAACCAGCAATTAGCAAAATGGGCGGGAAATCAAATTGAAGATGCTGAAATAAAAGTACTGGATTTGAATGCTTATGAAATGCCAATTTATAGTATTGATAGAGAAATGGAATCAGGTATTCCTTCAAAAGCTACACAATTCTTAAGTGAAATAGAAGCGGCAGATGCTGTCATTATCAGTTTTGCAGAGCACAATGGTAATTACACTGCAGCTTATAAAAATATCTTTGATTGGGCTTCTAGATCATCAAGAGAAGTATATAAAAATAAACCTACGTTTGTAATGTCAACATCTCCAGGTCCAGGTGGTGCAGGAAGTGTGATTGCTGTCGCGAAAGGATCTTTACCTTATGCAGCAGCTGATGTAAAAGGTAGCTTCTCATTGCCTTCATTTGGACAAAATTTCGATGCAGAATTAGGGATTACGAATGAAGACTTGAAAGCTAAATTTGAGGAAGAATTTTCAAACTTTAAGAATGCTATTCATGAGACGTCAATTAAAGCGTAAACAGGTTGGAAGAAATGGCTTCCAATATATCCTTGATCCCAAAACAAGAAGGGAATTACAACCATTTGTTTTCTTTGATGCAGGAAAAAGTAAGAGGAATGATGAAGGGATGTTTTTTGATATGCATCCTCATTCAGGAATCGGAATCATTACTTATTTTGAAGGAGGTGATTTAGTACATCAAGATACTGGAAAGAATGATGATATCATTCGTAGTGGAGGTGTACAATGGATCAATTCAGGTGGTGGTATTTTTCATGCGGAAGGCTATCAAAAACCACAAAATAATGTTGATGAAGAGTGGAGTTTAGCGATTCATCAGCTTTGGTTACAATTACCAGGACATTTGGAAGAAGGAACAACTTCTTACCAAAATATTCAACCAGAAGAAGTAGTTCAAGTAGAAAATGTCAAAGTAATCGCAGGAGAGTATAAAGGTAAAAAGTCGATATTAGAATTACCCTTTGAGATCACTTATTTGGATATCAATTTAGATGCAGGAGAAGCGATAAGTTTTCCAACTCCAAAAGGACAAACGAGAGGTTTTGTTTTTCCAAGAGAAGGCAAATTATTATTAAATGATGAAGAAATACCTTTAGGATATCTTAGTATTCTAGAAGAAGGAGAAGGGGAATTTTATTTTAAAGACAAAAGAAAAACACAATTTGTAGTTGGTTTAACGGTCCCATCAGATCAACTTATGGTCGTTGGTGGAGGCTCTATTCACTCTTCTTTTGAGGCATTGAATAATTCTAGAGAAAGAATTCAAAAAAATTGGAATGAGTTTAGTTTAACTCTTTATATTTTGATATACTATTGTATGTACAATAGTTGTATGTGTTTTTATTTCAAATAATAAATACATATTTCATAGGATAGTTAGTTAGAAACACATTATCTGTAAAATAAATAAAGCTATGCTTTTGGAGGAAAAATAGCACCTTACCTTATATAAGTTTAAGTAATAGTAATGTTGTAGGAGGTTTATATGCTAGCTGGGTCATCCAGAAGAAATACAAAGCGATGAATTCTGAATTACAGCATGTAGATATATGGAAAGATTATAAGAGTGATTTTCAAAGTATATTTTATTAAAAAGAAAGGTCTATTGAATCGTATATCAATAGACTTTTGTTTTTTATTTTTGAGATAAATCTTTCCTAATTCTACTTAGACTTTCCGTTGTAATACCTAAGTAAGAAGCAAGGTGATAATTTTTAATAGACATTTCTATATTGGGGTATTTTTCGATAAACCCTTCATATCTTTCAGTGGCTGATTGAGATAAAATAGAGATGATTCTTTTTTGATAACCCACAATAGAACCTTCAATTTTTGATCGGTACAATTTATTAAAGGCAGGGATTTGGTAGCATAATTGATCCAAATCATTTCGAGAAATTTCAAAAACAGTTGCATCCAAAATGCATTCAATGTTCATCAATGCTTTGGTATGAGAAATATAAGCAATCATATCACTGATCCACCAATCATAAATTGCAAATTGAATCGTATGTTCTTTTCCCTTGTCATCTATAAAATAGGTCCTTAAACAGCCATTCAATACAAAAAGGATACTATTGACATCCTCACCATTTAAAATAAGATGCTCTCCTTTTTTGACTTTCTTTTCAGTAAGACAAGGTCGGATTATTTCTCTTTCTGTAGAAGATAAATCAATGTTCTTAAAAACATCAATAGTATAAATATCTATACTCATAAAATAATTAAATGATGATATGTTAATATTTTGGGTTACCTTTGTGCGAATTTTGGACAAAAGGAGATAATATTGTCCAATCATTCTAATTAATTTAATTATCTTATTATAAAAATAAAAAATAATAACCTGCAGAGTAGCAATTCGTTATGTTGTTTGTTAGACTTTTTTCTAAATTACCGTTTTTCTTTATTCACTTTTTCTCATACAGTATCGCATTTTTCTTAGGTAGTATAATTCGCTATAGAAGAACTGCAATTCTAAATAATTTGAAGATTGCTTTCCCAGAAAAATCATCACTTCAAAGAAGAAAAATTCTTTTCCAATTTTACTTAAACCTTACGGATGTTGGATTCGAAACCTTAAAATCCTATGGTATGAGTAGAGCTCAGATGAGAAAAAGGTTCAAAGTGAAAAATCCTGAAATAATGGAAAAGCACATTGAAAATAATGAGCCTTTTTTACTGCTTGCAGGTCATGTCGCCAATTGGGAATGGCAATTATCTGGTTTTGCAAGTCAATTGAATTTCAATTTTGGAGGTGTTTATAAACCTTTAAGAAGTAAATTTTCAGATAAGTTGATGTTGGTTATCAGAGCTCATTTTGGTGGTTATCCAATTCCTATGTCAAAAACAATGCGTGAGATTCTGGTTAGAAAAAAGAGAAATGAGATGTTTTCTTTTGGACTAGTTGCAGATCAATCTCCACCTTGGTTTGATAAACAAAGAGAATGGGTAGAGTTTTTTGGAAGAGAGAGTGCTTTCTTTTCCGGACCTGAAGTGATTACAGCGATGACAAAAATGCCCGTTTATTATTCCAAAATAAAACGAGTAAAAAGAGGACATTACGAGAGTGAAGTAATTCCAATTTTTACTGAAGGAGATGAATATGTAAAAGGATCGCAACAAATAGTAAAACGATACGCGGAACTACTTGAAGAAAATATACGAGAAGCTCCTGCAAGTTGGTTGTGGTCTCATAAAAGGTGGAAATATGATAAAGCCTCTATCCTTGAAAAACAAAAAAAGGAGAACAAGTAGTTGATGCTTGTTCTCCTTTTTTTGTATATTAAAGAAGCTGGAAAACAATTATTTATTCAATCTAATACTAATAACATGTACTTAAAGAAAATTATACTATCATTTTTATTATGCTATGTTTCATACAATGTCAATGCACAAAAAATCACGGACTATCATATCGGAATGAAACTAGAAGGAAATGATATGGTTCACCTTACCGTTGGAACTATTAGTGGTGTACTTTTTCTCTACCCGGATAAATATGGTTACATCTTTTCAATGGGTTTTGTTCCTTCTAATGATGGCAAAAATCCTACAGTTTATCAACATGGTACACCTATTGGTTATTTTGTAAAAACATTAGAGGGACTATTGAATATTAGATTTGAAAAGAAGACCTACAAAACCGTTTGTGAGGTTCATTATACCGCGAAGTACAAAGGAAATCAAATGGTTGTCTCAGGAGATTATGAGGGAGAGAAAAATGAAAATGAAGGGCCTTATAAATTTTCAATGATGTTGACAAAGCTATAATTCTATGAAATGTTTCTTTTTACTTAGTTTCTTATTTCTTTCGGTTCTAACTACTAATGCTCAGCAATTTTCAGATTATCGAATTGGGGAAAAGTTAGTAGGGGACGATATGATCAATTTAGATATTGGAGGGGTTGATGGAACTTTATTTATCTATACAAATAAAAAAAAGTAATCAAATCAATAGGATTTGTTCCTTCAAAAAATGGAGGTCAGAGCCCATCTAAACTTTATAAAGCTGAGTTTTTACAATTTAAAAACTATATCAAAAATTTTTATCAAGTAGGTTTTGAGAAAAATATAGATCCTCAACAAAAGAAAGAACATTATAGTGCAATGTACAATGGTTGTAAAATAGTTATCACTATTGGTGTTTATAAAGATCAATTATCCACCGCTAATATGGTATTTATGATAAACAAAATATGAAAATACCTCTTTTTGGGGATGTTTTTATATCAAATAAAAATAGATATTTGAAGTATTAGCAGAATGAAAAGCAGTAAAATATCATTTACAGGTGATTATGATCTTTACCTACAACAATTGAGGTAAGTACTTACAAAAAAGTGCTTACCTATTTTTTTTGTACTTCATTTTAATGTAAATCCTTACAATTCTTAAATTTAATTCCCAATAAACCTTTCTATATAAGAGAAAATAGTATTGCAACAGATTAATTCTTAGTACCTTTGCAAAAAAATAATACTATGAAAGCAACAAAAGATAAAGTTGTCACTTTAGTGTACAGCTTATACGAAGAAAATAAAGAAGGTACGCTTCTTCAAAAAGTGGAGAAAGACGACTCATTTGAATTTTTATTTGGACATATGGATGTTCTTCCTGAATTCGAAAATGAATTAGAAGGAAAGGAAGCTGGATATACATTTGAATTTGGCATCGAAAAGGACAAAGCTTACGGTGATAAGCAAGATGCTGCTATCGTAAAAGTTCCAAAAGAAGTTTTCAACATCGAGGATGAAATCGATCAAAACGAAATTCTTAAAGTAGGAAACGTTTTACCAATGGTTGGTCCTGACGAAATGCCAATGGAAGGTGAAGTAACAGAAGTACATGATGAGTATGTAGTAATGGACTTCAATCACCCATTAGCAGGCGTGAACCTTTACTTTACAGGTGAGGTGATCGATGTTAGAGATGCTACAAAAGAAGAATTAGAAGAAGCTGCTCAAATCGATCAGATGGAAGGCTTCGAAGGAATGGAGTAAAACTCTTATTCAGAATTGTTTGCATTAAAGCTTTCTTTCGAGGGATTTATTCGTAAGAAAGCTTTGTTGTGTTATAAGAGTTGGTTGAATTCCACTTTAGTTAAAAAAATAAATACTATAAATTATAAAATCTGATGGGCGAATTAAATATTTCTGATGGATTAGTGGTAGCAATTTCTTACAAGTTGTACAGAGATAATGCTGAAGGTAATTTTATTGAAGAAGCACCAAAAGATGATCCTTTCTTATTTTTCGTAGGAGCTGGAGGTGTTTTACCAAAATTTGAAGAAGCACTTTTAGGAAAAAAAGAAGGAGAAAAATTTCAGATTGCTTTAAAAGCAGAAGATGCCTATGGTAAAGTAATCAAAGAATATAGTGAAGTAAAAGTTGCCAAAGATGCATTTGGTTTTGCAGATGAAGAAGAAGAGGATGCTATGTTACAAGTAGGACATATCCTTTCTGTTGCGGATCAAGACGGAGATGTATACGATGGTAAAATCATCAAAATCGGTAAGAAAGATGTTGTCATGGACTTAAACCATGAACTAGCAGGAATGGATTTATTCTTTGATGGTGAAGTAGTAGAAGTACGTAAGCCTACAAAAGAAGAAATCGACTTTGATGGTGAAGGAGTTGAAATCATGCCTTCTAAATAATAATGGACGACGGAAGAAAAAGAAGCAACATCAAAATCGGTGGTCACGTGAATATTGTCTTAAAAGAAGACCAAAGGACAGGTGATCTTACTGAAGGTTGGGTTGAAAAAATATTAACGAAATCCTCGTTTCATCCTCACGGTATAAAAGTGAGATTGGAAACAGGTGAGGTAGGAAGAGTCAAAGAAATTCTTGAAGACGGAGAATTTTAAATATCCAAAGTAAATTTCAAAAATGAAGTTTGAGAAATACAATATTTCTGCAAGTTTAAAAAAGAGCTTAGCCGAAAAAGGGTTTAAGAAACCAACTGATATTCAGTTTAAATCTATTCCTCCTATTCTGAAAGGAGAGGATGTTTTGGCTATTGCCCAAACAGGTACGGGTAAAACGGCAGCGTTTGCTATTCCTATCATGGAGCGATTATTAAATAAGCCTAATCGTAGAAATAGAAAGAAGAGTATTCGTACTTTGGTGATGGCTCCTACAAGAGAGTTAGCACAACAGATTACAGAGGTATTTGAGTCTTTAGGGAAATATACTAAACTCGATATTTTATGTATTTATGGTGGTGTTGAACAAGATCAGCAGATTGAAAAACTTGAAGCTGGAGTAGATATTTTAATTGCGACACCAGGTCGTATGTTTGACTTACAGCATCAAGGATATGTTGATTTGAGTAAGACGGAAATTTTGGTATTAGATGAAGCCGATCACATGTTAGAGAAGGGTTTTATCAAGGATATTAAAGATGTAATCCGTTTCTTACCAAAACACAGACAGACTTTATTCTTCTCTGCTACAATTGATGAACAAATTAAAAAATTGGCATATTCTTTAGTAAGAAATGCCATTAGAATTCAGATATCTCCAAAAGATCCTGTTTCTAAAAATGTTCGTCATGCACTAAGCTATGTGAAAATGGATGATAAACGTTTCTTCTTAGAAAATATCATTCGTGAGCATCCTGAAGATAAAATTTTAGTTTTCGTAAGAACTAAAGTAAGAGCAGAAAGAGTGCACAAAGCAATGGAACGTGTAGGATTAGAAACTGTAACGATCCATGGTGATAAGGTACAGAAAGCTCGTACTGCTGCAATGAATACCTTTAAAGAAGGGAAAGTCAAAGTTTTAATTGCTACTGATGTATCTGCACGTGGTATTGATATTCCAAATGTTCAGATTGTAGTCAATTATGATATGCCTGACGTAGCCGAAAACTATGTTCACCGTGTAGGTCGTACAGGTAGAGGTATGGAAAAAGGTGATGCGATTTCATTCTGTTCTGAGCAAGAGAAAGAACTGAAAGAAGAGATTGAGGATTTCATGGGTAAAGAAATTGCTGTCCACAATCTCGAAAGAGGTGATTACGCTAATATTGTAGGTTTCTCTTCAGAACAATCTACTGACTGGAAAACTGTGATGAAAGAAATTGCTCAGGATAAAGCGGATTACAAAGAAATTCGTAAGAAAGTAAACCGTAAGAAAGAGAAGAAGAAACAAGCTAAAAGAGCAAAAAAATAAAATAAAAAGGCTTTCAGAAACAAAATTCTGAAAGCCTTTTTTATTAAAATAGAAGTTCTTACAAAGAGTAAACTCAAATTTTTATATTTTAATTATATGCTTGAATGAGTATTAACTAATTTATATCGCAAGTGTTAAGGCGATAGGTGTCACTTGTGATGAAACATTGACGAAGTCTCCCGACTTCGAATATAAATACCAAGCTTTTATTCGTTTTGAAGTCGGGAGACTTCGTCAATAATTAGTTCCAAGTGACGCTAACGCTTAACACTTGAAACATGGTGATTTTTTATATTGACAAAGCCTTTGACTTATTACAACGAACAGAATAGATCAAAAATATAAAACCAAAAAAGGCTTTCAGAAACAAAATTCTGAAAGCCTTTTTTTATATCGAACTTGGTTGATCTTACATTCCTTTCAATACTAAGATTTCAGGGATGTTTCTACCGAAGTGATTGTAATCTAATCCATAACCAACAACAAAGCGAGGGTCGATTTCGAAACCAACATAATCTACTTTGATTGGAATTTTTAATGCCTCAGGTTTGAAAAGTAAAGAAGCAACTTTTACAGAAGCAGGTTTCATTACCTCAAGATCCTTTAATAAAGCTTGCATCGTACGTCCAGTATCTACGATATCTTCAACGATAATCACGTGTTTACCGTTTACATCTGCTTCATTGAAACCGATAAGTTGTTTTACCTTACCAGTACTTTCAGTTCCTTCGTAAGACGCATATTTCACAAATGAAATGTCAATCTCAAGATTAACTTCTTTTGCTAGGTCAGATGTAAACATGAATGATCCATTTAAAACGCTTACCATCAAAACATCTTTTCCTTCGTAATCCTTGGTGATTTGTTCTCCAAGTTCTTTATTACGTTTTGCGATTTCCTCTTTACTAATAAAAGGAACGAATTCTTTATCTAATACTTTTGTGACTTGAGCCATGAGTATATATCTCTAAGATCTTGTTTTATACTTCCTACTCAATCAAGTAGGAAATGAAGTGACAAATATAACACAGTGAATTGAATAATAATTGTGAGTATTTCCTAAATGATTAGATTCAACCAATTTTTTGGATATTTCATTCAATTAAATCAACTTTATAGTAACAATTCAGACAAAAATTAACCTCTTAACAAATTTAGAATATGTCAGATCAAGAAAACGCAGGATTCTTTCAGAATTTTGTCAACAATATCGATGACTATATTAACAACTTAGTTACTTTAGATATAAAAACAGTGGTAGGTGATTTTCGGGTAGATCACAATGACCAAATTAATCAGAAAGAGGGAACTGATGTTAAAGTTATCAATAGTAAAGTTCATCTTTTAAAAGGGGATGTTACAACATATATTAGCAATGATTTAGTACAAGACCGCTATGCATGGGTTAGAGATTTTCATGCTCAAAAAGAACAACACGGTCATACGATTATTAATGGTAATGTTAAAGCTATTTATAGTTTATTTGAGCTTTATGCCAAAACCAAAGGAATAGATGTACCTCCTGCTAAAACTATTTATGGAAACTCAGCATCTTCTGCATTATCTCCTCAGGTTACTCAGCCAGCTTTAGACTTTAACCCAAATGTTTCGGCTTTTGATCCTTCGCAAGCGGCAGCAGAAGCACCCGATTTTGAAGCACCTGCTTTTGATCCTACGGCAACTGCAGCAGAGGTAGAAGAAACTCCAATTGGAGAAACGCCAGCTTTAGAAGTTCCATCTATTGACTTTGATGCTCCAGCAGCTTCTGAAAATCCAGAAGAAGATGAGGAAGAAAATAACAAAAAAGAGGACTAATTGATTCATGGAGAATTCTTTAAAAGCAATAGCAAACGAACTTCTAACTTTAGAAGTCAATACAATCTTAAAAGAAAATACTACGGGCGCTAAAATGCCTGTCAATAAACGACTTGCTTTAAGAGATATCATTGAAAGATATCGAAAAAGCTTAGTCGAGTACGGTGTCTGTGAAAAAGCAAAAGGAAACCCTCCATCGATTGATGCAAGTGGAAGAGAAAAGTTTTTATTGCGATTTGAAGGAGCTGGAGAATATGCTTTTTATGAAGTCAAAAGAGCCGCAAAAGAAGGAAAGAAATACTATGAATCTCTTTTACCTAAAATGCAAACCGATGAGCAAACGGAACAATTGAAAGAGCGTATTCAAATGCTCTATAGAATAGAACGTCAAAGTTCAAATTTCATTGGGATGTTTAAACTGCAAAGGTCTGAGATGAAAATTGATACTAAACAAGGGCAAGAGGGTTTCGATGCTAAGTTTGATGAAGGTAATGTAGGTCCATATGACCCATATCCATCACAAATGGGATCTCATAAATGGAATAATGATATTTCATTACATGAGATGAATGCAGTCAATCAATTGGATTTAGAAACGGAACAGATTACACAGATTCGAAAGGCTTGGGAATTGGGCACTCAACAAGTTTTATTACAAACAGTCGTTCAAATTGATGGAGATGTTACTTCTTATTTAACACCTAAATTTGTAAAACTACCAGATGAATTACGAACTATGGTGATGAATTTTCATCAAAACTCTACCAATGAAGCAACTTCTCACTGGTCTTCTTTCTTTAAGGTAATTGCTGATTTGTCAGGAAAAGCATTCTCAACAATATTTGGTAAAAAAGAAGATTTAGTATAAAGAAGAAGTATGAAACAATGGACAAACTTTAATGCAAAACTCCAAAAAATAGCCTCTTCTTCAAAAGGTGCAGAACTCTTAATTCAAGCTTTTAAAGAAGGTGGGATTGAAGTCGTCACACCTTTACAACTGAATAATGGGAAAAGCTATGAATATAAGACGGTGATTCAATTGGATGCAGACGTAATCAATTACATTCCTAAGATTGATGATATTAGTATTCAATTGAATGCGAGTAATATCAAACGAACATTAAGAAGACATTGGTATGAAGTAGAGTTTGTCTATTTCCAATTAAAAACTAACGAAGACTTTTGGGATATTCTTGCTGATATTGCGATTGTATTGATTAATCTAATTACTTTAATTGTAACGATTGATTTTCAGAGTTTTTGGAGTTCATTATTAGGTATAGCAATGACTACTGGGATTGTCTATTTGAGAAAGAAAATCAAAAACTTTATTACTCCTTATCTTTTAAAAGGAGGATTTAAAGTATATAAATGGGTAGAACCTTTATTAAAGAAAAAATTAAAACAATTAGTTTAAACCTAAAGAATCAACCACAGCAATTACTTCAGAATCATCCACTCCTTCCAAAGAGAAAAAGCCAAAAGGGCGATCTCCAGCAGAACTAATAAAATTACTTCTTGGGTTGTCAGATGAGGAGTTTGTACCTGTTACATCAATTAAAGTATTTAATGAACGATAATAATCATAAGTGTCTCTAGTTAAAGACTTAAAATGAACTTGTATAGTGTCATTCGCAGAGAAATTATTATTAGAAAATTCTACAAAAACAGATTTACCATCAATGCCTTGATCTGTATATACAGGAATTTTATTACTTGTTATTAAAATAAATTGCCCATTAATTTTTCTTGATACTTTCCAACTATAGTAATTACGCTCTTCGATAGGATCTGTGAAATATATTCGTAATACATATTCTCTAGCGTCTGTATCACTCGTCCTAAACCTTATTTTATCGATTGGTACTACCGATGGCATAGACATTTGTGCTTGATATAAAGTATCGGGTGAAGTCAAACCTCCAGGCAAATAAACGGAAAAGAAATACCTGTCATTTGCTGTTAATGAAACTTCTCTTTGTGCTTCATAAACAGCACCTACCGGTAAAGTGGTTATATAATTATAGGAAAATGAACGTTCTGAATTAGAAAGTACAACAGATGCATTTTCAATAGCTGGGAAGTTGATTGTATCATTAAAGTTTAATGATTTTGAAAGGATAACTCTGGATATAGTATTACTTTCGGAGATATTTGCATCAATAATTGTTGCAGGTTCTCCACTAGGTAGATCCAAGATAATTGGTTCTTCACAGGCAGTTAAAAAAGTAATGGCTAATATGATCAGGCTATGCCACTTCATTCACATTAAAATTTAAAATTGTAGCTAAACGAAGGCAAGATACTAAATAAATAAACTTTTACCGTTTCTAGCTCTGTAGGATTGTTCTTTTGACTTCTGAATATATATGAAAAAGTATTTTTTCTAGCGTAAACATTATAAATAGAGAAGTTGAAACTACTTTCATTTTTTTTCTGTTCATTCATTTTTCGATAAAAAGTCAATGAAATATCTAAGTGATGAGTACTCGGAAGTCTAGCCCCATTTCTATCTCCATAAATTGGAACAACGTAACCTTCTTTGTAATATTTACCTACTGGAGCAGTATAAGGACGTCCGGATGCATAGTTCCAAACAGCAGAAAACTGGATTTGTTTTGTGATTTGATACGATGCGAGAATGTTGAAAACATGTCTTTGATCTTGATTTGTTGGGTACCAATCACCATTATTGATTTGGTCGACTTGCATATAAGAAAAGCTGTAGGTATAAGATACTGAACCCGTCAATTTTCCTTTCCTCTTTCTAAATAAAGATTCAACACCATAACTTTTCCCAATTCCTGATGTAACATCCGTTTCCACATGATCTGTTACTACATATCTTCCATTAGGTTTAAACTCTAATATACCAGTGGAATTTTTGTAATAATAGTCCAAAGAAAAGTCATACATATTTTTTTTGAATTTCAATAAATAACCAACAGAATACTGATTATTGATTAAAGGCTCGATGTATTTATTTGAAGGAATCCATACACCCGAGTTACTTGGTAAGGTTGTTAATGCAAGTTCTTGAGAGTATTGCGTCAATCGATCATAAGCCAATCGTAAAGATTGATTCGGAGTTAAGGCAACGCTGATAGAAAATCTTGGATCAAAATTTTGATAATTATGATCAAACTCAATACCGCTATTCCTTACTGTATCAATAATATTTCCATCAGAAATACTGTCAGAAAGTTGAGTATACGGCTCAATATCATAGACATACTCTCTTTCATTTTTGACATTGTCAAATCGCGAATAACGTAAACCTAAACCAATTTTTATTTTTTGATTAAAGTTCCATTCAAAATCAGTAAATACGCCCGTTTCTAAGGCTCTAATATCCTGAGGTTCGTTAGGTGTAATAATTGACTCTTCATCATAAGGGGTTATACTACCTTGATTATAAGTGTGTAAAGTGCTTTCAAACCCTGATTTTAAAGTGATGTTAGGGGATAAATACTGTTCAACTCTATATTTTAAACCATAATCATTAAGATCATAAGTTGTTTTATAGCTAGTTTCTGGAATATCATTGACAATGTTGGAAACATCATATTTTGTAAACCAAAAAGTAAGTTCGCTATAAGCTTTTGGAGAAAGGAGGGAGGTCCAAGCAATATTAGCGGTGTTATTTCCCCATTCACTTGATGATATATTTTGATAAGACAATTCATCTCTACTCAAATAGCTAGAAAGGGTAATAGCATTTTTTTGATTGATCTGATACTTAAATTTTGTACTTACATCATAAAAAACTACCGTATTGATTTCTCCAGAAGATCCTGAAGATAAAAGATCGACATAAGGACGTCTACCTGAGATAATAAAAGAAGCTTTATCTTTTGCAATTGGACCTTCTATAGTAGCGTTGGCTGACATCGTGCCAATTCCACCAGAAACTCTAAATTTCTGATTATTTCCTTCTTTCAAATGGACATCAATTACAGAGGAACCTCGACCACCATATTGAGAGGGGAT
Source organism: Flammeovirga sp. AWQ4_249 (assembly GCF_056161045.1). NCBI lineage: Bacteria > Pseudomonadati > Bacteroidota > Cytophagia > Cytophagales > Flammeovirgaceae > Flammeovirga > Flammeovirga sp. AWQ4_249. The sequence goes on from NZ_JBSWYJ010000001.1 coordinate 103,607, forward strand.
ACCACTTTTATAAGTTTGAACAGTTTTTAAGGAGTTTGTATTAAAAATAGAATAGAAACCTAAACTGTGGGTAGCGTTATAAATTGGAACATTATCTATTAAAAATAAATTTTGATCTGTACCACCACCACGCACTGAGATTTCACTACTTCCTTCATTGGCAGGTTTAAAACCAGGCATTAATTGAAGTGATTTCATAACATCTCCTTCACCTAAAATCAAAGGAAGTTCATTAGTTGCTTCGGGAGTAATTGTAGTAATATTACTTAATTGTAAAATACCTTCGTAAACCTCTGAGTTACTTGATAATACTACAATTTCTCGTAATTTAGTTTCTTGAATATCTAGACTGAAATTTAAATCTTGACTATTCTCCACTTGTATTAAAGTATCTAACGGTTGAAAACCAAGGGATTTTACCGAAACATGGTATTTTCCTTTTGGTACCGAAATAGAATAGAATCCATTAAAGTTACTTACCGTACCGATATCTATGTCTTCAAAAAAAACTGTTGCTCCAATAATTGTTTCTTTGGATTGACTATCTCTGATGATACCATTAATTGGATATTTAGTGAGTCTTCGTCCTTCTTTTGAATCTAAAGGAATTCTGACCACTTTGATGATTACATCATTTCCTTCTTTTCGATAAGCTAAATATTTACCAGTAAATAATTGATCCAAAACGTCTTCTACCGTTGCATTATCTTTTTTGTAGGAAAATTTGTTGGCAACAGGAAGGTTATCATCACTGTAGATAAAGTTGAGGTCACATTTTTGAGAAAGGTAGAGTATAGCATCACTATAACTGACTTTAATAAAATTAAAATCATAGACTTTCGTCTCTTTTTCTTGTGCGTTAATTGTCGTAATAAGCAAAAAAAAGAGTAGTAAGAGTAGGAAGATATATTTAGCTCTGTAAGTCAAAGGTTAGTGTTAATAAAATATCCTATCAAAAAATATATATAAAGGTATTCTTTTTTGAGTAATAAGAATACCTTTATTCAGAATGATTTATCAAAAATAGCTTTTCTTCCTTAGTTTTCTATTGTTTTTCCTAAGAGTGAAGATAAAGCCGTAATTCTTTCTTTTTCTTGTTGTCTTTTTTCTAATACTACTGCCTCAGAAGCTCGAACGGTACAATCCACAGAAGGGCATCGTTCACAAGTTTCATTGACAAATTCCATTCTCACCTTTTCAGATTGCCATAATTTAGACTTTTCCTTGAAATTGTCATTGATCAAGAACCCAATAGTAATACTTGTATCCACTGTTTCTTCCACTAATGGAACTTGTCTTGCAACACTAATACAGAAATACTCTTTTCCAGAAGTGATATAACGAGAAGTCTGAGCATCACAGATATATTTATCTTTTTTACCTTCCAATCTTGTTTGTTCAAGATCTTCAAAGATTTTTAATGAAACCCATCTTCTACAATAATGTTCACTTAAAACAGTACCGTGTGGACTGTGTAATCCATCCAAGTGTAATTCTTTTGTCAACGAATATCGGTTTGAGCCCGGTACATGATCTAAGCGTAAAAAGAATATTTTACTTAAACCAAAATGCTTTGGAAGAATACTTGTTAAACGGTATAAGAATGTTTCTGGTGAAGTATTGTGCTTTCGAATCAAGTCTAAAATTCCTTGGTTTGAGAAAGTATTACTCTGAATGATTTCGCCAACATCTTTGACTAACTCTTCTTCAGGAACTAATAATGCACCAGCGAAATATGTTGCCATGTAATCATTGTAGAGCATATCAAAAGACTCTACTCTCATCCAAGAATAAGTGTACGATCTTTCTTGGAGTTTTAATACTTGAAAAGCGGCTTCTCTAGCAAAAATAAAAGTACGTCTTCTTTCATTGAGCTTTTTATTGATCATCAAGACATGCGTACCATCTTCTTCTACTTTAAGTGCACTTCTTAGTGAGTCCAAAGAAGTATGATGAGATAGGCTATCTTCGTCTATTTTATAATTACAAAAAGTAGTAAGATACTGACGTAGTTGTAACTCCAAAGGTTTTTCAGGATCTATAATTTTTCTCCTAAATTCTTTTGCAGCTACTTCAATTTCTTCAAAATAATTATCATGTATTTCTTGATATGATCTTAAAACTGAGAAGTAGAAGTTCTCAACTGTTAGGTTATAATTTCTTGAAATTTCAACAATTGTATTGACAAAAGCAGATAATTTTGAAGGGGCATCTGACATTAATTCCAATAGGTTTCTAGGTTCTAAACCAAAGACATCTAAAGGTAATTCTTGTAGAATGTTAGAGTTTAATAACTTTGAAATAGCGCCCAGTTTTTTTGAAATTTTCAAAGACACTAATTCGTCATAAGAAATCTTTAAAGCAGCAGCTAGAGAAGTAATTTTATTTCTTTTAGGGTACTTTTTTCCCTTTTCAATTTCGTTGATGTAAGAGACAGACATTTCTGCCTTTTTCGCTAATTCTGATAAAGACAATTTTTGCTCTTGTCTATACATTCGGACTTTAAGACCGAAAATTAGACGAATATTTTCTTCTAATATCACAGGATATATTTGACTTTACTTGGTTTCTATTTCATTATATTAAGTCGAAAACTACACTAAGTAGCAACAGTTCAAGATGTTCAATAGTGAATTTCTAGACCTAATTCCGAAGATTAATCACAAAAATAGTATAGATTTAATAAAAAATCGGATTTTTTGCGAAATTTCGCTTTCATTTAGTATTTCGTTTTCTTAGATTTGTAATAACAATTAACAAAACACTGATTTGTTACTGTAAGAAATTCTACTCAGTAAGATATTTTACGCTGATAATCAGATATATAATTTTTCGTTTTCAAAAAAAAGGCTACCTTTTCAGAAGGTAGCCTTTTTTATGTCTGAATATCTATGATGCAAAGAAGACAAATAATCCACTGACAAAGACTAATAATCCAGCTGCTGCGACTGTTGCAGTTCCATAAGCAACAAGGTCTTTTGCGATGTTTGCTCTTTTTGGACTTATCACAGCTTTAGAATGTCTTGTAGCAAAGGCAACTCGTATTCTATTTTTTTTCTCAACAGGCCAAGAGACCATATCAGTACTCATCTCCACGACCAAATCAAAATCTTCTCTAAGTTCATGATCGATTGTTAACCTTCGCAATAAGGTTTGGCTTTCGACGCTGCTCAGTTTACCTTCTAGGTAATCTTCAATGATCTCAAAGTTTTGAAATGTGATGGATTCTATGGTTTTCATGGTTATTCTTGGGTAGTACGGTTTATATGTATGAGAAGATAATCAAAACAAACCATACTTTATAATTTATTTATGACGTTCTTCCAATATTTTCGTCACATCTTCTAAACTGTAACCTTTAGCTCGTAATAGTACAATATAATGGTACATTAAATCTGCTGCTTCATTTAAGAATAACTCCTCATTGTCATCTTTTGCTTCGATAACAAGTTCGACCGCTTCTTCACCAACTTTTTGAGCGACCTTATTGATTCCTTTTGCAAACAAACTGCTAGTGTAAGAAGTGTCTGATGGAGACTCATATCTTTCTTTGATCGTTTGTTCTAAAGCTTCAAGAAATTTAATAGCCATATTGTTTTATTGTTTAGTTAACAGTAGATGTGCTCATGAGAGCCACTTATTAGTTCCAAAGTTACTGATTTATTAGATCAGAACTGAAGTTTATAAACTATAATCTATAGAAATAATGTTTTTTTATTGTTTTAAATAAATTTTTTAGAAAATGCTGGTGAATTTTCAATGTATTATTTCTAAAAATAATCTAACAAGCGACTTCTTACTAATAAAACTGATAAACAGGCTTTTTGGTTTCAATCAATTTTGCAACCTTTGCAGAAATAATAAAAAAAATCAAAGTTCTATTCTATTTTGGGTAGACTCTTAATATAAAAGATTTAGAATATGGCACTTAATACAAGAGTATTCGTATCAGATGTTGATAACTTAGGAGATGGTAGATATTGTGCAGGTATGGGCGTAGAGTTAATTGGATTTCCAATTGAAGCTTCTCATGCACGCTTTGTTTCTCCAGATAAATTCAAAGAGATCGCTAGCTGGTTGGCTGGGATTAAATTTGCAGGAGAAATTTATGAAACTGCTGAGATCAATTTAGAGGACTACGAAGCAATTGATGTTTTAGTGACTGATAACGCAGCTTTAGTCAATGACTTATCAAAATTAGGTAAGCCAGTTATCTTTAAAATTAAAGTAAATAAGCCTTTAGCTGATATCGAACAAGAAATGTCTTTATTGGATCATCAGGTAGAGATGTTCTTATTAGAGTTTGAGGAAGAATTAACAGAAGAGATTTTAAATCAAGTAAAAACATTTACAGAAGAGTATAAAATCTTACTTTCTGGAGGTTTTGATGAAAATACAATCGAAGGAATCTTAGAAGATGTAAAACCTGAAGGAATTGCATTAAAAGGAGGTTCTGAAGTTTCAGTAGGCGTAAATACTTTTGACGGTTTAGTGGAAGTTTTGGAAGCTATTGAAGCTGATGAGTGGGATTAATTTCTTACAGAATGAAAAGTAGAAAGGCATTGAATTTGATTAATTTTGAATTCAATGCCTTTTATTTTTTGATTACCTTTAAGTATGTATTTAGAAACCTGGAATAAATTAAGAGAACGCTTCGAAATAGAGGAAGAGTACAATCCTCCAACATTTGGAGATGCAAGAGATAAACTATCTCAGTATTTTGAGCATTTATTAAGAAATGATTCTTCAAAATTGATGAATGGACTATATCGAATTGATGTCAAAGAAGATTTGGTCAAGGAAGCTTTTACCTTGGGGAGTATCGAAGATATTGCAGATGCTTTAGCACGTCTTGCCGTAAAAAGGGAATGGGAGAAGCAAAAAATGAGAGAAAGGTGGTCTAATATGTAAGCTATGAACTGGAAAATTGCCATTAAAGATTATGCTCTTTACCTAAGGCTTGAAAGAGGTATGTCAAAAAATACCATTGAAGCTTACCTAAGAGATGTTTCTAAACTGACAGAATATATAGAGTTAGTAGGAGTAGAGCTACATCCTTCAACGACAACACGAAAAGATATGGTGGCTTTTATTGTCTATTTAGATCAAGAAATTCACCTTTCAACACGTAGTCAAGCAAGAATATTATCAGGTCTAAAATCTTTTTATAAATATCTAAATGAGTCAGACCAAACGGATAACAATCCGGTAGAATTGATCGAAACACCTCGTTTAACCCAAAAGCTGCCAGATACTTTAGAGGTAGAAGAAATTGATAAATTAATAGAAGGTATCAATCATAACACCTATGAAGGTAGGAGAAATCATGCCATTATAGAAGTACTTTACGGATGTGGATTAAGGGTTTCTGAGTTGATTAATTTGACTTTGGATGGACTATTTTTAGCTGAAGGTTTTATTAAAGTAATTGGTAAGGGAAATAAAGAACGATTTGTGCCAATAGGAGAGGAAGCAGCTCATCAAATTAATTTATATCTAGAGCATGATCGTATCACAAAGACTCCCAAAAAAGGATCTGAAAACATTATTTTCTTAAATCGTAGAGGAGCAAAATTGACAAGAGTAATGATTTTTACTATTATTAAAAGATTAGCAGAAGAAGTGCAATTGGGAAAAAATATTAGTCCACATACGTTTAGACATTCCTTTGCTTCTCATATGGTAGAAGGAGGTGCTGATCTTCGGGCTGTTCAAGAAATGTTAGGACATGAGTCAATTACAACAACTGAAATTTATACTCACTTAAATAAAGAATATTTACAGCAAGTGATCACTGAATTTCATCCAAGAGTTCAATAAAAAAAAGGGAGAAAAGTAGTTGATGCTTTTCTCCCTTTTTTGATATGAATTATTGCAGCCTTATTTACTAGGCATAGGATAGAGTTCTGTATTTTTCTTAGTACCTCCTGCCGAATTTTTGAAACGTTTCCATTGTAAAGATTCAGCTCTTGTTGCAGCCTCTTTTACTTCATTATCGATCACTTTATTTAAGAAATCAACATCTTCTTTCTTTTGAAAAGCTTCTAATAAATAATCATCTGTTTCTTGCATCCAATCCATTAATGCAATGCGCATTTTTTGAATTTCATCTTGATAAGCGGGGTCGTTGATCAAATTATTCAAAGTATTCGGATCTTTTTCCAAATCGTAAAATTCTTCTAGTGTTCTATTGTTCAAGAAGTCAAATCTTGCTTTCACGTCAGCATTAGTTTCTGCCATTTTTTTCATCACTTTATAAGAAGTGTGAGACATTGCAGCACTTTTGAAAGTATATTTTCCAGTAGCCCAAGGACTGAATACATAATTGTATTTTCCGTTAATCACACCTCTCATTGGTCTTGGAATTCCACCCGCATTTTCATTGTATTCAACAAAAACATATTCCTTGTCTTTTTTCAACTTTTTGTCTTCCAATAAATTTTTGAAAGAGTCACCTTGTAAATGATCGCCCGCTTTGATATCAAGAATATCTAGAATTGTAGGCATAAAATCTACCGCTGAAATAAGGTTTTCTTGGTTTATTGATCCTTCAGAAATATGATTTGGCCATGACATAATCCATGGAGTACGCACACCATTTTGGTACAAAGAAGTTTTTGCAAAAGGTAAAGCCATACCATGATCTGATAAGAAAATTACCAATGTATTTTCTCTCATTCCATTCTTTTCTAAAGAAGTCATTAATGCACCAAAACAATCATCTGCTCTTTTGACAGAATTGTAATAGTTGGTTACTTCTTGTTTGATTTTTGGATGTTTTGGAAGGAATTCTGGAATTGTTACCTCAGATTTTTGATAGAGCGTAGAAGGATCTGGATCAATATATCCTTCCTTCTTTGTTCCTGGATCATTGTGAAATAGTTTGTGAGGGTCTGCAATATTGACGACACAGTAAAAAGGTTTATCTTCCTTTTTTACTTTTGTCAATAACTCATCCATACTTTCTTTATACTTGGCTGCAGTACGTTTTTCATTCCCTTTAAACTTACCTACATAATCCCAAACATCTATCATTTTGGGGGATAAACTAGTATCTACCATTTTATTAACTACGGCGGTAAAATAACCATTATCCTCTAATACTTCTGGTAGAGATTTATGTTTGAAATCCACATAATAAAACCCTCTCATTCCACTAGAGTGAGGATACATACCCGATTGAATGACTCCACGAGAAGGAGAACAGTTTGGAGACTGAACATAAGCATAATTAAATTGTTTACCTGATTGGGCAAAGGCATCAATATGTGGAGTGATATTTTGAAGTTTTTCTCCATAAACACCTACTGAATTCCAGTTCATGTCATCTACGGTCACTAACAAAATATTAGGTCTCGAAGTAGGTTGCTTATCACGGCCAAAAGTAATTAGGTTTGTCAATAAAAGCAGTGATAAGCTAATTCCAAAAAAGCTCTTTCCTTTCATAATCATTTCAATTTTTAAAAAATCTTTATGTTTCAAATGTAGAGATACTACACATGAATTAGGTTTAATAATCATCCAAAAAGGATTGTTCATGATGAAACACACCTTGGTCAGCTTGTCCACAAACTTAATTATTAATGTTTTAGGTAGAAATGATTTTAGAAGAGATTATTGGGAGATGTAAAGAATCGTAGACTATTACATAAAAAATAGTACAAAAAAGCCCAAGGATATTCCAAGGGCTCTTCATGAAAAAAAGATGTAATTCTTATAATACAGCGATTTTTTCACGGATATACTTAAGTGTATTCAATTCCGTTTCAGTAACACCACGACCATCATTTGCAGAGTTAAATAGATCTTCTACTTCGTCCTTAGAGATTCTTCCTTCACCTCTACCAGTTGTATGCTCTTTTGCTAAGTCTAACAACTCTTTTTCGTATCTATTGCCTTCGATTGTTACGTATGCCGTAATAAAAAATTAGTTTGTTTAAAGAATAAAATTAGTGAATAGATTATAGATGTATTGGTTTATCTAATCAAAATTAATTTAATAGTATTTTTTTTAGAATACCATATTCTTAGCCGTTTTAGTTTAATGAGTAATCATATATACTTACCTATTATTAGCTATATAAATTAGTATTGGATAAGTACTGAGTAAAAAGTTTAAAGAAAATACCCCACACATTATTTTATAAAATAGAAGGTCTGATTCAGCATTAAATAATAAGAAAATAGAAATAAGAATGGGAAGTAGAAAGGTTATCCATTGGATAGCTTTGATCGGAACAAAGAAAATGATAAAGTTTAGAATGAATCCGAGTACAGCCCAAATCAAAACTATTACCGCACTCATATCATGAAGTAAAGGCTGCTTAAATAGGATACAATTAATGATGATATTCACTAATGTGATGCCAATATTAATGAGAAGGAATTTTTTAAAATTAGTCATTAGCGTAATATAAGCGTAGCCGTTTTGTTTGATTATCAATCTACTTTAAAAGTAATGTATTTTCTATTCAACTTTTACAAAAATAAAGAAAGGTTAAAAATATGGTCGCTGATCTAAGTAATAATGAACTAAAACAGAGCATATGAGCCCTTTTGACCAGTTTTGCACCCATTGTTCACCTTTATGCAACAATATTAAACCCTTTTTAATGAGCGAATAATCAACTTGCAATCGTCAACAATCAGACAACAATAATTAATGCTGACTACTTATAGCATATTATAGAAATTAAGAATGTGTGACTACTTTTTAAGAAAGAAAAAAGAAATTAAATATAGCAAGTATGAAAAAGAATGTATTACTCATCTTGCTTTTACTTTTCCAATGTGGAATCGTATTAGCACAGAAACCTGTTAAAACTACAGGGCAATTTGGAGAGAGGAGACCTCAAGATCCTTCAACAGTTCCTGTTACAAAAGCCTCTTCTATTGACAAAGACTTTAGAGTAGGACCATTTGTACAACCTGAAAAATTAACATCTTCTGAAAATGAAGTTATCCTACAAGAAGGATGGAAATTATTGGAAGAAGAAAAATTAAAATATACAGGCTTTTTATTATCAGAAACAGACTATGATGATCAACACTGGTATGACGCTACTGTTCCAGGTACTGTGTTGACAACATTAGTGAATGAAAAAGTCTACCCTGATCCATATTTTGGATTAAATAATACTTTAATTCCAGATGATTTATCAAGAAAAAACTGGTGGTACCGTACTACTTTTAAAGTAGACCCATCAAAAGCTGGTGATAATATTTATTTAGTGTTTAACGGTATTAATTACCGTGCAATTGTGTGGTTAAATGGTCAAAAAGTCGGTCAACTTGACGGTGCTTTTGTAAGAGGTAAATTTGAAGTGTCAGACTTTATTAATGGTGATAAAGAAAATGCTTTAGCAGTTCAAATTTTACCTCCACCTAACCCCGGTATTCCTCAAGAAGCACATTTAAAAGACAGAGGTAGAAATGGTGGTCAACTTTGTTTGGATGGCCCAACATTTATTTCTTCAGAAGGATGGGACTGGATTCCTGGTATTCGTGATAGAAATATTGGTATCTGGCAAGATGTGAGAGTGCGTTATGAAGGTGCTGTTGCTATTCAAAATCCATTTGTAATTACGGATCTTAACTTACCAGAAAATACAAAGGCGGCTTTAACGATCCAATCTTCTTTTGAAAATAGTTCTTCTAAGAAAATTAAGGCTACGATCGAGGCGAAAATTGAGAAAAATGTAGTGACTAAAACTGTTGAAATTGCTCCAAATTCAACAATGGAAGTTACTTTTACTCCAGAAGAATACAAGAAATTAACGATTAAAAATCCTCGTTTATGGTGGCCAAATGGCTATGGTGAGCAAGAATTATATAATTTAGAATTAACAGTGAAAGAAGCTGATAAGGTTCTAGATGCGAAAACAGTACGATTTGGTATTCGTGAACTTACTTTTGGTTTAACAGTTGATACAGAAAAAGAACAAAATGTAAGAATCAATTATAATCCAATAGATGATACTGCGGAAACACATTTCTTAAATAATAGAGAGCCAAGAAAAGAGCTTCAAGGGGTATTTGTACCAAAATTAGCGGAAGGTTTTTCTATTGATCAATTTGAAAAAGGAGAAGATACTCATCTTAATCCTTACTTAGTAATCAAAGTAAACGGAACACCAATCTTTATCAAAGGTGGTAACTGGGGTATGGATGATGGTATGAAACGTACGGAAAGAAACCGTATGGAACCTTATTTCCAATTACACAAAGATGCTAACTTCAACTTAATTCGAAATTGGACAGGTGAAAGCACTGAAGAGGTATTTTATGAATTAGCCGATGAATATGGTATGTTGGTATGGAATGACTTCTGGTTGTCTACTCAGGATTACAATTTATTGCCTAATGACTATGATTTATTCATGGACAATGCAAAAGACGTAGTTTTAAGATATAGAAATCACCCTTCACTTGCGATTTGGTGTCCACGTAACGAAGGTTATGCTCCAGTAGAATTAGATACTGAATTATCTACTTTAGTGACAAAATATGATGGTACACGTTTCTATCAAGGAAATTCAAGAAACTTAAATTTAAGAAACTCGGGTCCTTGGCATTACTTTCCAGATCAAAAATTCTATCCTGAAAAGTCAGCATTTGGTTTTTCAACAGAATTAGGAACTACTTCAGTTCCTACGGCTGAATCAATGCGTAAGATGATGGCAGAAGAGGATTTATGGCCGATAAGTGATGCTTGGGCATACCATGATTTCCACTGGGGACAAGAAAAATATGTGAAACATATCGACGAATTATACGGTACCGCTACTGATATCGATGATTTCTGTAGAAAAGCACAATTCGTAAATTATAATAGCCATAGAGCTATGTTTGAAGCTTGGAATTCGAAGTTATGGAACAATACAACAGGTTTATTATTATGGATGACACATCCAGCTTGGCCAAGTACAGTATGGCAAGTATATTCTTGGGATTATGAAACTTTCGGTTCTTATTTTGGCTCAAAAGTAGCATCTGAGCCACTTCATATTCAAAAGAACATCTCTTCAGGTTTTGTAGAAGTGATCAATGCTTCATCTACTGACTTAAACAATGCAGTAGCAAAAGTAGAAGTATTTGATATTACAGGTAAAACATTAAAAACTGCTCAAGTAAATGTTACGCTTGCATCTAACAGTATGCAAACTGTTATTGAGGAGGACTTTTCATCAGATCAAAATGCAGTTCATTTAGTAAGGTTGACATTAGAAGATCGTAAAGGGAATAAAATTTCAGTCAATGAATATTGGGAAACTACAAAAGGTGGTAATTTCCAAGCGATGAATGCTTTGTCAAATATTGATTTGACTACTGCAGAAGCTTCTCGTGATAAAGACTTCATTTATTATGAAATCAAAAATGAAACAAATACACCGGCATTAAATGTGAAGTTGAATGCATTGGATGTAAATACAAATGAGTTGGTATTACCTGCGTATTTCTCTGAAGGTTATTTCACATTATTACCAGGTGAATCTCGCACTGTGAAGTTAAACAAGCATAACTTAACGAAAGAAGTGAAACTAAGAGTAACAGGTTATAATGTTGCAAAATCAGTCTCACAAGCGAAGAAAACGAAATAGTAAAATAGAATACAGTTATATATTGCTTAAAAGGTGAAGTAGTGCTTACTTCACCTTTTTTTATTTCTTTTTACCCATGGCAAAACTTCTAGAAATATTAAATCCTAGACGAATGTCTCCTGCAAAGAAGTCGTCGGTAGTTTCAGCAATAAAACCTTTTTCAATCATTGGTCTACTATTCGTAACATGTAATTGGAATACATGACCTCCTGTCTCTATATCAAAACCAATCGCTAAAGAATTATAAAATATATCATCTGTTGCATTCAAACGTGGATAATATTCTAGATTAAGAGAGACTCTATTACTCAGTTTGAAACGTCCTCCAATACCTAAAGCGATGACATCTTGATCCGTTTGAATAGGATTGGTAAGATTGAAATGAATCAATGTTGGCATTAATTGTAGGGAAATTCCTTCGCTGAATTTTCGAGCAATTAGAAGTTGTGTAGTGTAGGACAATCGATTATTAAATGTTTCGAAAATAGGATTGTCTAATGTAACAATAGCAGTGGAAGCAAAAATAGTTAGTGACAAAGGCATTCCTAAGCCTTTATTTTTTTGCTTTAGAAGTTGATATTTTAAATAACCATCATACGTTTTCTCATATGAACTTCTGCCGATACCAATGGTAAATCGGTCAGTTAAACCATAGTTTAATCCAAGACGAATATTGGATTGATCAAGGCCCCATAATTCATAGGCTCCAGAACTAATTTCACCAAAACGGTGAGAGATCAAAAACTCTAATTCTTTTTTACCTCGAGTTTCTACAGTATGTCCATTGATCAGCCTCGTACCTTTAAAAGTAGCATATACATAGGGATTTTCAGTTTGATCTTCTTGTTCTTCAAGAATATTCAAAAGGTCATCCTGTGCAGTACAAATTGTACTGAAGAATAAAAAGATGGTGAAGAGATAGTATGTTTTCATTTTTTGAATGTGAAATTGGAGGTAACCTCTACTTCTTCCGCAATTTTATTAAACATGATACTTGGTATTTTTATTTTAAAATCCTTGAGAGCAACCATGAATTTTGTATTTGCTTTGATTTGAGTGTCATTGATTTCAATGATAATTGAAGAGGTAGTTTGCTTTGTTTTTCCATGGATATAAAGGTCGCCTGTAACCGATAATTCATATTTTCCGTTTGTACTATAATCTATTTTTTCGGAGAGTGTTCCCTTGAAAGTAGCTTTAGGGTATTTTTCAGATTCAACATAGTTTTCATTGAAATGTTCTTCCATGAGTTGATTTTTAAACTCAAAACTTGTCATCAAAATGGATACAGCCACTTGATTTTTAACTGTATCTATGATGCCCATAGCTTTATGACTTGTCGCTGTTATTTCTTCAATTGGAGCATCGGAAAAAAAGATAATTTCGCCTTCTTTGTCCAAAATATAGTCCTGTGCTTGTCCCTTTTGCGTTAGAATAAGAAAAGAGACAAACATATATAGACTTGTCAATAGATATTTTGAAGTTTTCATAATCTATTCTGGAACAGCATCACGAACATAAGCGAATCCACCTGTTCTATCACTTGACCAAGAAGTGAAACGGATATTCAAATAGATATCATCTTCAATTAAATGAACAACCAAATTACGACCTACAGCCTCTTTCGGTTTTACAATGCTTCTGAAGTTTCCAAAAGTCAAATTTTCTCTATTCTCTTTATCACCAATCGCCCATGCTGTACCTACAGGGCTATTATTTTTGTTATAAGATGAGTTGACTTTAATATTAAAAATTTGTCCTCCATCATTTCCTCTTGTTATCCAAACATTGTCAGTAATTCGATCTTGATTGCTAACATCATTTGGATTTGCATTATTATTTTTTGTAAATGTGACTTGATCATCCTCCACACCATTGGTTGGATTCGTTGGTGTATTCGTATTTGTTGGATTAGGGTCAGCCGATTCACTTTCACAAGATGAAAAGCCGATCAAAAGTAGAAATGCAATTTTGTAGATAGTCTTCATAACGTAGATTGATATTTGATTACAAGTTATTAACCTCATAATGTGAGCTTTGTTTTGAAATGGTCTTAATGTTTTGGATATCAATAGGTTTAATTTCTGACCGAATAGGTGAATAAGCTGTTTAACTAAAGAAATGATATTTCAATTTATAGCTTTCAAGAATACATTTGAAAGGAACAGTCTAACTACTATTGACACTATTTAATATAGAAGCTATGAAAGAAATGATAATGAAATTGCTTTTGATTTTATGTTTAATGAATATAAAGGTATTGGCTCAAAAGAAAAGCTATTTGCCAGAAGCAAAAAATGAACAGATAAATGGGTGGATTGAGCAGTATTCTTCTTTTATAAGATTAGATGATGAAACAAAACAAGAAATATTCACGCTTTACAAAAAAAGGTTTCTTGAAAAAGACAGCATACATAATGTTACTTCATTAACGGCAAATGAAAAATTAAGGTTAAAGAAAGAAGTGGATCAAAAAACGAATAAAGTTTTGCAAAATCTTTTGTCAGCTGAAGATTTCTTAAATATTCGCTGTTTTCATTTGACCATTTTTCGATTGAAAAAAATTAGTTTTATCACGGATTTGGGAGATATCCAAAGAGAAAGACTTTTGTATGCAATGAGAGATATGAGATATAAAAATTCTCTTTTAATTATGGAATATGGAAAAAATAATCCCACGATTAAGGATAAAATGAGAGAAAATCGCCAACATTGTTCTTATGTTGAACAACAAGTATTTTCCGATGAAATGTATAAACATCTTTATAAGTTAAATTTACTAACGGTGGTAGATTGGTCAAATACCAATTTAGAAGAAGCATTTACAGAGAATGTGTTGGAAGGATATAATATCTTAGAACCAGATCAAATCAATCGTTAGGCTGCTAATAAGCACGATTGCTAGATTCTCAACCATTATGCAACATAATTCAACCTTTAAAAAGGAGGAATACAATACCTTTGGACTATAATTATCGAACTAATCAAACTTTGAAATGAAATATATAATTACAATCGTATTTATCAGTTTAGGTAACTTATTATTTGGCCAAGACCTAATTTACAAGCCTATTCAAGGAGGTGTTAATGTAGACTTCGAACAAGGAGAAACTACATTGAAACAAAGAAAAGCAATGCCTGGAAAAGGAAAAAAAGGAGTTGAAGGATGGTATATCTTATATGCGAACTCTTTTGCTAAAGAAAAGATGAGTATTACAGATAAGCAAGCTCATTCAGGAAGTCATTCTTTAAAAGTGTCAACAAATGCTGAAGCAAAAGTGCTTTACAAAGGGATGATCAAAAATGATCCTATTAAAATTAAAAGCCCAGGTAAATATCAGATCTCTTATTGGATCAAAGCATCTAAACCAAATGCAACAGTAAAGATTCAAGTATTTACCTCAAAAGATGCAAAAGAGCAAGATAGAAAATTAGATGCTCAAGGTAAAAACTTTGCATTAAAGAATCCTAAGCCTGCTGTTCAAGATTTTAAAGTAACAACAGAATGGAAACAGATCAAAAAACAAGTAGTTGTTTCTAAGAAAGATCTTAAAGAAGGTTTTGTATACATTACTCCTTCTTTATTATTGGGGAAAACACCAAATACTACTTTTTACATCGATGATCTAGGAATAGAATACGTCATGAAAAAAGTATCGAAGTAAGACTATCAATTTTTTAAGAGACATGAAAAAAAATATACTATTGTGGTTAGCTTGTCTTGGCTTTTTGGGAAGCTGTTCAAAGCTTACACAAGATAAAGACGAAGTAAAAAGACCTAATATTATCTTTATCATGAGTGATGATCACGCTACTCAGGCGATCAGTGCTTATGGAGGACAATTAGCAGAAACTTTCCCAGATCTTACGCCTAACATTGATCGCTTGGCAAAAGAAGGGATGATCATGAGAAACACTTTTTGTACAAATGCAATCTGTGGCCCTTCAAGAGCAGCCATCTTAACAGGTAAGTTTAGCCATATCAATGGCTTCTACAAAAATGAAAAAGGCGGAGATTTTGATGGTACTCAACAAACTTTTCCTAAGCTATTACAAAATGCAGGATATGAAACTGCTGTGGTAGGTAAATGGCATTTAGGTTCTGCTCCAACGGGATTTGATTATTCTAAAGTAATGTTGAATCATGGTGGTCAAGGTACTTATTTTAATACTGTTTTCTTAGAAAATGGAAAAGATACAGTGACAGAAACTAGATACCACTCTACACGTCAAGTTTGGGAAGATGCAAAAGCATGGTTGACAAACAAAAGGTCAGAAGACAAGCCATTTATGTTGATGTATCAGTTCAAAGCACCACATAGACCATGGGAGCCTGACCCTGAATTTGCAGATACATTTAAAGATGTGAAAATTCCTGAACCGGAGACATTCAATGACAATTATGACGGTCGTTTGGCTGCTGCTGATCAATGGCAAAGTATCGAAAGAAACTTAAATAGAGCTGATTTAAAAGTTCACCCTCGTCAAGAAGGTCTTACAAAAAAGCAATTGAAACAATGGTATGATGCAGGTAATAACAATGATGTGATTTGGTCTCCAGATCCTGAACTAAAAGGTCAAGCACTAAAAGAGTGGAAGTACCAAAAGTACATGCAAGATTATTTAGGTTGTGTTAAAGGTGTTGATCATTATATTGGTGAGCTATTAAACTATTTAGATGAATCTGGATTAGCAGAAAATACAATTGTAGTTTATACTTCTGATCAAGGTTTTTATTTAGGTGAACATGGTTGGTTCGATAAGCGTTTTATGTATGAAGAGTCATTACGTATGCCTTTCGTTATTCGTTATCCAAATCATATCGCACCGAATACAGAATCAGAGAAAATTGCGATGAATGTTGATTTCGCACCGACATTATTAGATTATGCGGGTGTAGAAATTCCGGAGGATATTCAAGGGAAATCATTCAAAGCAATTACAGAAGGAGATGAAGAAAGTCCATGGAGAGATGCAATGTATTATCATTACTATGAATTCCCATGGTGGCATCACGTTCAACCACATTATGGCATAAGAACTGATCGTTATAAATTAATTCATTTCTATTACAATCCTGAAAAAGCAAAAGGAATTGTACAAGATCATTGGGAGTTATTTGACCTAAAAGAAGATCCTAATGAGTTGCAAAACGTATATGGTCAACCAGAAATGGAAGAGGTAACTTTAGCATTGAAAAATCAACTTTTAGATCTTCAAAAAGAATATAAAGAAGATAATCTTGATGAGATGATGAATAAAACAGATGCTAGAATTAAGAGAAAGTATAAAAAAGGATTCTAGACTAACATCCATATATTTTGAACAGAAAGCCTTGGTGACGAAATGTTACTGAGGCTTTTTGTTTAGTTCAAAATTGTCTCAATTCTAGGTTCAAAAAGGTTTGATCATTGGTCAATCGTTTGAATCTAGGTCTAAATGCTACATATTGAATGCATACCACATGACATGATGTTTTTGACTTTTTTCATTGTGCGGGCAATTGTAGAGTGTTAATAGTATGTCAAAATGTGCGTAAATGAAATGATTTTTTTAATTTGTGGTCAATATATTAACTACTTTTTGAGTATTAATTTTTTTTACCTAGGTCAGGTAGAAAACCTTGACAACAATTTTCAATAAAAAGTATGAAAGGTATAACTACTTTATTACAAACAATAATATTAATACTTACTTTTTCACTAACCTTACAAGCAGTAGAAATACGACATTTGAATAATGAAAAAGGTATAATCAATGGGTCAGTAACGACAATGGAAAAAGATACTTCAGGTTATCTTTGGGTTGGTACTCGTTCTGGAATTTTTCGTTTTTCTGGTCAGAAATTCAAACAATATACTTTAGAAAATAATAAAGGAAATGCTTACATCGCCAAAATTATAAAGTATAAAAATCGTTTGATTGTAGTTTCAAGAGCTGGAGAAATCGCTGAATATGATTTTGAACATGATAAATTTGTGACGATAGCGAATTACCCTAAAAGAAGGTTTATTTCTGCAGGTGTACTTAATGATGAAGAACTATTATTAGGTTTAAAAAATGGTGCATTAGTATTAAACCTCAAAACAAAAACACTCTCAAAAAGAATAGGTGGTGGTCAACTGTCAATCGTAAGGAAAATCATCCAAACGAAGGATAAAACTTATGTTTCAGGTGCTTCAGGATTATTTGAATTGGCAAAAGGAAAAGACAATAAATATTTTGTCAAAGAATCTTTGACCCAAAACATAGATGTTTTCAATGTAGCCCTTGATTCAAAAGGACGTTTTTGGATAGCAGCCAATAATGCAGATTTATTTATCTATGATTATGGTAAGGTATATCCAATTAAGATTAAAGGTTATCCTCAAGGAAATACAATCAGAACGATCACTTTTGATAAAAATAACAATGCTTTATTAGGTGTAGATGGTAATGGTTTATTAATTGTTGATCAGCATTTTAATCTAAAAGGGCATTATAAACATAATCCTGATGAAGCTTCTTCAATCACTCAAAATGATTTGACGGATATTTATGTAGATGATAATAATGTCTATTGGCTTGGATTAAAAGAAAGAGGTATTGATTTATTTTATACTGAATCCAATCCTTTTCATAACTATCAACATATTCTGAATAAGAAAAATAGTCTTTCGGATAATTTTGTACGTTCTATTCATCAAGATCAAAATGATAATATTTGGTTTGGTACTGAAACGGGTATTGATATTTTAGATACAAAAGGAAACTGGAAGAAAACTAATCTCCTTAAAAATACGCCTATCCTTACGCTAACACCTTACAAAGGTCAAATAATAGCAGGTACTTATGGAGAAGGTAGTTTTTTAATTAACCCTAAAACTTTAAAAGCAAAAAAGGCTTTTGTTTCTCCAATTAAAGAGAATTTACATGTCTTTTCGGTGTCTGTTTTTGAAGAAGACAATGAAGTTTGGATTGGTGGTAATAACGCTCCATTATCTTATTTCAAGGACGATAAATTTATATCTAGTTTTCGTTTAGGATATATAAAATCTGTTATTCCTTGGTCAGAAAATGCGGTATTGGTTGCCGGATGGGATGGATTATTTGAAATCAAAAAAACAAATAGTAAGGTAAATAAAATAGATGTAGCATTACCAGATGGAAATAAAGTCGATAACATTTTTAGCATCATACAAGATACACATGATATCAAACCTACAAATGAGAAAATCATTTGGATTGGGGGAAGAATGGGACTTATTTGTTATAATGCCAAAACTAAGAAAGCAGAATTGGTTGAAAATAATTCTCAAGTAGGAATTGTATATGGGATTGATCAGGATGAAAATGGCGACTTATGGCTCAGTTCTAACAAAGGTCTTTTTAAATACTTCAAAAAAGATAAATTCTTAAGAAGGTTTGATGAGAAAGATGGAGTCAAAATGTCTGGTTTTGGATTTGGAGCAAGTACAAAATTCAAAGATGGTACTTACGCTTTTGGAGGACCTGAAGGAGTGGTGACATTTAATCCGAAGAACATTAAAAAGAATCATCAAGCAACGAAAGTATTTATTGAGAACTTTGAGGTGAATGGTCAAGTACTCCCTGAAGAAGCAAATATCAATTTGAATTTTAAGAATGAAATTGACCTTGCTTACGATCAAAATACACTTTCATTTGCTTTCAATGCACTGGATTTATATGGTAAGAATAAGAATAAAATCAGATACCAATTACAAGGGTATGACGATCAACCCTTGTTATTAGAGGATGGTCAACAAATCACGTACACCAAAATTCCATCTGGAAAATATACATTGGTATTGGATGTGATCAACTCTGACGGTATGATGACCAATAATGCCTATGTATTGGATATTCATATTCATGAGCCGTTTTGGTTAACAATCTATGCTTTCATACTTTACTTTGTAATTGTAACAGGTGGTTTTTATGTATTCTATCAATTCCAAAAGGCAAGACAAAGTGAAAAATTCTCAGACGAAAAAATTAAGTTCTTTATCGATGTCGCTCATGATATTAGAACGCCAGTATCATTGATTCAACTGTCTTCAGATCAGATCTTAAAAGGAGAAAATCATGATAATGCCATTAGCTTAATCCGTAGAAATACACAGCATTTGAATGAATACGTAACGCAATTGCTTGATTTCCAAAAAGCGGAACGAAATCAATTGAATTTAAAAGTCCAAGAAATTGAAATCAAATCATTGATTGATGAAATCTTATTGGATTTCAAGCCAATGATCGACAATAAAGAACTGATATTTACAACGTCAATTACGCCGATTTCAGTTTGGTTTGATAAAGAAAAAATGATTCGTGTATTTAATAATTTGATTTCAAATGCGATTAAATATTCGAACAAAGGTGGTGTAGTCAAAATTAATTTATCAGAAGAAAATGGTAAAGTATTGATTAATTTCATCGATAACGGTATTGGAATTCCAGAAAGTCAACAAAAGAAAATATTTACCCGTTTTGTCAGAGCCAATAATGCAGAAGCAGGTAGTGTTTCAGGAAGTGGTATTGGTCTTTTACTTTCGAAAAAGATTGTAGAGTTGCATCAAGGTTTTCTTTATTTTGAAAGTAAAACGGACCTAGGAACAAAGTTTACGATTGAGTTGAATGCTGGTAAAGCTCACTTCTCAGAAGAGGAAATCTTAAAAATCAAAGTGGAGGAAGATGATCATTTACCACAATTAAATTTAACGGAAGAAAAAACAATTCTTATCGTAGAAGATAATGATGACATCAGACATACATTAGTCACAGAACTGTCGAAGGATTACAAAATTATTGAGGCTCCAAATGGAAAAGAAGCACTTGTGTTGGCTTTAGAAAAACGACCTGATTTAATTCTAACGGATGTGATGATGCCATTGATGAGTGGTAAGGAACTTTGTCATATCATTAAGCATAATTACAAAACAAGCCATATTCCTGTTATCATGTTGACGGCATTAGGAAGAGTAGAAGATAAAATTGAAGGGTTGGAATTAGGTGCAGATGCTTACGTGGAGAAACCATTTAGAATGGAAATGTTGAAAATTACGATAGGGAATCTAATAAAATCTAGACATCTCATGAAGAAGTTGATCAACGAAGCGGACAAAGAAAAGGTAGAAGAACCTGTTTCAGTTGAACAAGATTTCTTGTCTAAAGTGGTGGAAGAAATCAAAGCCAATGTAACGAATAAGGAATTCAATATTGTTACGCTTTGCGAAAACATGGGTTACAGTAGATCGAATCTTTTCAGAAAATTAAAGAAACATTCGGGGATGTCACCTTCCGATTTGATTACAAAAATTAGAATAAATCACGCAGTTGAATTGTTCAAAACAAGAAGTGATTTAAGGGTAGCTGATGTAGCGTATGAATCTGGATTTAATGATCCAAAATACTTTAGTACAACCTTCAAAAAACATATGGGAAAAACACCTAAAGAATTTATAGAATCAGTTCGAGAGGATGTCGTTTTTTAGTAGGACATATGAGATGTAATTTCAAATTTAAAACTTGGAATTACATCCTTTTCATTTTTAGTTACTCCAATATACACATCGTTAAACCTCTTAATTTTTTTAACTGAAATAGAAAATGATAAAATAATTTCAATTAATCTCTACCGAAAAAACCTTCTAACGAGCTTATAAAGGCTGTTCGCTACCACATTGAACCCTCTTGGATAAATAATCAACCTCTTTTTTAAAGGTTATTTTGACATTTGAACCAAGACAAGAAGCAATTCTAAGGTTTGACTTTTTTACTTGAATGAAATGAAACAAACGAAAAAATATATCGCAGTACTATTGTTGTTAATGATCAACTTCTCAGCTTTCGCTCAAAAGAAAGTTGATGTTGAAATTCCAGCTCCTCAATCTTTGGAAGATTACAATTTTGTCTTAGGTACTCATGCTATAGGAGGAAAATACAAATTTACTAATGATTCTTACTTGGTAGAACAAGCAAAGCAGGTTAGAGGACTAGGATCTAATATTCTTAAGATCTCAGTAAGTAAAAGGTATTACAATATTTATCCTGATCAATTTAAAGATCCAACAATCAAGACGACTTTGGATTTAGTAAAAACAAAGCCTGACTTTTTGAAAGTGATGGACATGGATTTTAAATATGTATTCATGTGGGTGCACTCCTTGACAAAAGCAAAATGGAACGATGGAATCACAAAAGAGGAAGAAAGAATATTATACAATGAAATGTATGATTATGCTGCTTTCCTTCTAAAGAGATATAATAAATCAGGAAAAACATTATTAATCGGTAACTGGGAAGGTGATTGGCTATTACATGGTGAAGGTAAAAAGAAGTTGGTTCCAAGTGAAACAAAAATCAATGGAATGACGAAGTGGTTTCAAATCCGTCAACAGGCAATCGATGATGCGAAGAAAAATATTAAACATAAAAATGTTGAGCTATACCACTACATAGAAGTGAATTTAGCATTAAAAGGAATGCAAGGACAGAAATGTCTTACAGAGTCTGTTCTTCCAAATGTAAATGTTGATTTTGTGTCTTACTCTACATATGAAATCAGCAAAAAATCACCAAGTACTGAAGGTGTCTACAATGATATGGCTCCAGTATTAGATTATATTGAATCAAAATTAAAACCTAAAAAAGGACTTCCTTTTACAAGAAGAGTTTGGGTAGGAGAATACGGTTTCAAAGTTGTGAAAGGCGATGTGCAAAAGCAGGCTAAACGAACTAAAGATGTCATGTTGGCTTCATTGAAAATGAATGTACCTTTCTGTTTACACTGGGAAATGTATAACAATGAA
The DNA here is from genome assembly GCF_056161045.1 of Flammeovirga sp. AWQ4_249. Taxonomy (NCBI): domain Bacteria; kingdom Pseudomonadati; phylum Bacteroidota; class Cytophagia; order Cytophagales; family Flammeovirgaceae; genus Flammeovirga; species Flammeovirga sp. AWQ4_249. The sequence continues at coordinate 126,015 of NZ_JBSWYJ010000001.1, forward strand.
TTCGAAAAAGACGGAAAGTCTAAAGATATGTCTTTGATTTCTGATAATGGAGAAAAGAAACCAGTTTACTTCATTCATAGCGATTATTATACGATCATGAATGATTACCTAAAAGAATTCAATTCTGCTAACAATGCTTACCCTACTCAAAAAGAGTTTAATACCAAAGCAATTGAAGTGTTACAAAACATGGAATTGAACAACTAATTATTATGCTATTTCTATACTAACATTGAAATGAAACGATTGAAAAACATAGCGATACTATACTTACTATTCTTTCTCCAGGTCCAAATAGGGTGGAGTCAGAATACTGTGGAATGTATTGCCGGAGGTAATTGGTTTGATCCATTGATTTGGAGTACTCAAACAGTACCTTCATCAGAAGATAATGTTAACCTTGGTGACAATACTGTTTATTTACAGATGGACACTAACGGTGAAGAGATTATCATTTGTCGTGACCTTAACATTGAGCAAGAAGGTAATTTATTTATTGGACATTCATCGAATACTGAACAATGGTTTGGTATTAATGGTAGTCTTCATATTGATGGAACTTTAGCACAAGGAAGAGGGAAAAGTGATGAATCTTCAGAAAGTTTTTTATTCCCTAATAATACACATATTAAAGTACATGTAAATGATGCTACAACTATTTCAGGGAAAGGTTATTTTCATCCTAAATCATTGACTTTTGTAGCTGAAAGTGAAACTCCTAAAGTTGAAATTTCTCATTACAATATGATTGTAGATGAGGATTTAACCATAGAAAGTACATCTCAATTTGTACTTGGCATAGGACATAATACTTTTTTGAAAGTCAATCAGACGATAGCTTTTTCAGGAAATGATGTTAATACAAATAACAATCTTTCTGCTTTTGATATTGAAGTAGAAGGCGTAGTAATTACTAATAATATTAACTTGTATACGAAGAGTACTACATCTCCTTCTAAATTAAATATTAAAGATGGTGGCAGTATTTTTACACAAAGCATTAATGGTGAAAATCAAACCATCAAAACATTAAAAGGTGGTCTTACTTTAAGAGTAGGAAGAGAAGGTTTATTCCGTTTAGGAAAAAATGCAATAGCTATTGAAGAGTTGGCGACTGATGCTAATTTTACTTTAAATAATTATGGAGAAATAAGAGCTCATTATTCTACAAATTTGGAGTCAGTTCAGGAAATGAGAACGGCTATAACTCCCTTAAAGCCAGAAAATAATCCTTTAGCTTATGAGTTGAAAGATGTTATTGGAGCTTCTCATATTGCAGGTTGGTACAACTTTACAGATAAGCCCTATTTGATTGAAGGATTGGATGCATATGAAGATTTTGGTTCAACTGCTTTCAAAACATCTCTTTCTGCAGGATGGAAGAAAATGGAAGGTCATTATCCATTCAATCATAATTGGCCCAACTTTACCAATATGGTAGATATTGCAAAGTATCACTTAATGGATTCTGTTTTTTCAAGTCCATTTATCAAAACCCATGCTATGTGGGCTAACCCAAATACAGGAAACTACTACAAAGAAGGGCCAGATCGTAATCATTCTATTTATTTATCTGAAGAAAAATATTTTTATGATCTCACAAAATACCTTCTTGAAACTTATGGTGATTTAGACAAACGCTTTCTATTGCAAAATTGGGAAGGTGATTGGATGCTTAGAGGTGGTCAAGGTGATGTTTCTTGGGAAAAAGACCAAAATGAAATTCCAGTAGATATCGATTGGAGAGTGAATGGTATGGGGCGTATGTTCAGAGCCCGTATGAGAGGAGTTGAAAAAGCTAGGAATGAATTTCCTGATTCAAAAGCAGAAGTTTTGTTTTCTATTGAGTTCAATAAACTTTTTTATAGAAATAACGGAGAGCAAACGACAATTATTGAAGAAGGTATTCCTGGAGTTTTAGCCGATGTTATTCCACAAACTAGATTGGATATTTCTTCATGGTCAGCTTATGATGGTAGATGGTTGCAAGAGATGGATATTTTCCCGTATGGATTATTAAATGGAATTCGTATTGCAGAATATTATACGACAAATAATTTCGAATTAGAAAAAGGTATTCCTGTTCAATTGGGTGAGTTTGGAATGAATGAAAATGAGCCATATATCCCAAAACAATACGAAAGAGAAGATCTTGTTGAGTTTTACTCTGACATCTGTGGATTATCCACTTACACAGGTATACAGCAAGTTTATTTATGGAACTACTACTGTAGTGGTGAACAAAATATGGAATTAGAAAAAGGAGTACAATACTCTTTGGATACATTATATGCAGCTATGGATGGAAAATGGATTGTTGAGCCGGATCAATCTTATGGTACGGCTGCCGCTTATTTAAGGTCTGTTTTTAGAGCAAATGAACAACCTACAGCGATCGATGAAATTACTTTGGATGTTTTGGTTTATCCAAATCCAACACAAGGAACAATCACCCTTGAAGCAAATGATTTAATTCAAACGGTGAAAGTTTACACACTAACAGGCCAATTAATTTTGGAAACAGCATTAAGTATGGATCAAACTTTAGATGTTACCCACTTGAATACAGGCCACTACATTCTTCAAATCTTCACAAAAAGTGAAAGTACTTCTATCCCTTTGTTAAAGAACTAATGAAATGAATATGAGAAATATAGTTTTACTCTTTATATTAATTTTTCCACTATCACTATTCGCACAAGAGAGAATGGTGAAAGGTGTCGTCTTTGCAGATGAAGACAGAATGCCCTTGCCTGGTGTAAGTGTCATTATTAAATCCAATGGTAATGAAGCCAAAGGAATGATTACCGATATGGAAGGTAATTATATGATAAAAGTGAAAGAGACTGATATTCTAATCTTTTCTTTTATTGGTATGGAAACACAAGAAATAGCTGTAAAGAACCGTACTGAAATCAATGTTAATTTGAAATATAATGTTGAACAATTGGATGAAGTAGTGGTTAGTTCAGGGTATTTTGATATTAAAAAAAGTGATGTTGTTGGTTCTGTTGGAACCGTTGATAGTGAAACTTTAGAGCAAACACGATCAGTAAGTGTGGAAAATATGTTGGCAGGTCGTGTAGCAGGTGTAGTCGTTTCTGGTAATGGTCAACCTGGGGGAGGTGTTGGAATTTCAATTAGAGGTACAAACTCAATGCAAGGTGGCACACAACCACTATATGTTGTGGATGGAATTCCAATTGATCCATTAATGGATGCACAAGGAAACTCTGGAAGTGGTGAATCACAGTCAGCCTTGAATTTCTTAAATCCCAATGATATCAAAACCATTTCTGTTTTAAAAGATGCTTCGGCAACAGCAATTTATGGTGCAAGAGGAGCTAACGGTGTAATTGTAATTACCACAAAAGAAGCGAAAGGAAATAAATCATATGACCGTTTAACAGCAACAGTAGAGTTTGGTGTATCAGAAGTAAATAATAAGATAGATGTATTGGACGGTCCGACTTACGAACAATACATGAATCAAAGAGTATTAAACAATTTCTATAAAGTAATTACTAATCCTAGTAGAAATGGAATGGTGTTCGATGGCTCTCAAGAATTGACAGAAGATAACTTTCCAGAGATTGGAGAATTACCCAACAAAATGCCTTTCCCTGAAACTACAGGTCAAAATACTGATTGGCAAGATATGACATATGACCAAGCGATTACTCAAAGTTATAACCTTGCGTATCGTGGAGGAACCAAAAAAGGAAATATGTCAATTAGCTTTGGATTGACAGATAATGAAGGGGTAATTGTTAACTCTGATTACACAAGAGCCACATTAAATATGAATGTAAACCGTCAAATGTTTGATGGTAAAGTCACATTCAATTCAAGAACGAATGGTTCATACGGAACAGGTAGAGCCACTTCCGCAGGTAATGGTGAGATGTTTTCTGAAAAAGGTGTAGTGACGAATACGTTGACTTTTCAACCCATATATTCATTGTTAGCTGATGGTCAATCTGAGGATATTTATGCTCCTTTGAACGAAGGTTATATTCTTTCAAATCCGTATACTATGGCAACTATGGTGCAGGATGATAAAGAAGCTTATACATTCAATCAAGCATTTACTCTTTCAACTGATTTTACAGACCATTTAAGTGCTTCTGCAAAAGGAGCTGTAAATCTTCAAAATAGTATGAGAAATTCATTCTTTCCTTCATCAACCTCAAGAGGTAGAAGAAGAAATGGGGAAGCTTCAAGATCTTCATTATTGAATACAAAAATGTATGGAGAAGTAAACTTAAGATATCAAAATACTTGGGGTGACCACCATGTAGATTTAGTTGGTTTAAGTACAGTGGAAGCTAAAACAGTTCAATCAGAATTTCAAGTTGCATATGGATTCCCATCAGATGCAACGGGATATTATACTTTTGAAAATGCAACAGATATTCTTACACCTGTCACAAACTATCTAACTGATAATTTAGTATCGGGTTTATTTAGAGCAGCATACAACTATAAGAGTAAATACTATATCGATATTAATGGTAGAGTGGATGCTTCTTCAAAATTTTCTGCAGCCAATAAAGCTAGATTTTTCCCTTCAGCAGCATTAGCATGGAATGTTTCAAATGAAAGTTTCCTAGATACATCTGATGAAATCAGTAGTTTAAAATTAAGAGCTTCTTATGGTAAAGTAGGGAGTGATGCAATTCCTGCTTTCCAATCTTTAGCATTAATGGAACCAGTAAGATATAATTACGATGGTACTGTTGCGGTGGGTTATATTGAAACAAATTTAGAAAATGAAGCATTAGGTTGGGAAACAACAGACCAATTTAATGTCGGTGTAGATATGGGAATGTTTAGAGACCGTTTGACTTTAAATGCAGATGTATACTACAAGAAAAGTTACGATTTATTACAGCAAGTGAATTTACCTGTATCTAATGGATATGTGTATAAATATGACAACTTTGGTGTTGTAGAAAATAAAGGTATTGAAGTCGCTTTAGGGTATGATATTATCAAAAGAAAAGATATCAGATGGAATGTAATGGGAACATTTGCAAAGAACCAAAACATGTTGGTGTCATTGAATAATAACATTGATTATCAATTAGGACCAAGAGTAGGGCCGGATCAAGTGCAACCCAATATCTTTATGGAAGGACAACCTTTAGGAATATTCTGGGGAGCAGAAACAGACGGCGTCTATACAGATTGGGATGAAGCCAATGCAAGTGGTATTGTAGGTGCAGCACCTGGTGAAATCAAATATGTTAATCATCATGTGGATTATGATGAAGATGGAAATCCATTACCAAATCAGCAAATTACATTTGAAGATTATGTGAAAATTGGAGATCCTAATCCTGATTTTGTATTCTCAATTAATAGCTCATTCTCTTATAAGAATTGGGATATAAGTTTTCTTATTACAGGACAAAAAGGTGGAGATATTCTTTGGGTAGAATCTTGGCCATTAACAAATATGAGTAAGACAACAAACGTGTTGGAAGATGCCTATAATAACGCTTGGAAAGCTCCATTAGATTATAACTATCAAACAGGAGAAGTGACTTATAATCCTAGTTCAGGAAATACAGCAAATGCAGAACACCCTGCACCGATGACTGATACCGGTCAAAGAGCAATTATTTCAGATCGTAACATTTATGATGGGTCTTATATTCGTCTGAAAAATGTAAATATCGGTTACACATTCCGATTCAAAAAGAGTAAACGTTCTATGAAGTTATATGCTTCGGGACACAACTTATTTACGATCACTAATTATCCTGGATATGACCCAGAGGTGACAACATACAGTCAGAATCCTCAAAAAAGAGGAATTGATTTCGGTTCATACCCTGGTGTTAGAACTTACATGTTAGGACTTAAATTCAATTATTAATAAGAGATGAATTATAAAATGAAAAAATCAGTTCTTTCGTTACTCGTTTTAGTAGGTTTATTTTCATCATGTAGCCTACTTGTGGAAGATCCTAAAGTTCAAATCGAAACGGAGGATTTTTACCAAACTGAAAAAGATGCTATCGCAGCAATAAATGGAGCATATGCATCCATGAAACAAAGTAATGGTTATTACAAGCAAATGTATATCTCAAATATGTTTGCCGCTTCTGATCAAGGAACAAGTAGTTATAAGCATACAGATTATTATAACGGTATTTTGACTTCAACCCATTCCACTTTGACAAATTGTTGGAATGCAATTTATATTTCAATTAAAGATGCTAACAATGTAATTTACAATGTTCCAAATATTGAAATGAATGAAGCTCTAAGAAATAGAATTGTAGGTGAAGCAAGGTTTTTAAGAGGTGTACATTACTTTAATTTAGTAAGATCTTTTGGAGAAGTTCCATTAAGAACTACGCCTGCTAAACCAGGTGAAGATGAAGTAGGATTGCCAGTTTCTAATGTAAAGAAAATCTATGATGTCATCACGGATGACTTTAAATATGCAGCAGAGCACTGTTGGGGATATGGAGAAACAGTGGATTCTTATGTTAATGAGAGCGGTAGAGTAACAAATGCTGCAGCCGAAGGAATGTTAGCAAAAGTATATATTCATATGGCTTCTGCAGCAAGAAATGCTCAATTAGGCAATGAAGGTTTAAAAGTGTATCTAACATTAGGAAGTAATTATTCCCAATATTATGATTCAGCTTATGTTTATGCTGACAAAACTTTGCAAAGACCTTTTTATGGATTGGTATCAAATACAACAGAATATGAATTCATTTTCCATTCTACTAATGGAAATAATAAAGAGATGTTATTTGAAATCCAAAGTGCTCCAGTTCCGGGACAAGGAACCTCAATTACGAACTTATTTACACCACAAGGTTCAGGTTTAGCATCTGGCTCTTGGGGAGGAACAAATGATATGAAGTCTTCATTTATCAATAGTAATATCGACGCAACTGATCCTAGATATTTGCATTCAATCATTCATGAATATACATCTAATAGTAAAAGGTATGAATTGAATCCAAATAAAACGGCTTATTTCAGATATGATATTGAAACAGGAGAACGTGAAGCAACAATTTACAATGTATATACATCAAAATATATTGATAGAGAAGCAACTTCAGACCAAACTTCACAACAAAACTGGCATGTGTTAAGAGTAGCTGATGTACATTTAATTCGTGCTGAAGCCTTAGCAGAAATGAACATGAATCCTTCTATGGCAGAAATGGATATCAACCTTTTGAGAGAAAGAGTAGGAATGGAAGATTACTTTGTGGGGGCTGGTATGTCAATGAATGAATTCAGAGACTTTTTAATGAGAGAAAGAGGTGTTGAATTATTCTGTGAAGGGCAAAGGTTTTTTGATATTACTAGAATGGGTAAACTAGAAGAATTGGTGAAAGCTGCTTTTGACCCACGAGATCAAGGCTTAGTACAAGGAATACGAGGCCCTGAAGATTACTTATGGCCAATACCAGAATCAGAAGTAGCAGCAAACGAAAATATCGACTAATAAAGCAATGAAAAAGAATACATTATATCTAATCTTGGGGTTGTGCTTATGTATAGGAACAACATCTTATGCCCAGAAAAAGAAGAAAAATCAAAAGAAACCTAATATCCTTTTTTTAATTTCAGATCAACACAAACAAGCTTTTTCGGGAGCTTATGGTCATGAAATTATCAAGACACCTAACATTGATGCATTAGCAGATAGAGGAGTTACTTTTGAAAATGCTTATGCTCCAGCACCTGTTTGTGCTCCGACAAGAGCGGCAATTGTGACGGGGATGTATCCCTATGCCAATGGTGCCATTTATCACAAAGCTCCTGTAATGAACAAAAACGGTAAGGAAGTCAGAAAAGGTTCTGGTTTATTGCGTTCAACGGGATATCATGAAGATATTGAAACGATTGCTGAAGCTTTTAAAAAAGAAGGATATATCACAGCTTCTCCAGGTAAAATGCACGTGCATGGAGAATTACAAAAAAATGTAGATCCAAATTATCCTCAAGGAAATAATATGGGTTGGGATGTGATTAATACACGTTACTACACAAATTTCCCTGGTGGTCATTATGAAGATGAAGTAGGGAAAGATGCTTATCACAGATATCGTCAAGTATTTGAATATAAAAACAAAGACGGTAGAGGTGGTAGCCAAGATATCAATCCTAACTTAAGAACTTCTTTAGTTGAAAATCACGAAAATAACTTCGATATGGTGGTGGCAAAAAAAGCAGTTGAATTCTTGGATGAAAGAGGTAAAGATGGTGAAAGTTTTTTCTTGCATGTTGGCTTTGAAAAACCTCACTTGCCTTTAACTACACTTCAAGAGTACTATGATCTTTATGATCCTGAACAATTTGAATTACCAGAAACAGCTAATGATTGGTATGGAAAAGGTAAATTCCCATGGATTCAAAATTGGGTGCATCATGGTTTACCAAAAAATAATCCTGAAGCAGCCAAAAGAGTAATGGCAGCCTATGCTGCTTGTATCTCTGAAATGGATGATATGATTGGTAGAATCATCACTTCATTAGAAGAAAATGGGTTAGCCGATAATACAATTATTGTCTACACAACTGATCATGGTGAGCATATGTGGGAACATGGCTTAAGAGGTAAACACAATATGTATGAAGCATCAATCAAAGTGCCTTTTATTATTTCTTATCCAAAATCATTACCACAAGGAACAAGAAATGAATCGATGATGAGTTTAGTTGATGTGATGCCAACATTAGCGGATATGATTGGTGCAGACGTTGAAGAAGAAGTACAAGGTGTATCATTAGTAGAAACAGCTAAATCAGGTAAAACAATTGAAAGCAGAGCTGTATTTGCAGAATATAGAGCAGGTGATTATAAAGCTTTTCCTAAGCAAAAAGACCTTCCATCGAGAATGATGAGAAAAGGAGCTTATAAATATATTTATACTCACGGAATCATTGATCAGTTATACAATGTAGATCAAGATCCAAACGAAAGAGTAAATTTAGCGTTGGAGGATAGTTACTTTGATGTATTAGCAGAAATGAAATTTGAAACGTTAGCAGATTGGAGATTTGATAAATATTCTCCGATTAAAGTAACGAAAAAAGGAAATACGCTTACTTGGAAAAAATCAGATTTGATTGATGAATATATGGTTTTCCACAACAAGTCAGGAGATTTTCATAATGCACAATTAGTAGCATCAAACCTTAAATCAGAAGCATTTGAAGCAAAAGAAAAAGGTACTTATTGGGTAATGGCGAACTTCAATTTAACAAGAAAAACTCCTCATTACGGTGAAGAGATACCAGTTTGGATTGCAGAACATACTTTCAATTTACCAATTTCTGATGGTGTTGTTATCAAACATAAACTGTCAAAATAAATCCACAATTCGAGACTTATTTGATCTATAAGTAAAAATTGAAATATAAACCGACGATAACACTCAACACTTCATATGAAAGTGTTGAGTGTTTTTTTTGTTAATGTAAAATGATTAGTGGACTTTCTATTCTCCACTTTTTAAATTTGTAGTAAGTACTTATTAAACCGGCTAAACTTATTTTTTAGGCTAATATTTTATTATAAAACCTAACTTTAATGAAGTTAATTGATTGATATTTAATGTATTATATCTAATGGTCAGTATTTTAAACTATCTGACCAAATTACCGACCTCATTGAAAAGCTAGGCTACTACATTTATAGTGTAAAATTCACAGATAACACAAACTAGCATTTTAGAAATGAAACGAATTTTTACTACTTTATTTTTTATACTCTGTAACCTTCTTCTTTTTGGTCAAGTGACTCCAGAAGTGAAGATCGGTGAACAAAGTTACGCAGACATTAAAACCGCTATTTCTGCTGCGGTAGATGGAGATGTGATTTCTATTCGAGGACAGCATGATCTGACGCAAACTATTGCTGTTAATAAAAGCATTACTCTTTTAGGTTCAAATCGAACAGAAGATATTCTTAATGGTACAAATACCTTTAGGATATTAAACGTTACTGGAGCTACCGTAACCATTCAAAATTTAACCATTCAAAATGGAAATGCAGGTACTACAAGTACAGGTGGTGGTATTCTAGCTTTTGATACTGAACATTTGACTTTGAAAAATGTAAGGGTGACTTCAAACTCTGCTAAAAATGGTGGAGGTATTTCTGTTGGAGGAACTAGCCTAACATTAGAAAATTGTGAAATTGATAACAACGAAACTTCTTCAACTTTAACGAATGGTTTAGGTGGAGGTCTATTTGTGATTGGTAGAAACTCAGGCTTAGGTGGGGTTACAATTTCTATTTCAAAAACACTTATAGATAACAACATTGCTACAAAAAATGGTGGTGGTATTAGTTATGATCCAAATGGTGTAGGACATACCGTTGATTTTGTAATTGAAAATTCAATACTATCCAATAATTCAGCATCAGAAGGTGGTGGATTGTACGTCAAATCTTTTGGATCAACAGATGATGTGAACACTGCTGCAGTAAGTGTTTTGATGAATCATGTAACGATGGTTCACAATACTGCAACTGTGGGATCAAGACATGGAGTATATTTCTTTAGAGGAAATAGTTCTATCCCAATGGGGATTTTAAATATCTACAATTCTATAATTGCATTAAATGCAGATGGAGCTGGACATGATATTAATTTTGGAGCTACCAATACGCAGAATTTGGTCAATACCATTATTGGTTTAACGACAAATAAGAATGCTACCTATGTGGCAAATGAAGTAAATGTTACAACTGGAGCAAATGAGGGTAATTTAGAATTATCTGAAAATCTGGAACTTATTGATGGAGCTTTCATTAGAAACTATTCCATTACAGCATTAAGTATTGCAAAAGATTACAATGCAGATAACACTTTACTACTTACTGTAGACGCAAGTGGTCAAGAAAGAGATGATAAACCTGACGCAGGAGCATTTGAGTTTATACCCGAACCATTTGATCCTGTAAATACAGTATTTAATTCAACTACAGAAACACAATATTACACTATTCAAGAAGCTATTGATGAAGCAACTGCTGAAGATGTAATTACTATAAACGGTGCTCACAAAGAAAATATTGAAATTAATAAATCACTGACACTACAAGGTGACGATGCTACTCAAGATATTCTTTCAGGTACTAAAGATGATGATATAGCGGCAGGAAGTGTGATCAAAGTTTCAGGTGGAGATATCAATGTAATTCTTAAAAACTTTACAGTTCAAAAAGGTAAAACAGAACAACAAGGAGGTGGTATCTTAGCCAATAATGTTACAGGAGATATTCTTTTAGATCATATGATCATTAAAGAAAATGAATCTGTAAAACATGGTGGTGGAGTAGCAGCTATTGGAGCTAATATGACAATTCAGTTTACTACTTTTGAGAACAACCAAACAACAAGTACAGGTGAACAATTTGGTGGTGGATTATTTGCTTCTCCAAGTAATTCAGTAATGACTAATTCTAAAGTTGTTGTTACATCATCTACTTTTAACAATAACTTAGCCGCTAGAAGTGGAGGAGCAATCGGAATTGATGGTCGTTACCAAAATAATTACGCATTAGAAGTAGAACTGGAAAATCTTACTTTAGTAAACAATGAAGGAGCTGTCAACGGCGGAGTTATTTACGCAAGAGGTAATAACTTAATGCCAGATGAATTAACTAGTAATATTACTTTATCCATAGATCATTCAACTATTGCCTACAATACTTCAGGTGGAGCCGCAAAAGGTTTATTATTTAGAGCACAAGGAGATAAATTAGTCAATCTCAATCTTTCAAACAGTATTATTTCTGGTAATTATATTGATGCTGGAAATGACATTGATTTCACAGGAACAAATGCCACAGTAACAAACACTTTCTTAGGAAAAGTAGCTGCTTTACCTGAAGATGGATTGAACAATGCATTAAATATGGATGATCACAATTATGATCTAGAATTAGCAAATGAATTGTCTGATCAAGGTGGAGTAGTTCAAGTGGTAACAATTGGACAAAGAAGTGCTGCATTAGATTTTGCAGAAGGAAGTACTGTAGCGTTAGATGCAGTTGGTGGTGAAAGAAAAGGAATCGCTGATGCTGGAGCTTTTGAAGGGGAAAAAGAACCTTTTGATGAAGTTAATACGGTCTTCAACACTACAACCAATACACAATATTACTCTATTCAAGAAGCTATTGATGAAGCAACTGCTGAAGATGTAATTACCATAAACGGTACTCACAAAGAAAATATTGAAATTAATAAATCACTGACATTACAAGGTGACGATGCTACTCAAGATATTCTTTCAGGTACTAAAGATGATGATATAGCGGCAGGAAGTGTGATCAAAGTTTCAGGTGGAGATATTAATGTAACTCTTAAAAACTTTACAGTTCAAAAAGGTAAAACAGAACAACAAGGAGGTGGTATCTTAGCCAATAATATTATAGGAGAAGTTCTTTTAGATCATATGATTATTAGAGAAAATGAATCTGTAAAACATGGTGGTGGAGTAGCAGCTATTGGAGCTAATATGACCATACAATTCTCGACAATTGAAGGAAATACTACAACAAGTACAGGTGAACAATTTGGTGGTGGATTATTCGCTGCACCAAGTAACTCTAATGGAGCCGATTCGAAAGTTGTAATGATTTCTTCTACAATCAATAACAATACAACCGCTAAATCAGGTGCTGGAATTGGTATCGATGGTAGATATGCTTCAGATTTTGCTTTAGAAGTTGAACTTGAAAATGTAACAATATTTGGAAATATAAGTGATGGTAATGCAGGTGCTATTTATGCAAGAGGAAATGATTTAACAACTGATCTAACAAAGAATAATGTGACGCTTTCTGTTGATCATTCTACAATTGCTCATAATAATTCATCAGGAAGCTCAAAAGGATTATTATTTAAAGGGCAGGGTAGTCAAGCGGTAAACTTTACTTTATCAAATTCTATAATCTCAGCTAATGGTACTGATGCACAGACAGATATTAGTTTTGTAGATACTAAAGCGATGGTAAGTAATTCATTCTTAGGAAAAGTAGTTAATTTACCAACAGAGAATATTTCAAATGTAATGAACATTGATAATAGTAGCTATAATTTACAATTAGCGGAAGAATTATCAGAGGAAGGAGGAGCTGTAAAAGTTCTAATCATTGGTGAGCAAAGTGATGCTATTGATTTTGCTTTAACAAGTACAGTTAACTTTGATGCAGTAGGACAAGAAAGACAAGGAAAAGCTGATGCTGGTGTATTTGAAGCAGGGGAATTTGAGATAATTGAAGGTAATTTAGTAGAATTAAATGGAAAAGAATACCGTACGATTTCTGATGCGATTAGTGCTGCTACTGAAGGGGATGAAATTTACATTGTTGGAGTACATACCGAGACGCTTCTTATCAATAAAGGAATCACCCTAAAAGGAAACGGAGAAACGATAATTCAAGCAGCGAAGTCACTTGAAGAGGCAACAAATAGAGTAGTTACTGTAACAAGTAATAATGGTAATATACTATTGAAAGACCTTATAATTCGAAACGGACATGCTGTAAATGATAATGGTGGAGCGATTAAAGTTGAAGGAGCATATGGTTTATTCTCTTTGGAAAATGTAATTATTGAACAAAACAAAGCGGGTAAGAATGGTGGTGCTTTAAGCTTAGGTGGTGGTAATATTCACTTATACAGAACTTGGATCAGAGATAACACTTCAACTTTAAGTGGTGGTGGTATTCAGATCTTAGCGAGAAACGCTACAGGGCAAGATTCAGAAGTAATGATCAACGAATCATTAATCCAAAATAATACAGCAATTACTACTGGTGGAGGATTGATTATTGACGGGAACAATGGATATGGCAATAACTTTATGACTTCTCTTGAAATTCATAGTTCGACATTTACAGGAAACTATGCGAATGAAACAGGAGCAATGTTTATCAAAGGAGCTAAAAACCAAGATTCTACAGGAACAAACATTGAAGTATTATTGAATCATGTTGTGATTGCAAAAAATGATGCCGTAGGTGGAAGAAAAGGTATTTCATTCTCAGGTACTGCTGTCGCAAAGCCAATATTTAATATCTATAATTCAATTGTTTCACTAAATGGTGAAGATGCTGATGTAGATCTCAACTTTGCGAATAGTGCAACACAAAATGTGATGTTCAATGTCTTTGGTAAAGTAAATCAAATGGTAGGCAATTCTCAATTGGTTGAAAATACAGTGACAAATAAGCATGCAAAAGATGTATTATTATCAGATGAATTAATGATGCATAACAATACAGTTCCAACTTTTACACTAGATGGTGGTAGCCTTGGCGTGGATGCTGCAGGAGGAGATTGGATGATTGAAAAAGATGTTACTGGATACAATAGAATCCATCCTGATTTAGGTCCTTATGAATATAGAAATTTAGTTTGGAGAGGGGCATTGAGTAGTGATGCAAACATTGCTGGAAATTGGAATGATGGATATGTCCCCGTCAATGATGAACAAGTATATATTCCAAAAAATGCAGTATCTGAGCTAAAAGTAAATGAATCAAATATTACGTTAGGTTCAGTTCAACTTCAAGATGGAGCAACAATCGAAGTATCTAATAATTATACTTTAGTTGTATCGGGAGATGTAATTTCTGAAGAAGGAACTATTAATGTTCAATCGGATGGTACTTTAATTATTAAAGGAGAAAATAAAGGACAACAAAAAGTTCATAATTCAAATGTTTTTGGAGGTTTACTAGTTCAAGGTACAAAAGCTATTGATTCAAATCAGTTGTATGTATTTGACGCTGATTCAATAGAAAAGTACGGTTTAGTGAATGCATTCTTTCAAAAAGAAAATGCGACTCTAAATATAGGAGAGGGGTATAAAAATATAAGTGAAAATGCTATTATTGATGAAGGAAAAACAATCCATTCAAATATTATAGTCAATACTCCTGAAAAATTCAATGAAGAGGTAAATTCATCTGGAATCAATGCTTTATCAAACCCTTACACCGCCAATATTTCATATGAAGATCTAATGTTCTACAATGAGGAAAACCTAGGAGCAATTTATCTGATGGAAGAAAATCCAGAAAGTGGAAATGAATTACAAACAGTATCTAAACTTGGAGCTGTTGGTAATGGAATGAAAGATTGGAATGGTTATATCAAAATGGGTGAAGGATTCTTTGCTCAGACAAAAGGAGAAGCTATCCAATTAACCACAGATATGAGAATTGAAAATATTCGTTCTTTTGAAGCAAATCAAAATATAGATGAATCTATCTCTAAGGTAAAAGTAACAATGACAAGTGCCAATGGAAATACAAATGAAACATTACTAGGATTTAGTACCATAGGTTCTGTTGGTTTTGATTGGGGCTATGATGCTTACAAACAGGACGGTCAGAGTAATTCTCAGATTTATACAAGAATGAATGCTGATAATATGGCAATTCAATTGTTTGAAGCATTAGAAAATACTTCTACGATTCCTTTATTTATCGATGTGGTTGAAAAAGAAGAATATACTTTATCATTTGATATAAATATTCCACTTGGCTATCAACTTTTTGTGAAAGATAGATCTACAAATCAGATTAAAGAAATTAGTACAGATGATATTTTCACTTTTATAAGTGATGTAACACAAGAGCGTCATCGATTTGATTTAATTCTTACAAAAGAAGGACTTGTAACTTCCAATGATGATGCATTTACATCAGGAAATATAATCGTAAAAATAGATGGAGTTGAAATTACAGGGTTAGATTATAGGGGTGATAATCAATTGAATATATATACTGTTATGGGCGTTGTATTGAAACAGCAAACACTAACGAAACCTGAAGAATTTGTATCATATAGATTCAATAAAGGACAGGTATATATTATAGCTGTAACAACAACGGAAGGGAAGATTGTGAAGAAAGTGATCTTCTAAGGATAAAATAGATTGAAAAGTATAAAGGTGAATGATAGCAATGTCATTCACCTTTTTATTTAGCATAAAAAATTATTGTAAAATGTAAGAGCATAAAAAAAGGTGAAAAGACATAAATCTTTTCACCTAGCTTTTGTAATGTGTGTATCTTACTAATAAGGAAGTAAATTGAATGATAGTTCAACATCATCCGCGTATTCTTCTCCACTTTCCAACATGTCAACGTCGTTTTCTTCGTAGTACCAGTTGACAACAACTTTACCTTCTTTATTATTCTGATATTCTTCTAAAAGTGTCAGAATCTCCAAAAATCTTCTAGATGAAGAAGTATTGAAGTAAGACATTTTGAAGTTCATTGTAATTTCTTTTCCAGACTCTTCTAAGTAGTCTTCTAGCCAGCTAAAAATAGGACCAAAAAACTCTGTAGTATATTCGTGGTATGATTCTCCTTCAATCTCTAAAACTCCTGTTTCAGCATTAAAATCAATACGAGGAATATAAGTTGATCCGTCTATATGGAAGTTTTCCATGCTATTTTAATTTTGTAGTTCCTTGTTAACTCTAACTGATAATATAAAAAATGATCTAGTATCGTCGTATTCTTTAATATTAATTTCAATCGGGTTACCTGACTTACGTACCATATCTATGAAACCAAGGTTTGCACCAGGCTTACCAACTCTTTGAGGTGCTTTTCTTTGCTCTCTGTAGAATTCTTTCAGCTTTTCAGGTGATAAACCATTGATATAATTAGCCCTTTCAATCAAAGGGGGAACTTCAGATTTGATGATACAGTTACCCGAAGTAATAATATAATGTTGATCATCTTCAGCAATAGCTACAATTCCCACGCCAATATCTCTTCCATCCTTCTCTGAGAACTGTTTTTCTGCTGAATAGTGGTGAATATTTTGAGCCATCTCAATGACAATAGCAAAAAGGCGTTTAGCAATAATTCTGCTTTCGGGTGTATTGCGTAAACTTTTACCGATAAGCGCAAGTACATCCTGAGAGAAAATTCCCTGGAAAGCAAGCGATATTTTTTTCATCGCCAGTTGCTGCTTGAAAGTCTTTACGCTAAAATGTTCCATGTAACCCATAGATATCTTTGTCTAATGCGTTTGTTTCGTTAAAAAAATCCCGAAAAAATTTATAATCTCAGGTAAATATTATTCGATCTTGCGAAAGTTT
Organism: Flammeovirga sp. AWQ4_249; assembly: GCF_056161045.1. Lineage (NCBI taxonomy): Bacteria > Pseudomonadati > Bacteroidota > Cytophagia > Cytophagales > Flammeovirgaceae > Flammeovirga > Flammeovirga sp. AWQ4_249. The sequence continues at coordinate 143,142 of NZ_JBSWYJ010000001.1, forward strand.
AATAGTATCTAATTTCAATAATACTATTTTTTTTATAAATATTTAAGAACCAATACGATTATTATTACATTCTTTCAAAAGGTTATAATAATAACGGCAAAAAAAGATTATCAGTATATCAAACTTATCTTTATTTTTGCATTTATAGTTAAACATTGAATTTTTTATAGTCATAGCGATGAAAAATATATATCTACAAATTTGCTTTTCGATTTTTCTAGTAACTCTATTCGGTTTTAATGCAAACGCACAATCAAAAATAGTTTTTGATAGCCTTGTACATGATTTTGGTGATGTAAAGGAAGAAAAAGGTGAAGTCATCACAGTTTTTAATTTTACCAATGGAGGAAATAAAGCATTGGAGTTAACGAGCGTAAGAGCAAGCTGTGGATGTACTACTCCGAATTGGTCTACTGATCCAGTGGCGCCAAATGGAAGTGGATACATTAAAGTGAGTTATTCTACTAAAAACAGACCTGGTCCTTTTACAAAAACAATCTCTGTAAGAACTAATGGAAATCCCTCTGTACTTATTTTAACGATAAAGGGTAATGTTATTCCTAGACCAAAAGGTCCAAAAGATTGGTACCCTATGGAAATTGGTAATCTTAGATTTAAAACAACGCACCTATTAGTAGGGAATATTTTAAATACTAAAATGGATACGGTATCAACAATAGTTTATAATCAAGGAATTGCTCCAATTAAATTAAAGTTTGATGAAGTAAAAGTTCCTGAGTATATCAAGGTGTGGGGAAATAGTAATACGATTGGTATCAAAGACACGACTACAATTTATATGAGTTATGATGCTTCTAAGAAGAAAGATTATGGATATTTATTTGAATACTTCCAATTACCAACTTCTGATATTGATTCGCCTAAAAAGAGAATCAATGTGAGTGCTCATGTGAAAGAAGATTTTTCTGTAGAAAATACAAATAAACAACAACCAACTGTTTCTTTTGATGAACAAACAAAAGATCTTGGACAAATGAAGGCTTTAGATAAAAAGTCTATTTCTTTTACAATCTCTAATGATGGAGATGCTGATTTAATTCTTCGTAAAGTAAAGGCTAGTTGTGGTTGTACAGCAACTAAACCAAACAAGACTACTTTGAAACCTGGTGAAAAAACGACATTAGATGTTACATTTACAGCAGGTAACTACAATAGAGAAGTAAAAAAATCAATCACAATCATTACAAACGATCCAAAACATCCTGAAAATACACTCTGGATAAAAGCAGATGTGAAATCACAGGAAGGCAACTAATATGACAAACAAAATTAAAATATTAATAGGAGTAAACCTTTTGTTGGTAGCAGCAATAGGTTTTTCCTTTATGGACTTTTCAAGTTCTACTGACACCAAGAGAACCAACTTTTTCGCTATCGAAAATTTCGGAGATATCACTCAATTTGATATTGATGAGATGAGTATTCGTAAATTGGAAGATGGACGATGGGTGCTAAATGACAGTATTGATATTGAACCTCAAAAATTGGGTTATCTTTTTCAGGCATTACAACAAACAACTATTGTAGATACTAAAGATAAGTCACTCAGTGACGGAAAAGATATCGTTATTTACATTTCAAATACACCTGTAATTAATGCAAAAATAAAATCAGAAAGTGATGCTGCTTCATTTGGTGAAATCAATGGAGAAACATTTGCTATAGAAATTCCAGGTCAATTTGTAAATATCGAACAGATTTTTTCTCCTGATCCATCAATATGGAGAGATAAAACGATTTTCAAGACTTCGTGGAAAACACTACAAAAGCTTGAAATTAATTACGATAGGAACCCTGAGAATAATGTGGATATCACTTTTGCAGATCCTTTTTATGCAGTAAAAGGAATACAGGCATTAGACTCAGCTGCAGTATATCAGTTTATCACTTCTTTACCGCAAACAAAAGGTTTCAATTATGAATTTAGAGAATCCTTTGTGAAAGATACAGTCTCTAGATATAAACCTTTCTGTGTTGTGAAAATGAAAGATTTGATGTCTGTTTATGATACAGAAGTTGGCGTTTATCCTTTTGAAAATAAAGTGTTTGCTTATTTCCCCGATACAAAAGAAGTTGCCGAACTAGATACAAGAAAGATACAGGATGTATTAGTATCATGGCATTTCTTTGATGCAAACGATCCAAGAAAAAGAAGATAATATGATTGCTTTTTTTGATTCAGGTTTAGGTGGGTTGTCCGTATGGAAAACATTTCAAAAAGAAATGCCTCATCAATCTTTGCTTTATTTTGCCGACCAGGAGTTTATTCCTTACGGAAATAAAACAAAAGAAATCCTTATTCAAAGAGCAATTAAAATTACTGATTTCTTAATAGAAAAAGGAGCAACAGTTATCGTTGTCGCTTGTAATACGGCTACAGCTGCAGTAATACAATATCTTAGAGAACATTATACGATTCCATTCGTAGGGATGGAACCAGCCATTAAACCAGCTGCTTCAGCGTCTAAAACGAAAAGTATTGGTGTTTTAGCAACAGAAGGTACTTTTTCAGGTGAATTATTTCAACAAACCAAGGAAAGGTATACCAAAGGAGTGAGAGTATTAGTTCAGCCAGGTTATGGTATGGTAGAATTAGTAGAGGATGGCTTATATCATACAGAAAAAGCAATTGAAGTGTTAACCCCTTTAGTACAACCGATGATGGATGAAAATGTAGATCAGATTGTATTAGGTTGTACACATTATCCTTTTTTAAAAGATGATATACAAAAAATAGTTGGCGAAAAAGTAAATTTAATTGATCCATCTCCTGCTGTAGTTAAACAAATAAAAAGAGTAATGCATAATGATTTAGGAAGAGGTCCACATCCTACATACTTTTTTTATAGTTCAAATAACTCCCCTAACACATTGCAATCAGGAGTTGAATCTTTGGTTCATCCAATTCAAAATTCGGTATATCATATGGTAAACCTATAATTCCATTTTATTAACTTCTTTTGATTTTATCTTCCTGTTAAATGTGCGACATTAGAAGAATAAATATCAATCAGAATGAAAAAATTATCAACTTACCAAATTTTATTAACGCTACTATTTGTACATATATTCACTATCTCTAAAGCACAATCCCCCAAAGACAAAGGTTTAGAAGCCATTGATGAGGGAACTATTAGGTCGACTTTAACCTATCTTTCCTCTGATTGGATGGAAGGTCGTGAAGCGGGTAAACCTGGAGCCTACAGGGCAGGAGAGTACATTGCAAGCATGTTCGAGTTTATGGGATTGGAACCTGCAGGTGATGTTGTTGATGGAAAGCCAACGTATTTCCAATCATTTGATGTATTGGAGTACAAAGCAGCAGAAAAGCAACATTTAGCAATTACCAATCAAAAAGGTCAAGTTTTTACTTTTGCGAATCACACAGATTTTGAAGTAAAAGCTGCACCAAATTCTATCCATGGAAAAGGAGAATTAATATTTGTAGGATATGGATTAGAAGTAGATTCATTAAACTACAATGATTTTGCAAAAAAAGAATTAGAAGGCAAAGTTTGGGTAAGACTGAAAGGTGTACCTAATACAGGAAAAATAGGCGATTCATTAAATAAAATACCTACTAAACAGATACATAAATTAAAAGAAAAACTAGCAATCAAATATGGTGCACTGGCAATTATTGAACTTGACGAAGATAGTGTCTTGCCAAAATCTGCAAGCAATCTACCTTTTAGAGATAACAGGAGATATTATGAAGGAGATAGACCATTATCTTCATTTTATGATACAAGGTTATACAGCCCTGTAACAGAAATAAGTAAAATCCCTCCAATGTTTATGGGGGGACAATACATTATGGCATCTTTGGTTTCTAGAGATGAAATTAAAGCTTATCAGAATAGTATTAACTCTTCCAAAGTATACAAAGTTAAACTTTTAGCAACTGAAGCATCTTTTAAGTCAAATAGTCTTGTTGAACGAAAAAGACTAAGAAATGTATTGGCTAAAGTGCAAGGTACATCCACAGATAGTTTAGTCATGATCGGTGCACATTATGATCATCTCGGAAAAAGAGAAGGATATATCTGGAATGGCGCGGATGATAATGCTTCTGGCGTTGCTGCTTTATTGGGCATAGCAAAAGCCGTAAAAGCAACAGGAGTAGCACCTAAAAAAACAATCATTTTTGCATCTTGGACAGGAGAAGAAAAAGGTTTACATGGTTCTAAGAATTTCTTGATGACATTTGATCAAAAAGATAAAATAAGCATGTATCTCAATTTTGATATGATTGGGAGAAGAGGTGATTGGCATAGCAAAGACAATCAAGTAAGTTTTATATATACTGCCGAAAATCCTTCAACTTGGGAATTAAATGCAAAAAATATCAACGATTACAATATTAACCTTGAAATGTTTGACGGAAAAACCAAACAAGGAGAAGCGGGAGGTTCTGATAATGTAAACTTTGATAAGGATAAAATACCTTATTTCTGGTATCATACTGGAGGGCATGAAGATTATCATCAAGTATCGGATCATTCCGATAAAATTATGATGGATAAAGCAACTGAAATCACCAAACTAAGTTATTTGAATATTTGGGATTTGGCTCAGTAAGAAAATTAGAAAACACAAAAAAGCCTATCAACTACGAATTGAAAGGCTTTTTTATGTTATTCAAAACTAAACAAGCGTTGGATAAGGGTACTTTGCATGACTTTGACTTGATCTTGAGTAAACATCAATCTTTCTGTATGCTCAGTATAATTCATAAAGTTTTGCGTATTGATTTTTTTACCTTGAAAAACAAAATGGATATCATCCGTCTGAAATGGAGTCCATGGAGTATCGTCAATATTATCATTAAAAATTGCATAGTTGTAGGAACCTTCTTTAAAATGAGTTTCAAAGTAAGGTTGAAGTTCATCTTTATATGCAGTTTCAAAAGGCATTCCCATACCAAATGTATGTTTCAATCCTAACCAATGACCAATCTCATGTGTGATTACTTCAATCGATTTTTCTTCAGGATTAAAAGAAGATTGATCAATTAAAATACCATTAATCATATCATCATTATCAAATTGTTGTCCTTCTAATTCAAGATTTGGATAAGGTGGAAGTTGTACAACGCCATTTCCGTCTTTATAGCGTTGATCTGTCAATACCAATCCATCCGTATTATCCTTAAAATCAACGATAAAAACATTGAGAAATTTTTTCCCACTTGTATTTCCATGTTGCTGCTTAATACTATCTACAATGCGTATAATATCTTGATTTGTACGCTTAAAATAAATGGAAGGATCAGCATTTGTTTCGACAAGAAAACCATTTGTAGTTTGTTCTTTAGCTAAAACAAATTTGATTAAAGGGTTTCCAATTTTGTCTTGAAATTCAGAAACAATTTGATTCTTTTTTAGAGGTAATCCATTGAAATTATTATTCAATGAAATTAGGATTTCTTCTACTTCTTTTTTAGTTGGTAATGATGAAGAAGAATGTACATAATGGAAAAGAATTGGGACTTCGAAATAATAACCATTACTTGTTGAGTCAATAACATTTGTTGTTTTCGTAATGACTTCTTTGTGATAGATATATTCTTTTTCAATATTCTCTTTTGTACAACCAAAAAGCGATATCGTAAAGAATAATGCACTAATACGTTTCATGAAATAGATGTTAGATAGAATGAAAAAATGTGTCAGATGAAAAGAAAGATGAGCTTTAGTCTAAAGATTCTTCGACGTCGTCTACTGCATCGTTAACTTCTTTTTTTACTTTCTTAGTTGTTTTTTTTACCTCTTTTTGCTGCTTTTTTGTAAGTATTTGATCACAAGAACTAAGCGTCATAAAAAGAGAAAAAATAACTAATGTTGTAATTCTGATTTTTTTCATGATTGAGAAATTAGGTTTAAAGTTCCTCCTTCATTACGTGAAATTTCTTACGGTGTATGATGTTATTAACTTCTATTAGTGAATAAAAGTGGCTAGTTATCAACATTTATTGAAATGAAACTAAAAAACATAATGATATTATTCAATATTATTAACATGAGGTGTGGATAAGTGTGTTTAATGTTATTAACTAGTGTTTTGAGACAAAAAAAACAGTACTTATTCACTTTTAAAGGAAAAAGTACTGTTGATAACTTTGTTAATTAGGTGAATTGAAATTAAAATTCAATTAAAACAGTTTGATCATCACCGGTAAGTTCTGGAGTTTGTTCTCTATTATTAAGACGTCTTGCCATATAAGGAACATTTTCCATGATATAATTTCTCATTTCTTTTAAATCTACTTTTCTATCTGCATTTAAATCGGCATCACCTTGCAATCCTTTTAAGTAGAAATAGGTAAATAAGGAGTGATATTTTTCAGTGTACCAAGAAGAAACTTGCTCTGAACTAGCAGAGGTAAGTACAATAGCATTCGGATCTCTTAATACTCTATTTTCAGTTTTGATGAAAACAGGTGAAATAGATTGTAATAACATACCACCATCAGAACTGCCACTAAAACAAGCGTCAATAACGATACTTAATTTTCTATAAGGTAATAGACCAAGATTCTCATAAAAAGTATCTAACGCATACCCATTAAATTGAATCAAGGAAGGATCTGTATCTACAGGAACAAAATACCCTTTATTATTTTCTGGATTTGGAGCACCATGTCCAGAGTAAAAGACAAAAACATCAGAAACATTAGGTTTTACATAATTATATAACTTCCCTTTGTGATTTCCTTTTATTCCAAATGTAGCATTAAAATCAGCTTGAGTAGCATCCTCTAAATAGATGATATTTCCTTCTTTAAATCCCATACCTTTGATGAGGTATTCTTTCATAAATTTGGCATCATTGATTGCAAAATCTACTTCAGGAACATCTTGATTTCTATAACTTTTATTTCCAATGATTACTGCAACAGCATCAATGTTTACTTTCCCAAAATTGGGGATTTTGATATCAACATCACTCAATGGTAGAACTTTCTCTACTACAGCAACTTCTTCATTTTTTAATCCTTTAGGTTGTTTTGAAGGTTTTACGTCTTCTTTCTGAGGTTTTGGTGAACGTGTAGCAAAATTCTTTTTTGATTTTTGTCCAGGAGCAATAGAAGGTATTCTTAGATTAGTGATAGAAATGTTTTGCTTCGTTTTATAGGCATTGTAGCATAATGCTTGAAATTCATCAAAACAAGAAGTAAATAACATTGAAGTAAACTTATTAATGTCGGATAAATAAAGCTTTTTTGAGGTCTTTTTGAGGGCAACTAATACTTCATTTGTCTCAGCTTGTTTTAAAAAGAGAAACAAATCCATATAATTTCCTTTCGATGTTTTATGCAATGAATAAGAAACCTCAACGTAACTTTTTTGCCATCCGCCTAAAAGCATTCCTTTTAATTCATCATTAGAAAGACTACACTGATTTTGAGCAAGAATCTCTTTCATTGGAGATCTTGTATCCATCACTTCAAAACCTCTTAATTTGTATAGATCTTCAATGGCTTTTATCGCTTGCTTATTGTTATAAACTCCATAATTATCACATAATGATTCATCTGCATCTGTATAAGGAAGTACCATGATTGATTTCTGTGCGAACGTATAAAATGGAACACAGAATAGTAAAAGGAGTAGTATAGATTTCATGGATTTATTTAGTTTAGTTATTACGATTCAATTTATAATTTGAAGTTAATGTATTAATTTACAATAAACTTACAAAATGTTAATGCTATTGACATTAATATATAGTAATTTTGATAGATAAAAGATAAATCCAAAACATTCGTTACACCTCCTTTTATGATAAATCAAGAAAAGATAAACGCTCTTATAAATAGTAGTAATTATATTAGTAGAGATCTTAGCTGGCTTCAATTTAATTATAGAGTTTTATTTCAGGCACAAATGTCAACAAGAACAGTCTTTGAAAGATTAAAGTTCTTGGCCATTACGGCATCTAACTTGGACGAATTCTTCATGATTCGTGTGGGGTCACTTTATAATTATATTGATTTTGGTAAAAGGAGAACGGATTATTCAGGACTAAGAGAAGACCAATTCAAACAAAAGCTTTTTCAAGATATTCATCATTTCACCAATCAACAATACGAATTGTTGTTGAATGAATTACAACCTGAATTTGAAAATAATGGTTTCAAAATTTTAGAGGTTGATGAATTAAATGAAAATGAAAAAGAACAGGTAGATGAGTTTTTCAAAAAGAGAGTTTTCCCTATGTTGACTCCAATGGTCTATGATACTTACCATGCTTTTCCTGTTCTACAAAATCTACTAAAAATATTTGGTGTTGTAACGACTGATAAAAGAGAGGAAACGGGAAATAGAAGAAAGATTTCATTTGTTCAAATTCCTAAAAACCTTCCAAAATTCTATCAAATTGAAAGAAAAGATTATTGGGTTTTTATTCCAATCGAAGATATCATTAAATCCCATATTTCTAGATTATTTAGAAATGTTGAAATTGAATCGGTTGATCTTTTTAGAATTACAAGAAACGGAGATTTTACGTTAGACGAAAGCGATGATCTTGATACAGATTTCTTAAATGAACTAACTGCAAAATTAAGAACTCGTAAAACGGGTAGGGTAGTACGTATGGAAATTACTAAAGATCCAAACCCTATGTTAAGAGAAGTCTTAATGGAGCGTTTTGATATTGATGAAGACAATATTTTTGAATCTCCAGTATTATTGGATCATACAAGATATTGGCAAATTGTCGGGCATAAAGCATTTACTTATCTGCAACCTTCTTCTCCTTCTTTTACAACTCCTGTAGCGATGCAAAGCATTAAAAAGGGAGATGCAGATAATATTTTTGATAGATTAAAGAAACAAGATATCTTTTTACATCACCCTTACAATAGTCCTGAGACCATGCTAGAGTTGATCGAGGCAGCGGCGATGGACCCTAAAGTTTTGGCGATAAAGATGACTATTTACCGTCTGGCAAAAGATTCTAGAGTGACAAAGGCTTTATTAGCAGCAGTAGAAAGTGGTAAGCAAGTGTCTGTGCTTTTTGAAGTGAAAGCCCGTTTTGATGAGGAAAATAACTTACAAGAAGCAAAGAAATTACAAGAAGCAGGTTGTTTTGTTATTTATGGAATGTCAGCTGTGAAAACACATACCAAGTTAATGTTGGTGGTTAGAGCAGAAGGAGATGAAGTGAGACGTTATGCACACCTTGGTAGTGGTAACTATAATGAATCTACAGCAAAACTATATACGGATATTGGTCTATTGACATCCAATGAAGCATATGGTGAAGATGTTTCTGAGTTCTTTAATGCCATTACAGGGCACTCTCAGCCTAAGAAATACAATAAGTTATTAACGGCACCACGTCAGATGCGTAAAGGCTTTATTTCATTAATTGAAAAAGAGGCTAAAAATGCAAAAGACGGTTTGCCTTCTGGAATTGTAATCAAAGTAAATTCTTTCCAAGATGATAAAATGATGGATGCTTTATACTTAGCTTCGCAAGCGGGTGTGACAATTCATCTGATCATTAGAGGTATTTGCTGTATTCGTCCAGGTAGAAAAGGATTGTCAGAAAATATCACTGTACGCTCTATTGTGGGTGACTTCCTTGAACATACAAGGTTATTTTATTTCCATAATAATGGAGACCCAGTTGTATACGGTGGTAGTGCTGACGCAATGACAAGATCATTTGACCGTAGAATTGAATCTCAATTCGAAATTGTTGACCCACTTTGTAAAAAAGAAGCAATCAATATCCTTGAATATAACTTGAGAGATAATGTCAATAGTTTTGTAATGAATGAGGATGGATCCTATTCAAAACAGACAAAGAAGGAAGGAGAACGTTCTTTCAATGTCTTTAAAGAATTTTATAATGTGACACAAAAAACAGTCAATAAAGCAAAGCTGTTTTAATGGAATATACATATCAACAGATTTTACCTAAAGTAGCAGCATACTGTTCCTATCAAGACCGAAGTCAACAAGAAATAATTAATCGTCTAAAAAAATGGGAATACCCCGAAGAAGATATCCCTGAAGTTTTAGCTTGGTTAAAAGACAATAAGTTTTGGGATGAAGAAAGGTATGCTTCTTCTTTTGTTCGTGGAAAATTTAGAAGTAATAAATGGGGCAAGCGGAAAATTATGATGGCGCTTCAACAAAAAGGAGTCGCCACATCTATAGGAAAGAAAGCTCTTGGGGAAATAAAAGCAGAGGAATATTACGAAGTAGCATTAAAAATAGCCAAACAAAAAGTAATACGCCTTTTTGAAAAAGGAGAAGATGAATACACGACAAAAGGGAAAACACTACAGCATTTAGCGGGGAAAGGTTTTGAAACAGAAGTCTGTTATAATGCAGTAGATGATGCAATCTATCAAGTGAAGAATGAGGAGTGAAGAGTTAAGAACGATAAACATTCTTCATTTTTATCTCTTCATTCTTCACTCCAACCTACCATATTTTTACACGATCGTCTATTTTTCTCCACATTTGATCACCTTCGTGCACATTAAATGCATCATAAAAAGGAGTGAAGTTGGAAAGCGGTCCATTGACGCGATATTCTCCTGGAGAATGTGTTTCAGTCATTAACTTTTGTCGCATTACTTCAGGACGTGTTTTAGAACGCCATAGCGTTGCCCAAGAAATAAAGAAACGTTGTTCTTGAGAGAAACCATTTATTTTTTCTGTACTAACCGAAAGCCCATTTGATTGCCCTAAAGCATGATAAGCAATCGCTAAGCCACTCTGATCGGCAATATTTTCATTTAAAGTAAGACTTCCATTAATAAATACTCCCGGTAATGGTTCATATTGATCAAATTGTGAAACGAGCTTTTTGGTATGTTCATTAAACGTAATAATATCAGCTCTTGTCCACCAATTCTGAATCTGACCATAAGCATTATATTGTCTTCCAATATTATCAAAACCATGTGTTAATTCATGAGCGATAATTGCTCCTATAGCCCCATAATTTACAGCGTCATCTGCTTGATAATGAAAAAAGGGCGGTTGTGAAATTCCAGCTGTAATGACTAACTCATTGTAAAGGGTGTGATAATATGCATTGACCGTTTGAGGAGGAATGATCCAATCTTTAGATTGTGTATTCGAGTTGAAGTCTTTTATTTTTTGTTCAAATAACCATTGATTTGCTAAGATGACATTTTCATAGTAAGAATTTCCTAACGTTAAAGTGTGATAGGTAGGAAATTGTTTGGGGTAGCCTACTTTAATAGTAATTGCATTTAATTTTTTGAGTGCACTTTTTTTAGTGTCATCTGCCATCCATTCTACATTTTCAATATGTGATTCAGCGGAAGAAAGTATATTTTTTACCATTCCTTCTACTTTGAGTTTGGCTTCGTCCTTGAAAATATTTTTGACATATAATTCTCCGATAGCAAATCCAACAGCTTTATTCGTAGACTTTAAAACGGTTTTCCATCTTGGTGGTTGTGTCAGTAATCCATCTCGTTTATGACCAAAATAGCGAAAGTCTTCTGTCATAAACTTATGTGATAAATAAGGAGCCGCATGATGTAAAACTCTCCATAGAAGATAATTTTTGATTTTAGGAATTCCATTTTTTAATACAATAGCATCAATACTTGAAAAATAAGTAGTATTCGTAATGATGACTGTATCGGTCTGTATTCCAATTTCTTTATTGTATTGATCCCAAATAAAAGTCTGACAAATTTCTGTGAGCTCTTTTAATGTTTTTACGTTGTAATAATTTTCATTCGTATGATTTCGGACAGATACATTGTATTGTTCAGCAATATCTTCTTCAACAGCATATGCCGAATTTGCTATTTCGTCAGCTTGTTCACTTGAATACCCTAATAATTCAAACATTTTTTGAATATGCTCAACATAATCCGCTCTCATTGAAATTGCATTAGAATCTTGTAGTGCGTAAAAATCTGTATTATGAAAGCTCATTCCTGAAAGTTCTAAGAAAAGACTTTGTTGATTATCTCGATAAGAATCAGGAAATAGGGTAGGTTTAAAAAAGGGATGAATACCGAATCGATGTAGCTTTGTAATTATTTTTTGTAGGTCAAAGTAGTTTTCTATATCGATAATGTCTCTTAAAATAGGACGAACAGGATCAGCATCTAATTTTTCAATTTTTGAAGAATCCATACCCTCATTATAAAATTGAATTGCTTTTTGAATTCCACTTCCCTCAGCATAATCACCATTCTCAGAAGTCAAAGCGAGTAAATGCTTGATTTGTGTATCATTTTTTTCTCGAATAAGTGCGTAGTTACCCCATACTCCTTGATCATTTGGGATTGTAGTATTTTTAAGCCAATTACCATTTACATACTTATAGAAGTTATCTTTTGGGGAAATTAGTGTATCAAAATCACTAAGATTGAAGAAGTTTGATTTATGAAAAGGGGCTTCACTTTCTAAATTACAACTGTAAAAGAAGAACATGATGAAGCTTAGTAGTACAGTATAAAATTTGTTCATACTACTAAATTACAATGCCTTATTGAATTTTAATGAAAATTAGGGCTGAAATCTTATAATACTAGGCTTAATGTTTTTCTGTAATACCACTCACTAATTGCAATTGCACAATCTCTAGCAGAAGCAAAAGAATCGACAGTAATATCTCTTAAGTCATTAGAAGCCTGCATGATAAAGACTCTTTGACTGATTGAATAAGAAATATAAATGGTCAAATGTTTTCCTTCAATGGCTAATTCAATAAATGCATCTAGCTTATTGCCATTCGAAAACATCTTTGTAATATCAGTCTCTATTCCCTCTTGAATTAAATATTCTTCTAATAAAAAGAGGTTTTGTTGTTGTACGATCGCAGAGTTTCTAATCTTCATTTGATATTTATGAAGAATAGTATTGATTTCCTCTGCTTCCGCTGATTCACCAAGTCGTTCTTGTTGATGACTTATGACATAAATCGGTGTGTAAAGGTCTTCTGTAAAATCAACATTGATTGATATCTGATGGAACCATTGTGATTCCCATTCAAGGTATAATGGAGAAGGAACAATACCTGAAACATCAAAGGTATTATGCCAAATGTTGTAGAAGAAAGCTTCGTTCTGTACTAAATCTAATTTTGAATTATTCTCATCAGAAGCAATTTGTTGAACTAAACCCAATTTCTCTCTCAATACAGCATTAACAGATTCTTTTGGTTCAAATTCTTCCCAAGGATACCATTCAAAGTCTACCCAACTAAAATAGAAAAGGTTATTTAATCTCTTTTTATAATCAAAAACAGAATCTTCATCCAAGACATATCCAGGATAGTAATATTTCTTTTTATTTTTTTGAGCATATTCAATCTCTAATAACATCGTTGTCATTCCTAAAGATTGTTTACTATACTCAGGTGAAAATAAAGCGAGTATACTACAAATAGAATCTTTCCCTAAATCCATAAAGGAAATAGCAGCGATTTTTTTACCATCTAGAATTTGAAGTTCCCACGTTTCAAATGGAGATTCATCATTCCCTTCTTCAAGAAAATAATTTTTTAAAGTAGATGGAGAATTAGGAGATTGGAAACGCCCTTTATGTTCAGCATACATTTTTTCCTTTTCCTCCGTAATTTTCAGAGGCTGAATTTTAATAGTATACTGACTATTTTTTCTAATGAGTTTTCGTTGGCTTTTCGAAAACTTAAAATTTTCTAATTCGACACGAATGGGTACGATAGAATAGACATGATTTCTAAAATAAATCATCTCATAGCGTGACATCATTGGTCCATCTCTAAACCAAGCCTCACTTAAATACTCATCTAATGTCTCTCCTGTACAGTCTACAGGCATAAAATAATCAAAAGTCATCGTCATTTCGCCACTTCACGTTGCTTCTACTCCCAAATAAAAAATGAAATACGTACTTTTGCATGACGAATGCAAAAAGAATCTCGTTTGAATCTTCAAATATGGAGTAATTTTAACGAATATATAAAATCTGAGTGAGATAATTGTGGAACTGAACAAGCAAAAAATAGGAGTTGTCGGTGGTAACCAAGGTTTGGGTAGCTGGGTTGTGAAATTTTTTAGAGCTCAAGGAATCGAAACAAGGTTCTCCTCTCGAGGAAAAGAAAGTGAATTTGAATCCAATAGACAATTGGCGGATTGGGCAGATATTGTAATTCTTGCAGTACCTATTTCAGCAATGTCTAATGTCATGGAAGAAGTTTTTCCATGTTTGGATGATAAATATTTGGTGGACTTATGTTCTGTGAAAAAATTTGTAGTAGAAAAATACCAATCTCTACGCCAAGTTTACAGTGAAGTATTACCAAGATATCTTTCAATTCACCCTATGTTTGGACCTTCTATCAAAAGCTTTGATGGAAATGTAGTATTGTTCAATCATGTGGATGGAGCAGAAGATTTAGAGGAAGCTTTCAAAACATTTTTCACGGCACATAATGGTGTTGTAAAAGATGTAGAATATATAAAGCATGACAAACAAATGGGATTGGTTCAAGGCTTGAATCACTTTAACGTCTTTGTATCTGCCAAAACAATGGCAAGATATAATGAAGACTTTGAAGATATTAAGAGTGTTGCTTCTCCTCCTTACAGAATTTTTATCGTATTTTATACTCGATATGTCATGCAAAATCCACTACTCTATGCAGATATTCAAATGAGAAACGAATATGTGTATGAGGTAGTTCGTATTTTCAGAGATGAAATGAACCGTCTATTTGATATCATTCAAACTAGAGATAGAGATTCATTCATTGATTACATTACGGAAATGCAAGACTTTTTCTCTCAGAATAAAGGAGACATTGAGGTGTCTAGTCACCTCATGCAAAAATTGAGTGAAAAATTAGAAATGTAAACATATACACGTTTTTCGTTGTTTTACTTATAGAAGGGAAAGGATAAAAAACTTTGAAGTGATCTCACTTCATAAAAGAAATATGGAAGAATATAGTCAAGGTTTAGAATTGATTAAAAACGGTGAGTATACTGAAGCAGTGGCTTACTTTAATGCTGTTTTAAAAGAAAACGACAAAAATGTCGGTGCTTATTATCATAGGTCTGTTGCGCGCTACAAAATGAAAGCGTTTGACGGTGCATTAGGAGATATCAATAAAGCAATCAACTTACAACCACTAAATGCAGACTTTTTTGCACATAGAGGGATTGTACTCCATATGCAAGGGAATAGTAAAAGAGCACTTCTTGATTTCGATAAAGCAGTTCAATTTGAACCAGAAAATCCATTTAGATACTCTAGTCGTGCTTTTGTGAAAGCACATATGAAAGATTCTAAAGGTGCTATCGCTGATTATGAGAAAGCAATTGAACTTGATCCTGAGGATGCAATTGCACATAATAATCTAGGCTTAATTCAAGAACAATCTGGTGCTTGGGAAAAAGCACAAGAGCATTATAAGAAGTCCAATGAATTAGTAGGTTACGAAGGGATTGATCCTGAAAAAACTGAAATTTCTGATTTATTGGATGAATGGAAAGCTGAAAAAGCACAACAGGAAGAAGAACAACGTCAGTTGATTCAAGAAAAAGCGGCATTATCTCAAGCTCAATTAGAACAAGAAAAATCACTTGGCGGATTCTGGGGAATTGTAAAGAGTGTTTTTACAAATAAAGAAATGTTCAGTGAGTTTGTAGGTTTTATCAAAAACGGCTTTAAGCTTCCAAATCAAAAACAAGATTAAAAATACCACTAATAGTTTCATTTTAAAGGAATTAATTGAATTCATAAAAGAATTGCAGTTCCTTTTTTATGAAACCCTTAAAGGTACTTTCATAATTGGTTTGTATTCCTTTAATTAGGCTAGAGTAATGTGTTATGAGACATATTTATCTGCGATTCATATACTACTTTGTACTTTAATTATGAATCAATAGACTCTTATACTTAAACCAATTTAACCTTTAGACGAAAACTTGATTATCAAAAAAGATGAGCGGGACAAGCAATTACGTGGAAAAAAGAGAAGTTAATCATCTAAATAATGAAGAAATGTCGAAAAAGAAAACCTCTCAGGAAGAAGTGACAAATTCGACAGAATCACTTTCTAATCTGGAAAAGGATAGTGATAACTCAGCTACTGAATCTCCTATTGTTATCAATGCCAAAAGTGACGATTCTGAAGATTTTTATTACAAACCAGAAGATTTTGATCTCACCGAAAAAGATTTACAATCACTAAATGAATTCGATGAATTACGTATTGAAGTAGATCCTAAACAGACTGCTTTAAGAATCGATAAGTTCTTAGTGGATCGTATACCCAATCTTTCTCGTAACAGAATCCAAAACGGATTAAAAGATGGCCATTTTCTAGTTAATGGTTTACCAGTAAAACCAAACTATAAAGTAATGGCAGGGGATGTAGTAATGGTGTTTATGCCAAAACCTAGATCTCAAGAGTTAGAACCTCAGAATATTCCATTAGATATTGTATATGAGGATGAAGATTTATTGATTGTCAATAAAAAGCCAGGTATGGTTGTTCATCCAGGTTTTAACAATACTTCAGGTACTTTAGTAAATGCCTTAACTTACCATTTTAAAGATCTACCAACTTCTTTTAATGGGTCAGATAAGCCAGGCTTGGTACATAGGATAGATAAAGATACTTCTGGACTTTTAGTTATTGCTAAAACGGAACATGCTTTGACACATCTATCAAAGCAATTTTACGATCACACCATTGAAAGAACTTATAACTTAATTTGTTGGGGTGTTTTTCCTGATGAAGAAAAAGAAGGAACAATTCGTTCAATGATTGGAAGGTCTTCACAAGATAGAAGAGTTTATACTGTTCTTCCAGATGATGCTTCGTATGGAAAACATGCAATTACTCATTACAAAGTATTGAAAGATCTTCGTTATGTTAGTTTAGTGGAATGTAAATTAGAGACAGGAAGAACACATCAAATTCGTGTTCATATGAAACATCTCGGTCATCCATTATTCTCAGATGCAATGTACGGTGGTGATAAGATCTTAAAAGGAGTGAGTACAGGGAAATATAAAACCTTTGTAGAAAACAACTTTAAGATTTGCCCTCGTCAAGCATTACATGCAAAATCTCTAGGTTTTGAACATCCTGTGACTGGAAAATGGATGCAATTCAATTCAGAGATTCCTCAAGACATGAAACAATTAATCCGTCGTTGGGAAGATTTCTTACGATTTGGATAAAAGATAAAAAAGAAAAAGCCTCACTTTCGTGGGGCTTTTCTATGAGAAATGTATGTATGGATTTTATAAGTCAAATTGTTTCATTTCCTCTTCAGTGTATTTATGAGATGTAGAAACTTTTCCTTTAATCTCATCAATCACAAAGTCAATTTCTTCAGGAGTCATTTCATCTGCTTTCCAGAATAAAACAGTTCCATCTGCATCAACTAATAATACAGAAAAGGCATTATTACAATCTCCTGTATTCCAAGCATCTTGAATCATACGTTTAGGGTCTGTAAGAATCAAGGCATCAGCTTCTTGTTTTGAACGTTTACGTACTTGACGTGTCATAAAACGGATGATACTATTTGGATAGGGAGAATCTGCAAGGTTTACAATACCGTATGCAAAATACTCCTCCTCAGGAAATTTCCATGTTTTTAATTCTTCAATAAATGTTTCGTTCATTGAAGGTTTATCTGGATCAATGTAAAATATTAAAGTCACCTTTTCCCCAATCGATGGTGTCACCGCTGGTTCATTATGTAAATCTCTAATATTAACTTTATCTATTTTATCACCTCTTTTCAGAGTGCTTGAATTTTGTGCATTTAATGTAATAGCAGTAAAGAAAGCGAATGCAAAAGTGATAGCGAGTTGTAATGTCTTTTTCATGAGTTAAATTATTTTTTGTAACTATAGTAACGACGATACAAATGACGGGTTGAAATTATTTACAATTATTAGTAGTCATAAAAAAAGCCCTTTACGGAAATAAAGGACTTAATTCGCTATATATTCTTAATTAAACAGCATCCTTATGTGGAGTGTTTTTTAATTTTTTGTCAAACACGTTTCGGTTTAAAAACTCATTCAATTGATCTACAGTATAAGAACTTTCAATCTCACCGGCACTGTTGATTTTGATATCAAAGCCTTCTAGTTCACGATTTACTTTTGGCTTAGCTTCTGTACGCTTAAAATTGTAGCGTGATTTAAACGATCTTATCATAACAGTTAAAATTAGGTTTTAATAAATTGTAGTCTTGCCATCATAATGAAGGCGGTGATAGTCGAGAGAGGAGAAATAACTTCTCATCTTTATTTATAAGTTATTCACAATTTACGCAAATTACTCTAAATGAGGAAGTTGATGTATGTAATTAATGATCTTTAAAGAAAAATAGGGCATTTACTTAAATATGTTTTATTTTGTGTACTATTAATTCTTCTTTAATTAACAGAACTTCAGATTTTGAACATATTAGAAATCAAAGGTGTTACCAAAAAATATGCAAATCATACTGCATTAGACAATGTTTCTCTTAATGTACCCGAAAAATGTATCTATGGTTTATTAGGACCTAACGGTGCAGGGAAGACTTCTTTGATTCGCTCTATTACTCAAATCATCTCTTTGGATGAAGGAGAAATCTTATTTAACGGAAAACCATTAGAATCGTCAGATGTATTAAAAATGGGATACCTTCCTGAGGAAAGAGGTTTATATAAAAAAATGAAGGTGGCTGAACAAATTGTTTATTTAGCCCAATTGAAAGGAATGTCTTACAAGGAGGCAAAAGCAAAAACTAAATTTTGGCTAGACCGATTAGAACTTCAACCTTGGTATAGAAGTAAAGTGGAAGATCTCTCGAAAGGAATGCAACAAAAAGTTCAGTTTATTACTACAGTAATTCATGAACCCAAACTACTAATATTAGACGAACCTTTTTCTGGTTTTGACCCTGTGAATGCTCGCTTAATACGAGATGAGATTTTCAGACTTAGAGACTTAGGGGCTACAATCATACTTTCTACTCATAGGATGGAGTCAGTTGAAGAGTTATGTGATAGCATTGCTTTAATCAATCAATCCCAAAAAGTCATAGAAGGAACTCAGTTTGATATTAAAAATGCATATCGAAATCATCAATTTGAATTATTGACGGAAGAGGAAGTAGTCATAAAGAATACACCTCATGAATTGATTCAATCGTCTGAGAAAGAATTATACGGTTACAAACAAACAATTCGATTAATAGATGCTTCCCCAAATGCTCTTTTGAAAGAAGCAGCAGAACAAAGTACGATCATTGGAATGCAAGAAAAGATACCTTCTATGCACGACATTTTCATCGAAGCAGTTCAAAACGGTAACATCAAGAGCACATTGGAATCAAATTAAACTATGAACAAAGTCTTATTAATCTTAAAGAGAGAATATTTTACAAGAGTAAAAAAGAGGTCATTTGTAATAATGTCTATCCTTGGACCTTTATTAATCATTGGATTCTATGGTATCATTATTTGGGCAAGTATTTCGGATGGTGATCAAAAAGAAATAGCTGTAGTAGATCAATCAGGTATTTTTAATGATGACTTTGATGAAAGTACTCCATCATTCAAATTCGTGAAAATTTTTGGAGGGCTTGATGTCGGAAAAGAGCAATTGAGTAATGGTGAAATAGATGGTTTTTTATATATACCAGAAGATTTTTCAATAAAAAATACACAAGGTGTTGTACTTTTTGAAACGAAAGGTTTAGGAGCAAAAGCTGTAGGAGAGTTAGAAGATCGTATTTTAACGAAAGTCAGAGAACTTAGATTGCCTGAACTAGGAGTTACAGAAAAAGAAATTAAAGCATTGGATAATCCTGTATTGATTCGAACAGTAAATTTGACAGGCGATGGATCTGAATCAGATAGTAATGTAGGTATATCAAGTGTGATTGGAATAGTAGGAGGTTTAGTGATCTA
The DNA here is from genome assembly GCF_056161045.1 of Flammeovirga sp. AWQ4_249. NCBI lineage: Bacteria > Pseudomonadati > Bacteroidota > Cytophagia > Cytophagales > Flammeovirgaceae > Flammeovirga > Flammeovirga sp. AWQ4_249. The sequence goes on from NZ_JBSWYJ010000001.1 coordinate 163,097, forward strand.
TTTCTTTGTTTTTATGTATTCTACAATGGTAATGAAGGGAGTACTTGAAGAAAAAACAAGTAGAGTAGTAGAGGTAATAGTTTCTTCTGTGAAGCCTTTCCAATTGATGTTAGGGAAAATTATTGGTGTAGGATTAGTCGGTCTTACTCAACTTTTATTATGGTTAGTACTTGGTATTGTTGCCGTGACTGTTTTATCAACATTTGTCGAAATCCCTTACGATCAATTAGAACAAGCAAGAATGGCTCAAGTAAATGGAGGAGAAATACCTGCAAATGTAGAAATGGATGATATGACGAAAGTATTTTATTCATTAGTAAATATCGATTTCTTTGCCATTATTGGGGTATTTGTCTATTATTTTATTTTTGCTTATTTAATGTATGCCTCTTTGTTTGCCGCAATTGGAGCTAGTGTCGATAACGAAACAGATTCACAGCAGTTTATGTTGCCGGTAACAATGCCTTTAATTTTGGCAATATCTTTATCTGGAGGTATAGTTTCTGACCCACAGGGAAGTATGGCTGTTTGGCTATCAATCATTCCGTTAACATCACCCGTAGTGATGATGATTAGAATGCCATTTATTGGATTTGGCCTTGAAGTCATTTTATCGATGTTGACATTGTTTGCAGGATTTGTTGGATCATTATGGGTTGCAAGTAGAATTTATAGAATTGGTCTATTAACCTACGGTAAAAAACCTACATATGCTGAGCTTTTTAAATGGATGTTTAGAAACAATTAGATGAAAATTGTTTTTTGAAAACCTTCCTTGATAACATTTTGTTGATAGAATAGGCAGTGATAGAAATCTTAATAGACCTTATTTGAGGATCAAAGTCATTGAAAATCAAAGTCTTTATGAATCTTCTGATAATGGATATAATTATTGAGTATTTAATATCATTTATTTAGAATATTTATAGCCTTTTTTCCTTTTAATTCGACAATAAGGCTTTTATATTTGTAGCCGATTAAGGAAATTTTAAAACTTATCTTTCCAAATTTTTATTTATGGAACTATCAGTAGTAGTACCTGCAGCGATTGTGGCCTTTACAGCCCTAATCCTGTTTTTGGTTTTCGTACTCCTATTCGCACAGAAGAAGTTAGTTCAAAGTGGTGACGTAAAAATCGTTTTAAACGGTGATGAGTCAAACCCAGTAGTTGTTGCTGCGGGTTCAACACTTTTAACGACACTTTCAGCGCAAAAAATCTTTTTGCCTTCTGCTTGTGGTGGTGGTGGTACGTGTGCGATGTGTAAATGTCGCGTTACAGACGGTGGTGGAGATGTACTCCCTACCGAAGTAGGTCACTTAAGCCGTGCCGAACAACATGAAAATGTCCGCCTTGCATGTCAAGTTAAAGTAAAACAAGACATGGAAGTTCAAATACCAGAAGAAATCTTCGGAATTAAAAAATGGGAGTGCGAGGTTGTATCTAACTACAACGTGGCGACTTTTATTAAAGAATTCGTAGTGAAGCTTCCTGAAGGTGAAACATTGAACTTTGAGGCTGGTGGATATATCCAAATTGACGTTCCTGAAGTAACAGTGGACTTCAAAGATATGGACATTACGGCTCACCCTCGTATGGGTAAAAAAGCAGATGAATTCCAACCTGATTGGGATAACTTCGGTCTTTGGAGCCTTAAAATGGTTAACGATGAGGAGATCTTCAGAGCTTACTCAATGGCTAACCACCCTGCAGAAGGTAACATCGTCATGCTTAACATACGTATCGCGACTCCACCTTGGGATAGAGCGAAAAACGGTTGGATGGACGTGAACCCAGGTATCTGTTCTTCTTACGTATTCTCACGTAAGCCAGGTGATAAAGTAACAATTTCAGGTCCTTATGGTGAATTCTTCATCAAAGAGACTGATGCTGAAATGATCTACGTAGGTGGTGGTGCAGGTATGGCGCCAATGCGTTCGCATTTATTCCATTTATTCCATACTTTAAAAACTAACCGTAAGGTACAGTTCTGGTATGGTGGTCGTTCTCGTCGTGAATTATTCTATGAAGAAGATTTCGCGAAAATTGAAGCTGAATTCCCTAACTTCCGTTTCTATAAAGTATTGTCTGAACCTCTTCCAGAAGATAACTGGGTGAACAAGAAAGACATGGATGACAGAGAAGGTGATGGTTTCACTGGATTTGTGCACCAAGCTTTAATTGACAACTACTTATCGAAACATGAAGAGCCAGAGGAAATCGAATTCTACTTCTGTGGACCTCCTATGATGAACGCAGCGGTAATTAAGATGACTGAAGACTTCGGTGTACCGAAAGAAAATGTATTATTTGACGACTTCGGTGGTTAATCAATACTTGAAATATAGAAAGAAGGCTGTTCGAAAGGACAGCCTTTTTTTTGTTTTATGCTGTAAGACTATTAAATTTTATTAACTTTGTAATTATATGGTATGCTTGCATACTAAAAATACTATTCTACTTGTCGATTAAGACTATTTATATAACCTAATAACTGATCATTGTATGGAAAAAATTAAACATATAATTTTCCTTTTTTTCAGTCTTTTTATCATCACCAATTACGCATTTTCTACTACAAACGGAACACCAGATGAAATTAAAAGCTTACAAAACCAAGGTAAAATCAAAGAAGCGAAGCAACTAGCTTCGACATGGCTAAAAGAAACAGAAAGTAAGTTCGGTCAAGAAGCAATTGAAGTAGTAATTCCTCTTATGGTTACTTCTGAGTTAGAAATTTCGATTTTTGAATATAAACAAGCAATTATTCATTTAGGAAGAGCAATCGAAATAATGAATGCTTCATCAGGATGGTTATACCCTGATTATGCCATAGCGCTAAATTATCTAATCTTCTGTAAGATCAGTATAGGAGACTCATTTGCTAATTTCCCTCTGTTAAATGAGGCCGAAATGATATATTTTAAAACACTCACAAAAGATTATCCTGATTATAATCTTTGTAATATCAATCGAGCAATTTTAAATAGAGAATTAGGAGAATTTAGAAAGAGTGAGGACTATTTTAAAGCATCGCTACAATTTATTGAAGATCATCAAAATTCGTTTATTAAAAGCAAAACAGGGAATACAGTTAGTGCTGATTGGCTTAATCTTCAATATGCAAAATTATATATTAAATGGTATAAGGCTGAAAAATCTTATCCATTATTGGAAAGCATTGAACAAAATCTAGCAAGTAGGGGAGATACTAATAGTCCTTTTTATGCTGCTTTTCTAGAGACATTGGCTCAACATTATTTTATTAGTAATGAATATAAAAAAGCTCAAGAGTATTATGAAAAAGCATTAGCGTATAGAATAGAACATTTAGGAAATACGCATCTCTCAACATTAATGACTCGCCTTAATTTAGGAGAGATTTTGTCTGAAAGAGGTTTTATGGATGAAGCTTTGGAGAACTTTCAAATTGTAAATAAAGATGTTTCAAAATTGAAGGATAATGCCAATATACAATCTAGACTATATTTAGATATTGCTGATATTTACCTTCAGAAAGGCTATACGAAGAAGACTAATCAACAATTAAGTCTCATCAAAAAAGAAACACTGACAAATAGAAATCTTTATTTTAATTATCTAAGAATTCAAGGAGAATTGTACTTCCAAGAGGGAGATTATATCAATACAGAGTTAAAACTTATGGAACTTGTTTCCATAGTGAGGCAAGAAAAGGTGTTTTTTACCAAGTATTATAGTGAAGCTATCGTAACGCTGACTGAGCTTTTTAATACATTAGGAAGAACTCAAAATGGAAAAGATATCTGTGAAAGAGAGATTCGTTTTTTAGAAAAGAGAGGAATGGGCAGGAGTGAAGTGTATTATAACCTTCAACTTACTTTATTAAATACGATCATTTCAAGTGATGTATCTGTAGACATTGAAGATATGATGCATCAAATTATTGAAATAGAAGATTTTTTAATGCATAATATCAATGCTCAACACCCTTTGTTTATTAAATCGAATATTTTAAAAGGGAAGTTAGCTTTTATCAAAGAAGAATATAATGCCGGTTTATCATTTTTAGATCTAGCTACAGTAATCGCTGACAAATATGAGATTGATGAAATACAATATCAAAGAATTACGATTATTGATGAAAAAGCGAAAATTTATATTCAGAAAAAAGAATATGATAATGCATTGGCAGAATATAGAATTCTAAAAGGTAAATATTCTGATAACTCTGTATACAAAGCGGAGATTCTTGGTAGGATTGCTTACGTTAAAGCATTAAAAGAAGATTGGCCTGGAGCAATTGAGCTTATTTTAAGGGGAGTAGATTTAAGAATTCATCAATATGATACACAGTTAAATTTTACGAGCGAGGATGAGAAAATTAATTTTATTCATCATACATCAAGCGTTTTTGAGTATTTCTTTAGCTTAATGACTAAAAAAGAAGGACATAGAAACGCAGCTATGATTGAAAAATGTTATGACCTTCAAGTAAATTATCGAAAATATTTTTTGAAAGAAGCAATCTCTCGTAAAAAGAACATGCAAAACCTTGGGGAATATAGAAACAACATGAAATTCCCTAACTATGTAGGTAATTTAGATCAACAAAAATCTAGGTTAGCTACAGCAAACTTCTTTTCAATCAAGGATAGGTACGATCTAGATATTGATACTTATATGTTGACAGATCGAATCAATAATCTCGAAAAATCATTAAGTTTTGTCTCAAAAGACGAAAATGATTCCCTTAAAGTATCGGAGTATTTATCATGGAAAGAGGTACAAAAGAATATCAAGGAAAATGAAGTAGCGGTAGAGATTGTAAAACTTAAGCATATTAATCCGAATGAGTCTTTCTATGTAGCCTTAGCTGTTTCTTCAGATTGTAAAGCCCCTCAATTTATTCCTATTGGAAATGCTAGTTTAATGGAAGGAGATTTATTTAAAATATACAATAAAGAAACAAAACCCAATCAACGTTCATTGATTTATAAAAACAATGATAAACCTAAGGTTCAGTCCTATGACTTTTATTGGGAGCCAATTCAAGAAGGTATTGATAAGTTGATGGCAGATAAAAAAGTAGATAAAATCTACCTAAGTAATGACGGAATTTACAATGCTATTAACCTCAACGTTTTATTTAACGAAAAAGAAAACAAGTATCTGATTGAAGAACAGGATATTGAATTAGTAATTAGTACAATCGATATTTCTCATGATCAGAAAATGCAAAACTTCAACAATAACGATATCTGTTTGATTGGAAATCCAACTTTTGAAGGAGTATTAAATAATTATTCATCAAGAGAAGCAGAAGAAAATATTGAAGAAAAAGCGAAATACACTTTTTACTTAGAAGATTTACCTGGAACAAAAACAGAACTTGAAAATACTTCTTCTCTTTTTACTACAAAAGGATGGAATGTAAAGTCGTACTATAAGAGTCATGCGACAGAAAAAAATATCAAAGAGTTCTCGACAAGTCCTGCTATCATGCATATTGCTACTCATGGTATTTATATAGATGAACTAATCAATCCTATTTTGGATAATCCATTACTGAAATCAGGCCTATTTTTTAGTGAAATATATACCAATAAAGAAAAATCTTTAAGAGAAATTTATGAATCAGGAAATGATGGGATTCTTACAGCTTATGAAGTTAAAGGGTTGGATCTTTCAAATACGTCATTATTAATATTATCTGCTTGTCAAACAGGTGTGTCGGATATTTCAGATGGTGATGGTATCTCTGGATTACAGTACGCTTTTAGTATCGCTGGTGTAGAATCAATTATCATGAGTTTGTGGAGTGTAGATGACTTAGCAACTCAAAAATTGATGAATGAATTTTATAACCAATGGTTCGAAACAAAAGATATCAATATTGCATTTAGAAATGCACAATTAAAATTAATGGAAGAATATCGTAAACCTTATTATTGGGGAGCGTTTGTTTTGGTACATTAATCCTTCTCTCAATAGATATTGAACTCTTTCTCTAATTTAGGGAAAGAGTTTTTTTATTCTATAATTTTAAATTTAACATATTTTAATACACAATTCATCTATTTCATCTGTCTATTAGTAAAGTGAATATTCATTCAATAAATAATAGCTATGTATTTACTTACACGTGATAGAGAAGAAATTTGGAATACAATAACCCATGGATTAGGCGTTGTACTTAGTATCATAGGATATGGATTATTGATGTATAAGTCAGAAAGTACCTTAGAGTATTTCGTTTATACAATTTTTGGTATGAGTATGTTGATACTCTATTTATCATCCACATTGTATCATTTAGTGGCCATTCAAACCGTTAAAGCCTTTTTAAGAAAACTAGATCATAGTGGTATTTACCTTTTGATAGCAGGAACTTATACGCCGTTTGCATTACTATTACTTGAAGATAATGGTGGAATAATCATAGCCATAATCGTTTGGGTTTTAGCCTTGATGGGTATGATATATAAACTGTTTTTCAAGATTAAATATGAATGGATCTCAGTATCATTATATGTAGCTATGGGATGGATTGGTGTATTTAAGTTTGGTGCATTACAAGATGAATTAGGAACTGGTTTTTGGGTTTTAGTTGCCGGTGGAATTACTTATACTTTAGGCGTACTATTTTATGTTTGGGAGACTTTAAAATACAATCATGCGATTTGGCATTTATTTGTCTTAGGAGGTAGTATTTTGATGTTTTTGTCTGTTTATCTTTATGTATAAAAAAGAGACGGTAGGTAATACCGCCTCTGATTTGTAGTAATGAATCGATAGGTTATAAAATTTTATAGGTCAGAAGATATTTTGTCTTCTTTCTTTTCTACATCGGCATTGTTGATTTTATCATCATCAACAGTTTTTGGAGAAATATAAATGATACTGTGCCAGCTGGAACCAACTTCATCATGAAAAATCCCTAAGGAATATACCGACAGATAATTCATCTGATTCATTTCCTGCGGTAATTTTTTTTGAAAAAGCCATACATATTGATTGGTTTTGTATTCTTTCCATTCTTTAAGGTTCTGAAAAGCAGCCTCAATATGTTTTAAATTACGTTGGATATTTTCAATATCATCATTTTCAAAAAGGATCTGAATTTTCTTTAATTTCCCATCTTCAAAAACAGGTTTTAAGTAAGCGTTTTCATTTAAAAAAGTGATAGGGTAATCACCGTTTTTTTCCTTTTTTGATTTCAATACATTGATGAGGTAATTATCTACTTCTACCATAGACATATCTGTATATAACTCTTTGAAGAGCTTTATTCTATTATCTTGTGCGAAGCTGCTGATACAGATAAATAATAAAGTAAAAAGTAGCAATAATTGGTTTCTCATCTTGTTTTGTTTTTTACAATAAAAAGTAAAAAAATAGAACATGAAAATAATTCATTCAACTTACTGATATTGTACAATCAATATATTAGATAGTTACTAAAACAAAAAAAGCCACTTCTCATAAAGTGACTTTTTAAGACAATGTATTTTGAATGGATTAGCATTTAAAACCGATTAATAAAACATCATCGATTTGTTTACCTCCATTTTTCCAAGAATTGAACTTATTGATCATCAGCTCTTTTTGTACATGTAAAGGGTCTTTATTCCAAGAAACTAAATCTGCAATCAGTTGCTTTCTCATATATTTTTTGAAATGTTCTCCTCCAAATTGATCTTGAATTCCATCTGAATATATGTAGAACGTATCGTTTTGATCAATAGTAATACTGTATTCATCATACGTTTTGTGTTTGTTTTTTACTTTATTGCCACCGACATGTCTATTTGTACCTTTGTAGAATTCATGTTGGCCATTTTCTTTTACAACAAGTAGTGGGTTTTTAGCTCCTGCAAACTTGAGTTCTGTTTTATCTTCTGAAATGCAACAAATAGCTACATCCATTCCTTCTCTTGAGCCTTCGTTAATGTCTTGATTTAAAGCCTCTGCAATATAACTGTCAATTTTTGATAGAATTTTAGAAGGAGAAGTATACCCTTCAATATTGACAACTTGATTCATTAATGTATTTCCCATCATCGACATAAAAGCACCAGGAATTCCATGCCCAGTACAATCTAATGCTGCAATGATTGTTTTGCCATCATTTTCACCAATCCAGTAAAAATCACCAGAAACAATATCTCTTGGTTGGTATAAAATAAAATGATCACTAAATAACGCTGAAAATCTTTGTTCAGTAGGGAGCATTGCATTTTGAATTCTCCATCCAGCATGAATGCTTTCTTCTGTTTTTTTACTCTGTACTTGTAATATACTTAAAGCATTTTCTAATTGATTTGCAGTCGAAGAAATTTGGATGTTTTGTTCAGATATTTTTTCATTTCTGGCCTCTAGTTCAATATTCGCTTTCTTTTTCTGAAGGGCATTTTTGTATTGTAACCCACCGATGAGAGCAATAAAGACAACCAAAAGAACTAATGATGCAGCTGTCCAATATTGTTTTGAAATTAATGCTTTTTGAAGCTGATTTTTCTGTTCTAAAATCTGAATCTTTTGCTTAGCTGCTTTTTCAGTCTCCATTAAAAGATTCTTGAAATAGGAGGTTTCAATTTCTAGATTATCTACTTTTTCACTTTGTGTATCCAAGTAGTTTTTCAATAAGAAAACAGCCTCTTCTTCATCCAATTGATCAATACTGTCTAAGAAAGAATAGTGGTTTTTCAACTCAGTAAGTGCTGTTCTTAATTGCTCTAGTTCTTCCTGATCAGGGTTGCCAAATAATTCTAGTTCCTCTTTAACAGCAGAATTATATTGACTTTGAGAAATTTCACCTCTATAATATTTCAAGCTATTCTGATACGACATTGCCTGTGCATAGAAATTTCTAAATTTAAGAACATCATCTAGGCTACTATATTCTTTTGGTAGATTCTGGTTAAATCGATATTTCTCTAATAGCTTTTTAGCATCATTAAATTGTCTATAAGCATAACTGATCTTATTAAGCCTCAAATAAGTTCTACCTAGATAAATTCGAGAAATACCTTCAAGATATTTTTTATTTTTCTTTTTACTGCTTGTAACTGCTTGAACAAAGTATTTCTTTGTCTTAGTTAAATCAGGAGAATTACCTAAACTAAGATTTATGCCTTTTCCAATAACCGATAATATATATGTATCTGCAATTTTATATTCCTCTGAAATTTTCATTGCTTTCTCAAAGTAAACAAGACCAGCTTCTTCGATTTCAAAAGAGGTATAGAGAAAACCTAAATTAAGGTTTGAAATTGCTTCATATGCATGTAAATTATTTTCTATGGCAATTTTGTTAGCTTCTTTAAAAGATTTTTTAGCATTGTCAAAATCAAGACTGGCTCTATAAGTAGCACCAAGGTCCATAAGCAGCTCAATATTTTCTCCTTTTGGGAAATTTTTTTGAGCAATATCTAATGCTTTTTCATGATAGGATAAAGCTTGACTATAGGTTGAGAACTCTCTGAAAACGATCGCTTTTGTATTGTAAGCGAGAGCTAGTGCTTTCTTATCAGAAATTTTATTGGCAGTACGTATCGCCTGATTAACTAATTTAAAAGGCTTCTTTTGAGATGTAGGATTTTTTTCAACCTCCAATAACGCCAAAGCAGTAAGCGCTTCCACTTTTTCGGCACTATCTTTCATTTTCAAACTTTGCTCTATGGAAGTTGGTTCTGTCCGTGTATTAAAAGCACAGAAACATAGAATAAGGGGTAGAATAAACCCAGTCAATATGAATTTTTGAATAGTTTGCACTGCTAACTTTATATGTTGTAACGTATTTCAATGAATTCCCGATAGACTATGAGCAAAGATTTAACCAATTTAATATTAGAATAGTACCATAATCTTCAGAAACTTCTGGGTGAAATTGTACTCCCCACCATTTCAATCTATTATGTTTCATCGCTTCATTAAAGCAAGAAGCAGACTTAGCTAATAATGTAAATTGATTACTGACCGTAACACTTTCACAATGATCTTCTTCAAATGAACTGTTTTGAGGAATTCTTTCAAACAATGGAGATTCTTCCACTATATGTTCAATTGCTTCAAGTGATCGAGCTTCCTCTGTCCTTTTAATTTCTCCTCCCTCTAACATACCAAGAATTTGGTGTCCAAAACAAATTCCAAAAACAGGAGTATCCAATTCTTTTAAAATAGAGAATTTTTCCAAGTAAGGATTAGGATCAACTTCTGTTAATAATATAGGGGCACCACTTATCAGTATTTTATCCGCCTTTCTTAAATCATCTTCTGTTAATTCTTCAAGTTTTACAATTTGATTCTTAAAGTTATTGTCTTCTAAAATTTGACCAATATACTTTGTCTTCTTACTTCCGCAGTTGATGATTAAATGTTGCTTACTCACAGGCAATCTTATATTTTGATGTGTATGAATATAAAGAAAAGCCCATGGAATAAAAAGTTTCCATGGACCTATCTGTAGATTCTGTTTTATAATGGGTTATTTCTTGGTTAGAATCTTTCTGTTTTGATATGACAATAAGGTTTTGCTTTCTTTTTAAAGTAATACATTTGATGGTACTCTTCTGCATCCCAAAATGTTGAAGCAGGAGTTACTTTTGTAGCAACATCGTATCCTTTATCCTCAAGTTCTTTAATTAACTTTTTGGCAATTTCTTTTTGGTAATTTGAAGTATAGAAGACTTCAGATCTATATTGAGTTCCTATGTCTGGACCTTGACGGTTCATTTGCGTAGGATCATGAATTTCAAAGAATAAACGAGCTAATGTCTCATAAGATACTTTATTAGGGTCAAATGTCACTTCTAAAGCTTCAGCATGTCCTGTGTCTGTATAACATACTTCTTTGTATGAAGGATTATCTTTACTTCCTCCAGTATATCCAACAGATGTACTTAATACTCCTGGTAACTTCGCAAAGTAATATTCAACACCCCAAAAACATCCACCTGCAAAAATAGCTACACTTTGTTCTGCAACTTTTGGTTCCTCATCAGCTGATGTAAAGTTTAATGAAGCAGAGTTTACACAATGTCTTGTATTCTTATCTGTTAATCTCTCACCAACGAAAACATGACCTAAGTGTGCGTCACAATTGGCACATAAAATCTCAGTTCTTCTTCCGTCAGCATCAGTTTCTCTTTTTACAGCTCCTTCTATTTCGTCATCAAAACTTGGCCATCCACAATGAGAATCAAACTTATCATCCGATTTATATAATGGTGCATCACATCTTTTACATGTATATGTTCCTTCTTCAAAGTGTGCATTGTAAATACCTGTGCCTGGACGTTCTGTTCCTTTATCGACAATAATGTATTTTTCAAAGTCAGTAAGTGGATTAAATGTATTGTTATTGTCCATGTCTTGACCAAAAGTAATTGTGTTTAAAGTAATTATTAATGTTAATAAGCTGAATATCCTTTTCATAATGTAATAATTTTAGGTTTGTATCATGATTTGATATCACAATTTTAAGGAGATCTTCCTACATGAAATGTGGTATAGTTCACATTTGTTTTGAATTAGTGGCGATTTAACACTTTTTTGACAAAAAAGAGAAGACCCTTCGTAAAAAGTCTTCTCTAAATAGGTATTTTCTAACAATAATACACAAAAAAAGCCTCCCAATAGTTGAGAGGCTTTCAATATTTTTTGGTTCTAATTATTCAGCACCTAATTCCACTAATTTGAATCCTTGACCGTGAACATTTACGATACGTAAGTTGTCATCCGGTTTTAAGAATTTTCTTAATTTAGTGATATATACGTCCATACTTCTTGAGTTGAAGTAGTTGTCATCTAACCAAATTTTCTTTAATGCTAAAGATCTGTCCATAATTTCATTTTTATGGATAGCAAGAAGGCGTAATAAAGCAGACTCTTTTGAAGTAAGTCTTTGCTCTGAGCCATCAATGTTTGACTTTAACATTTGTGCATTGAAATCAAAAGTAAACTTACCAACTTCGAAAATTGTTTGTTTTTCTTTTGAATCCGTTTTGCTCTTAGTTCTTCTTAAGATAGAAGTAATACGTGCTAAAAGCTCTTCCATAGAGAAAGGCTTTGTGATGTAATCATCAGCTCCTACTTCAAAACCTCTAAGTGTATCTTCTTTCATTGACTTTGCAGTAAGGAAGAAGATTGGAATATCTACATCAGACTTACGAATTCTTTCCGCAAGAGTATAGCCATCCATTTTAGGCATCATAACGTCGAAGATACATAAGTCGTGATCACCATCTTGGTATGCTCTTAATGCTTCTTCTCCATCTTGAGTACGAGTAACGTCAAAGTTTTTAACTTCTAAATACTCAGTAAGTAACATTCCTAAATTTGGATCATCCTCTGCAAGTAAAATTTTAATCTTGTCCATTTTCAGATATTGGTAGTTGTATAATAAATTCACTTCCTTTGCCTAACTCACTTTTACAACGAATAGTTCCTTTGTGAGCTTCGACAATATTTTTGACATAACTTAAGCCTAAACCAAAGCCTTTTACATTGTGTACATTTCCTGTTGGTACTCTGTAAAATTTATCAAAAATTTTACTAATATGTTCCTTCGGTATTCCTTGACCTTGATCTTTAATGCGAATCTCGAGCATATTCTTCTTTTGAATCGCTGAAAGGTCTATTATTGGCGCCTCAGGGGAGTACTTATTAGCATTATCTAACAAGTTAAAAATAATATTAGATAAATGTAACTCATCGCCCTTAACATTTACCAATCCGGCTGCCCAATTGAAAGAAAGTTTACCTCCACGGTCTTCGATCTTTATGAGCGTGTTCTCATAAGCAACCTTCATTATTTTATTCATGTCAACATCCACGTTTCTAAGTTTCAAATCACCTCTTTCGATTCTGGCGATTTGAAGTACTCTTTCCACCTGTCTGCTTAAACGTTGATTTTCATCTTTAATAACACCGAGATACCTATTGGTAATACTAGACATCTTCTGTACATCAGGATCCATGAGTGCCTCAGTTGCCAATGCAACTGTTGAAATAGGTGTTTTTAACTCATGTGTCATATTACTAATGAAATCATTCGTTATTTCTGAAATACGTTTCTGCTCAATAATTGTTCGTGCTGCGAAGATGAAAGTAAGAAGTGTTAACAAAATAAATCCTAAAGATGAAAAAAGGACAAACCTCATTTTACTAATCAAAAACTTTCTTTCCTGTGGAAACTCTAAGTAAAGTGTATTCGAATTGTCAAATACATCCTTAGGGAAAAGAGTAATATGATAGGCACTTTTAATGATATCAGCATTACGTTCCACATTACTACTCATAATTACAGTTTCTCTGTCACCTTCTCTTTGAAGCACTGCAAAATCATAGACCGTTTTAATTCCTTTATGGTTGATTTCTTGATTCAATAAAGAATCGAGCATCTCGAAATTCACACGATCTTGAAGCATAGTATTTTCTGCCAATATCATCTCACTGACCACCTGATTAACTAAGTCAGTTTTTTTCATGATATAATCCATTGCAATATCCAATCGTTTCCGTGCAGTGGAATCATTGGTCATATTACTAATGATTTGATTGTTATTGGTGGAGTCATTGAAGCCATACTTAACGCCTTCAATATCAGATATCATTGTTTTAGTAGCAGTTCCTGATTTTTTAATTTCAGCTTTCTCCTGTACTTTATAAGCAATACCTTGTTTTGCAAGATTATCAGAACTAATGGTCTGGCTTATTCTAATATTCTGTTTACTAGTCCAATAAGCTTGTTGTTTTACAGAATCATAACGTACATTGATATCACTATTGGTTACTGAGATATCATCAAGATAACGCTTAGTAACTTGTAGTATTTCTTGTTGTTCTAACCTTTTTACAACATTTGTTAGTAGCTCTCCAATTTCTTGTTCAAAGTGGCTTTTACGCTCTTGGATAGCTTCTGTAATCCAATAATATTGGAGAGAAGCTAACCCAAACATCGCAATGCACATTAGGGTAATAATGGTAATTAGACGTCTCTTTGTCATAATGCGTAATCTTCAAAAACAAACGGTCTTTTTCACAAACTTTCCTCACTCAAAATACATTCTCATTCAACTGTATTTTAATCTCCTGGTTTACTTATGACTGAATTGTTATAGACTTTATATTATTAAATCAAAATGTTAAAAGTAACATCGCTTTTACAAATAAAAGTAATGTTTCACACTTTATTTAATATTTAACAAATCTTATTTTATATATGATTTTAAACAGATTAGCACTTTAGAAATTGTAGAAATAAAAAAATGAATGAAGAGTCAGTATGTTTATTTGAATTACATATTATAGCATGTGTTACTTTTTTTGTATGTTATAAAAAATAATTACTCAAAAAAGTGAATCCACTAACGATTAAGTGAAATTAAGATTATTGGAAAATAATTAAGGTATTTTTACAAGTGTATCAAAACCTATTAATCTGCTGAAAAATAGAGTTTTGAAGCAAATAATCCCCTTTGTTTAAATTTGTTAGGAATTCAGTTTAGAAAAAGACTTTATAATCGTAATTCAAGTTTGTATTATTGTATAAGACAAAAGAGGGAAACAGCTACGAAACTCTTTTTATCAACGAAACTAGCTCAGTGGTCAGAGCAGTGTTTGAGAAATCAAAACAAAGGAAGTGGGTTCGATTCCCATGTTTCGTTCTCATAGTAGAAAGTAGCAATGAGAAATAGCGAAAAAGAAGGCTTGTTTTACGGGCCTTTTTTTTATGTCTATAGTTTTCTAATATCTTGATAACTTCCCGATGGAGTTTCCATTAAAGTAGGAAGAAATGTAATTATTTTCTTGGCTGCATCTGTACCATTTGGCATGACTTCAGTTCCTCTTGCGGATTGCAATCTTTCAACGCTTGGAAATTCATTTTTATCAACCTGTCCACATAAGTAGTCTTGCATTTCAGAATCAATAAGTCCAGGAGCTAAAGCATTAAAGTGTGTTTCTTCGTGCTCAGAAGCGTAAAGTTTTATCATCATATTTAATGCAGCTTTAGAAATAGAGTAGCCTGACCATCCTTTATTTCCGTTGACAGATGCTCCAGAAGAGATGGCTACAATTTGCTTCACTTTTATCCCTGCTTCAAATAAAGTATCCATTACCACTTTATTTGCCCATAAATTGATATCCATAACTTCTTTCATCGAAGTGATAGTAGAATCCATCATAGTTTTGATCTCACCAATGATTCCTGCATTAAGAATCACTAAATCTAATTCTTGAATTCCATTTATGGCTTGCTTTACAGCATTTTTAATTTGGTCAAGATCCTTAAGATCTATCGAATTATGTTGAAAATTAGTATTACTAAGTAAAATAGGGTCAGAAGATCTACTAAAACCAATTACTTTATCTCCTTGGTTTAAAAAATATTCAGCAAACCCTTTTCCTAATCCTTTACTTGTACCCGTAATTAATACGTTCATTTATTTAATTTTTGTTTAAGTGTGTTATATATGATATCTGCGTGTTCTCTTGAATTTTCGATAAACCATGTATTTGTTTTCATTCCACCACAAACTACTCCTGCAAGAAATATATTTTCCATATTTGTTTCATGTGTTTCAGGATTGTAAGTAGGTGTTTTTAGTTCATCTTCTGCTAAAGTGATTCCAACTTTTGTCAGAAAGTCAAAATTGGGTTGGTATCCTGTCATTGCAAGGACAAAATCATTAGGGATTTCAACCTCATCTCCTTTATGGTAAATGATAATTGATTTTTCTTTAATCTCATTTACTTCACTTTCAAAATAGCATTTTATACTACCTTCTTTGATTCGATTTTCGATATCAGGCTTCACCCAATATTTTACTCGATTATTAATTTCTTCTTCTCGAATTATTAAAGTGACTTGAGCACCCTTTCGATAGGTCTCCAATGCAGCATCAATTGCTGAATTAGCACCTCCGATTACGGCTACTTTTGTAAAAGCATAAAGATGTGGATCATCATAATAATGTTTTACTTTTGGAAGCTCTTCTCCCGGCACATTCATAAGATTTGGAATGTCATAAAAACCTGTTGCAATAGTAATACTATAGGCATGATATTCCCCTTTTAAACTTTTTACTTTATAAACTAAGACTTCACCTTCTTCTTTAGAAATTTCAATGACTTCCTCAAAAAGATGTACATTCAAGTTCCATAGCGTTTGTACTCGTCTATAATACTCTAAAGCTTCTCGACGAACAGGTCTGTGATTATGAGAAACGAATGGTGTATCTCCAATTTCTAATTTTTCTGAAGTAGAAAAAAAAGTCATATTCACAGGATAGTTATAAAGTGAATTGACCAAACATCCTTTTTCTAGTATTATATGTGATAAACCTGCTTTTTCAGCGGCAATACCACAAGCCATACCAATAGGACCTCCTCCAACAATCAGTGAGTCGTATATTTTATTTTTCATGTTTTTTCATTCTTAGGAGATTGACTTTATCCTGAACTTGTTTGAGATACTCTTTGTTTTCGAACATTGAAAATCCAAAATCATTGATCGATAAGGCTAAATCAATATGTTCTGTTTCTGTCAAGTTTTCAAAAGTTGCTGTTAGATGTGCTTTTTTACCATTTTTAAACGTACCATACATTGAAATGACCAACGTATTGACAGTCGAATAATAAAAACGACCACAATGTTGATAATGTTCTTTCATGATATCGTTATCCATTAATGGTGCCTCTATTGCTCTTTCCCATTCTTTTTCCATACCGCCCTTAAAAAAAGTGCGTTCGTTTATCTTCTGCATTAAAAGATTGTAATCAGAAACTAGACCTAGAGGCATCTTATCACTCAATAGAGCAGCGTATTCTTTATGACGACTAGGATGGAAATGAAATGTTTCTTTTAAATCTCCAAAAATATCCTTTGATAAAGTATCATATAGAGTATAGACATCTTTACGGAATTCATTTGCCTTTTCCTTTTTAATATTTTCGACAAATAAATTGTGGTTTTCATGATAGGGGTTATGAATATAAATTGAAGCTGTTGAAATGGGAAATAACCCTGTTGTATTGTACATCTGAAATGTATTTACGGCATTTTTTACAGAGTCTATTCCTAATCGAGACATCAAATAATCACCATTAGCATCAGCTCCAAAATAAATGAGTCCACTAACAATTTCTCTCATTCTTACTTTCTCATAAAGTAGTTTCCGAGTTTTTTTTAAATAGTCAGACCAAACGGTCATTTTATTACTGTTAATAGAAAACTGATCAATTTTTTCCAAAGGTACTCTTTCGGTAGGCGAAAAGTTCTTATTATCTATTTGTCTTACATATTCAAGAGCAAATAACCAATAAACCAACCCATTTACATTAGAGAGTTCATCATCATTCCATTTGATTAATTTTCCTCCTGTATCATGATAAGTGAGATGAAATTTATCTGGATTTTCCTCCATAAATTCCAAAAAATAGGATGGTGCTTTTATATCCTGAGCTGAAATAGATAAGGGTATAATTAAAATATTTAGGAATAATAAAATGAAAGTGAATCTCATATATGTTTGATAGTAGATTAATCAAAATAAAAGTCTTCCACAGATTAACCATAGAAGACTTAAAGATAATTATGCTTTTAGAGAATCACTAACAAATGAGGTTATTCTAAAACCATTAATTTGGCAAAAGTGAGAATTAAAGTTTTCTTTCCTACTTCTTCAAAATTGATAACGGCTCTTCTATCTAATCCTTCATCTGTTACTTTTTCAACGTGCCCATCTCCAAATTTCATATGACGAACAGTTAATCCTTGTTTAATCTCATCAGATTTAGAAGGAACAAATGGCCTATCATCTTTAGGCTTTACCACTTTTTTAGTAAAATTAGAAGGTGCCTGACGTAATGATCTATAATTAGAGAAACCTGGTGTATTTCCTGGTCCCAAATTGTCATTTATACTACTACGTTTCATGCTGATATACTGAGGTGCAATTTCATCAATAAATCGGCTAGGGTCACACATAATAGATTTACCAAAACGATAACGTTGCAAGGCATAAGTCATAAACAACTTGATCTTGGCTCTTGTAATGGCTACATAAAATAATCTTCTTTCCTCTTCAAGATCTGCCCTCGTTTCAAGCATCATTTGAGAAGGGAAGAGGTTTTCTTCCATACCTACCAAGTAGACATAATCAAACTCAAGTCCTTTCGACATGTGAATGGTCATTAAAGTAATCGCATCAGACATGTCTTCTTTTTCTGCTGAAGTGATCAAAGAGATTTCTTCAAGATAATTTGTAAGGCTTTTATCCTCTTTTTCAGGGTCATCCGTAAAACCTTGGATACCATTCAGTAATTCTTGAAGGTTGTCATATCTATTTTTTCCTTCAATGGACTTATCTTCATACAGTTCACGAAGAATACCAGACCCTTTTGCAATAAATGAGGCAACTTCAAATGCATTTTTAGATTCCATCTGGATTTGGAAAACCTTGATCATGTTCGCAAAATTCTCCACTTGCGTTGCTACACGACCACCAAAGAAACGACGTACATTGGCTACAACATCCCATATACCGAGTTTTTGTTCAGCAGCTTTTACAAAAAGGTTATTGACTGTGGTTGGTCCGATTCCTCTTTTCGGATAATTAATAATCCTTTTGAAAGCTTCTTCATCTTTTGGATTGGTAACAAACTTTAAATAAGCAACCATATCCTTGATTTCTTTTCTTTGGTAGAAAGAGAGTCCCCCGAAAATCTGTGCTTTGATGGAAAGTTTGACTAATGCTTCCTCCAAAGCTCTGGATTGAGAGTTGGTTCTATATAAAATGGCAATATCTTGAGCAGGAATATGATCACGCATCATTGCCGTTTGTATACTTTGTGCAACAGCTTTCGCTTCATCCAAGTCAGTCGCAGAACGAATTACTTCTATACGTTCTCCAATTGCATTTTGAGTAAAAGTATTTTTTTCTAACTGATTTTGGTTGTGCTTAATTACAGAATTTGCCGCTTCTACAATAGTCTGAGTAGAACGGTAATTCTGCTCTAATTTGATAACTTTTAATTCAGGATAATCCTTCTCAAAATTCAAAATGTTCTGAATATTAGCACCACGGAAAGCATATATAGATTGTGCATCGTCACCTACTACGCAAATATTTCTATTTTTTGCCGCTAATTTTCTAGTAATATAATATTGAGAGATGTTTGTGTCTTGAAACTCATCAATCAATACATACTTAAACTTATGTTGGTATTTATTTAAAACATCTAGGTGTTGATGGAAAAGCACATTGGTATTAAATAAGAGATCATCAAAGTCCATTGCGTTAGCTCTGAAACAACGAATCGCATATTCTTTATAAATTTCAAAGATTTTTGGACGTCCTGTTGCTTCATCTTCTAATCTTCTATCATTATTTCCTTCGTAAGCTCTCCAAGAAATAAGATCATTTTTAGCCGCAGAAATTCTACTTAAAACAACATTGGGCTTGTAAAGTTTATCATCCAACCTGAAATCCTTTACGATACTTTTAATCACTGACTTAGCATCTTCAGAATCATAAATTGTAAAATTGGATTGATAGCCTAATTTATCGGCTTCAAAACGAAGGATTTTAGCAAAAACAGAGTGGAACGTACCCATCCATAAGTTTTTTGCTTCGTCACCAACAGCTTCGACAATACGCTCACGCATTTCTCTTGAAGCTTTATTTGTAAAAGTCAAGGATAAGATTTGGAAGGGTTCTACACCATTGGCAATAAGGTGTGCAATCTTATAGGTCAATACTCTCGTTTTACCTGATCCGGCACCGGCGATAATCATCATTGGGCCTTCCATGTTTACTACAGCTTCTCGCTGTGGTGGGTTTAATCCTTCTAAATAATCCATGCTTTTCTTTTGTGCTTTTAGAATCGCCAATTTACAACCACTTTGTTACATTTTTATACATTTTAGCGAAAAAAGTTAAAAAGTTACGCAAACAATTCTCAATTGATAATAGTTTCTATAAGTGAATGCAATTTTGGTGTTTTTAAATGAAATTGATGTTATTATTCTAATTTATTGTAAATACATTTTGCTTTTCTAGATGATATTTTGAAATTGAAGTAACGAAGCTAGTCTTCGAAACCCTTTTACTTTCTAAAGAAATATAAAAAGATGACTTTGAATTAGACCCTATTACTATGGATTTTACTATCAATTTTGGACAACGTCCTATCGAAAATGGTGATTTGCTACTTTCAGAACCCTATATGAAAGATCATAACTTCGAGCGTGCAGTTATCCTAATCTGCGAGCACGACGAAACAAAAGGTTCATTTGGCTTAATTTTGAACAAGCCTTCAATGGTGACAATTGAAGAGGTGGAATCAAAATTGGCAATTGATAGTCCTATCTATGTTGGTGGTCCTGTAGAGCAAGATACATTGCATTACATACATAAGTTTAAAGACATAAAAAATGCTGTACCTCTAAAAGATGGTTTATATTGGGGAGGAGATTATGAAGAAATTCAAGCCCTCAATGCGAAAGGTGTATTAAATCAAAGTAATTGCCGTTTCTTTATGGGATATGCTGGTTGGGAAAACCAACAGCTTAGAGGAGAACTAAAAGAAGATTCATGGGTAGTAACAAATGCTCGCATAAATAACATTTTAGATGAACCCGTGGATTCAATTTGGCAGAATACACTCAAAGAAATGGGAGGGAAGTACAAAGTATTCGCCAATGCAGCAAAGAATATTCGTCTGAATTAGATTTTTATTTCAGATCCTACGATATTAGTATAGCCTTTAGCTTTTAACAGTTAAAGGCTATCTTTTTGATTAAATAATTAACTAGAATAATAATAAACGATGAGTAATCCACTTTTAGAAGATTTTAAAGGCCCATTTGGAACTGCCCCTTTTTCCGAAATCAAAGAAGAACATTTTATACCTGCTTTTGATGCCGCTATTGAAGAGGCTCAAGAAAATATCAAGAAAATAGAAAATAATCCTGAAGCACCTACATTCGAAAATGCAGTAGTGGCTTTAGAGCATTGTTCTGATCGTTTAGGTCAAATTAGCAGTATCTTTTTTAACTTAAATTCTGCGGAAACAAATGATGAAATTCAAAAGATTGCACAGGAAGTTTCTCCAAAATTGAGTAACCTCTACAATGATATTTTATTAAATGAAAAATTATTTGAAAAGGTAAAAGAGGTATATCACCAAAAAGATAGTCTTGGTTTAGATGTTGAAGATACACGTTTACTAGAAAAAACATATAAGGACTTCTCATTAAATGGTGCAGAACTAAACAATGAGGACAAAGAAAAGTTAAGAGAAGTAGACCTTAAGCTTTCTAAGTTGTCCTTGACGTTTGGTGAGCACGTTTTAGCAGCAACAAATGCTTTTGAAATGTACATTGAGAAGGAAGAAGAGTTGGCAGGATTGCCTGATGCAGTGAAAGAAGGCGCTGCAATGTCTGCTAAAGAGGCTGGAAAAGAAGGAGGATGGTTATTCTCATTACAATATCCAAGCTATATACCTTTTATGACATATGCTGAAAATAGAACTTTGAGAGAAGAATTATTTAGAGCATTTGGTGCAAGATGTTTTGATGGTGGTGAAAATGACAATCAAGAGATCGTTAAAGAAATCGTGAAAAACAGAAATGAAAAGGCTAAATTATTAGGCTTTGCTAATTATGCTGATTTCGTTTTAGAAAAGAGAATGGCTCCCTCACCAAAAGCAGTTGTCGACTTTCTTACAGATTTAGAAGAGAAAGCACACCCTGCAGCCAACAAAGAAGTAGAAGATGTTATTGCGTATGCAAAAGCAAATGGTGCAGAAGAAATACAACGTTGGGATTGGAGTTTTTGGTCTGAAAAATTGAAAAAAGAGAGATATGCTATCGATGACGAAGCATTAAAACCTTATTTCAAATTAGAAAATGTATTAAATGGGGTATTTGAAGTCTCTTCAAAACTTTATGACCTACATTTTGAAGAAAGAAATGATATCGATAAATACCATGAAGATGTCATGACTTATGAAGTAAAAGATGGAAATGGTAGGCATATCGCTGTTTTCTATGCAGACTTCTTCCCAAGAGCAGGGAAAAGAGGCGGTGCTTGGATGACTTCTTTTAGAGGACAAACCATTTATGAAGGTAAAGAAAACCGTCCGCATGTTTCTATCGTATGTAATTTTACAAAACCTACAGAAACAAAACCTTCGTTACTGACATTCAATGAAGTAACGACTTTATTCCATGAATTTGGTCATGCATTACATGGAATGTTGGCTGAAGGAAAATATGGTAGTTTGACGGGTACATCGGTATACTGGGATTTTGTAGAATTACCGTCTCAAGTTTTGGAGAATTGGTGTTATGAAAAAGAAGCTTTAGATCTTTTTGCAAGTCATTATGAAACAGGGGAAAAAATTCCACAAGAGATGATTGATAAAATTAAGGCTTCTTCAACTTTCTTAGAAGGGTATCAGACACTAAGACAAGTAAGTTTTGGATTATTGGATATGTCCTATCATCAACTGAATGATGGAGTAGTCAATAATGTGAGTGCTTTTGAAAAAGAAGCAATGGCTCCAACTTCGATTGATGCATTGCCAAAAGTGGACGGAGTAAATATGAGTGTAGCCTTTTCTCATATCTTCCAAGGAGGGTATGCGGCAGGGTATTATTCTTATAAATGGGCAGAAGTCCTTGATGCTGATGCATTTGAATTCTTTAAAGAAAAAGGGATTTTTGACAAAACAACTGCTAATAGTTTTAAAGAAAATATCCTGTCAAGAGGCGGAATAGAGGACCCTATGGAGCTTTATAAGCGTTTTAGAGGTGAAGAACCTAAAGTAGATGCTTTATTAAGAAGAGCGGGATTGTTGAACTAGTCAAAAATATGTAGTACCTTTGTTCATATTACAAAAATTGTTTGAACAAATAAAAGGCTTGTCCTTATATAATTATATATTGTTATGATGATAGAAGTTACAGATGCAGCTGCAAAGCGTATCATTGAATTAAGAGAACAAGAAGGTCGTGGTGATGATCAGAATGTACGTGTTTCTGTGAAAGGTGGCGGATGTTCTGGATTAATGTATGACTTGTCATTTGACGCTGAAGTAAAAGATACAGATGATATCTTTGAAGATAAAGGAGTAAAAATCTATGTGGATAAGAAAAGCTTATTGTATTTAGCTGGAACGACATTAGATTTTTCAGATGGATTAAATGGTAGAGGATTTCAATTTGTGAATCCAAATGCAAGTAGAACTTGCGGATGCGGAGAGAGCTTCTCTATTTAATTGATAATTTAATCTATTTCGAAGCAGCCTAGAATTACCTTCTAGGCTGTTTTTTTATATCTATATCTTTGATTTCTTTTAAAAAATGTAAAAATAATCATACATTTGATAAAATGTACAGACATAATAATGAACAAATATTTTTGCTTCTCTATTAGTCAACCCATGAAATATTTTTTATGATGAAACTACAATTAACATTCTTATTTACATTCTTATATATTTCACTGTTCAGTTATAGTCAAACATCCAACATTGTTAGAATTCCTTACTTTAAAGATGAGATCATTATTCCATCTTCAAAAATTGAAATAATTGAAGATGCCGATAACACTATTGAAATCAATGATCTACTTTCTTCAGGTAAGTATAAGTTTCAAACAACTAAGGAAGATCTATTATTGTTTAAAGATGGGATTAAAAGTTATTGGGTAAAGATTCAAATTGATGGTAAGCCATTAGGTGAAGAACGTTGGTTTTTAGAAATTCCAGATAGTCATGTAGGTAGTGTGAATGCTTATGTAAAAGTCGGAGATAAACCGATTTACTATGCTGAGTCTGGTGGTTATGATCAAATCTATTCTAAAAGGAAATTTAAACATAAGAATATCATTTTTCCATTAGACGGTCTTGAAGATTACAACAATGAAGTCATTACTATCTATTTAAAATATCAGAGTCAATTTAATAATGTACTTTTTTATAAGTTAAGTAAGTCTCACCGTTTGTTTGAGTATTCCTTAACGGAGTATGTAATGTTAGGGGTTAATTATGGTATTTTGGTCTGTCTAATACTAGCAACTGCATTATTGATCATCACATTAAAGGAGAAAAATATCTTATTGCTGACATTATTTTTACTGACAAGTATCTTAGTTGATCTTTCTGAAGATAATTTAGCTTCTCAATTTTTGTTTAATAATCACCCAGAATTGAATTATGTTTTAATGCGTTATGCGTCAACTTTAAGTATGTTGTCAATAGTTGCATTAAGTACAAGTATTTTAAAGATTAAAAATAAATCATTTAAAACGTTTGTGACAATTTGGGGAATCACATTATTAAATACCTTTTACTTCGTTGTCTTTAAATCATTCAATGATAGCCTTTGGGAGTTACCTACCTTCCTGATTCCTTTCTTAATCTTATTTGGCTATATGCTTTTAGAAATTAAAAGGGCAGAGGTAAAAGTAACCTATTTCTTTATTGGATATACTGTAATTCTCATCGGTTTAGTATTACAAGTGTTAAGAGCATATGGTATTTATTTATCACATGCAGTAATTGTAGTGTACTCTTATAATGTTGGGCTTTTGTTGACGGGGTTATTCATCACCTTAGGTCAATTCGAACGTTTTAAGCTATTAAAAGAAGAAAAAGAAAAAGCACAAAACCGTTTGATCCAAGATTTAAAAAATAGAGAAAGAGAAATTGAGCAAAAAGTAAAAGAAAGAACGGAAGAAATTGAAAAACAAAAAGAAATTATTGCTACTAAAAATGAAGAATTGCAATGGGTAAATCAAGAACTGAATAGTCATAGACAACAAATTCAGGAAATGAATGTCAAGCTGAAAGTCGAAAATGAGCAATTGCATGTTGATGTTGAACAGCTTGAAAGTGCTAGAGTTCTAATGCAAGAAGTAACTTTTGCTGAGTTTGAAAAAATGTTCCCTTCTGATGAAAGCTGCTATCAATATTTAGAAGAAATCAAATGGAAGAATGGTTTCGAATGTAAGAAATGTGGAAATACAAACTATGCAAAAGGAGCAGGTGTAAATAGTAGAAGATGTAAAAAATGTAACTACAACGAATCAGTCACTGCCGGAACTTTATTTCATAGGTTACATTTTCCTATTCAAAAAGCGTTTTACATGGTGTTTATAGTATTTGCTAAAGATGGAGATATTTCCTCAACGAAACTTTCTGAAATTTTAGAGATGAGGCAGAATACGTGCTGGAAATTCTCTAAGAAAATAAAGGATGCAATGGAAATTAAATCAAATCTATTAGGATCTAAAGAGGTACTGAATCAAAAAGGTTGGGAAGAATTGATTTTAAATTAAGAAATTAGAAATTCTCACCTTTTAAAAACGATAGTCATCCACTATCGTTTTTTTTATTTCAATTATATTCTTTGCACATATATGTGAAAAATTATTAACTAAATAACATTTGTTTAGTTAGAATAAAGTTAATATCAACTGATGATTTTTTTATTTTTAACTCTATTTTTTCTTTATTAAAATGTTAAAATCACTTTTTTTTAAATGATATCAATTTGATATGTATCTAGTACACTTAATATTTAGTATGTTGATTTTTAGCTTTTTGTGATATTTTATTTAAATTATAATTAAGTGATAAACAGAAAAAAAGAGGTTTGGAGATGTACTTCCTAATCTATTATGTTTGAATTGACAGAAAACAACAAAGCGCTTATTAGTTACTACTGTTCACTATTTAATAAGAGTCTGATCACTATTCAAAAGGCAAACTCTTCAATATTCTATCGCAAACCTTAATGGAATGAAAAATTTTTTACAAACAAAAAACGTCCTTTCGCTACTTGTGTGCGTGTGTATGATGTTGCATGCATACACTTCTCAAGCGCAAGATAGAGTCCTTTCAGGTCAAGTTACTTCCTCTTCAGATGGATTATACTTACCAGGGGTAAATGTTAAAGTAAAAGGTACTTCAACAGGAACAATTACTGACTTTAACGGAAACTTCAAATTATCTGTACCAGAAGGAGCTACAGAGATTATTTTCTCTTTTATTGGTTATTCAGAACAAACGGTAACTATTGGAACTAGAACTACAATTAACATCGAATTAAATGAAGATGTTGAGCAATTAGAGGAAGTAGTTGTAGTAGGTTATCAAGCACAAAAGAAATCTGTAATAACAGGTGCTATTGCATCAGTTAAGTCAGATGATATTACACAAACTCCAATTCAGAACGCAGCTCAAGCCTTACAAGGAAAAACCGCAGGTGTTGCAGTAAGTGCAGTCTCAGGTCAACCTGGTTCAGGTATTGAAGTAAGAGTGAGAGGTGTTGGGTCAAATGGTAATAATAGTCCTTTGTATGTAGTTGATGGAGTTCAAATGGGAGATATCAATTTCCTTAACCCTTCAGATATTGAATCAATGGAGGTATTAAAAGATGCGGCATCATCAGCTATTTATGGTTCAAGAGGTGCAAATGGTGTTGTTTTAATTACTACTAAGAAAGGTAAAGAAGGCAGAACTTCAGTTTCATATGATGGATATTATGGTGTACAAGAAGCATGGAGAGAAACTCCATTAATGAATGCTCAACAATATATGATGTTCCATAATGAAGGATCGATGAATGGTGGAGGTTCTCCTAAATTTTCTCAAGCAGTGATGGATGAAAACATGGTGGATACAAATTGGCAGAATGAATTATTCCAAAGTGCACCAATTCAAAGTCATAACATACAGATTTCTGGTGGTACTGAAAAATCAACATTCTTAGCTTCATTTGGTTACTTTGGACAAGATGGTATTGTAGCTCCTGAAAAGTCAAACTTTGATCGTTACACACTTCGTTTAAATAATAGAATAGAAGTTTCTAAAAACTTAGCTGTAGGAATGAATATTACATATTCTAGAGAGGAGAAATCAGGAATTAATGAGCAAAATCAATTTGGAAGTGTGTTACAAAACGCATTGTTACATGATCCTTTAACTTCTGTATATGCTTATGATAAAAATGAAGAGTATGACACTTATGAAGTAAGACCTGTTTTTGATCCGTCACAATACAATCCAATTACAGGTGAAAATGGTTCTTACTATGGTATTTCAGACCAGGGACTAAGAGAAATTGTTAACCCAATGGCAAGAATTCAAAATACTTATGGAGAAAGCTCAAGTAACAAATTTCAAGGTAATGTTTACGCGGAAGTAACTCCTGTTGCTGTTAAAGGTTTAAAATTAAGAACCGACTTTGGATTTGATATTGGAGGTTGGAACGGTAGAGGGTATAATCCTCAAGCATACTATAACAATATTACACAAACTCCTATTTCAGGTGTGAATCAATATGCAGGTAACTATTTAGCATATCAATGGGAGAATGTTTTATCATATGAAAAGAAAATCGGAGATCATCATTTTGATGCATTAATAGGTACAACTATGTTGTCATCAACAGTTACAGATGTTTCTGCTTCAAGAAATGATGTACAGATTAGTGGATGGGATTATGCTTATGTAAATATTGGCGCAGATGATGAAACTCAAAAAGGTTCAGGTAGATTATATGACCCTAATAAACTATTGTCATTCTTCGGTAAAATTAATTATAACTACAAAGAGAAATACATGCTATCTGCAATTGCTAGATATGATGGTTCAACAAACTTTGGTGAAAATAATCAATTTGGTTTCTTCCCTTCTTTACAAGCAGGTTGGTTAGTATCAGGAGAAGAGTTCTTAAAATCAAGTGATCTTATTAATTACTTAAAATTAAGAGCATCATGGGGTAAAGTGGGTAATGAAAGTATTGGTGCTTTTGGTTACTTAGAATTATTCGGTGGTACTCCTTCTTACCCTCTTGGTGGTGAGCAAGTAATGACTCCTGGTTTTGGTATTACGAGAATGACTAACCCAGATTTAAGATGGGAAGCAGCGTCAGAAATCAATATTGGTGTTGATTTAGGTTTATTAGATGATAAAATCTCTGCAACTGTTGATGTATATTCTAGAGAAAGACAAGATCTATTAGGTACTCTACCTGTTCCAGGGTTTACAGGTGTTGCTGGTCCTAATTACAACTTAGGTACTGTACGTAACCAAGGTATTGAAGTTGCATTAACGTATTCAAAGCGTGATGGTGATTTACATTTTGATATCACTGGTAATGTATCTTATAACGATAACCAAATGGTGGAAGTGGCAAATGGAGATGGTAGATTCTATGGTCCTGCTTTATTCCAAACAGATGGTCAATTATTGATTGAAGAAGGTAGACCAATGCCATTCTTCTATGGGTTTAAAACTGATGGTATTTTCCAAAACCAAGCTGAAATTGAAGCTCATGCAGTTGAAGGTTCTCCAATCCAACCAAATGCTCAGCCAGGTGATATTCGTTACGTTGACTTAAATGGTGATGGTGTTATCAACAATGATGATAGAACAGATATTGGTTCACCTGTAGCTAACTTACTTTATGGTTTAAATGTAAGAATGGATTATAAAGGATTTGATTTCTCAATGTTCTGGCAAGGTCAATCAGGTGCTGAAATGGTGAACGGTACTCTTCGTATGAGTGATTTAAGACAATCTCAAAACTATCCTACAAGATGGTTAAACAGATGGACAGGAGAAGGTACTACAAATTCATTCCCACGTTTTACTTATGATGATGCAAACCATAACTATTCTAAATTAAATGATATGGTTCATATTGAAGATGCATCTTACTTAAGATTAAGAAACGTTCAAATTGGTTACACTCTACCTAAAAAGATTTCTCAAAAAGCGGGTATGAGCAAACTAAGAGTTTATGTAGCAGGTAATAATTTATTGACATTTACTGATTACTCTGGTATGGATCCAGAAGTTGGTCATGGTGGCATTTGGACGGGTTATGACTTTGGTTCTTACCCTTCTGCAAGAAGTTACTTAATGGGATTAAATGTTACATTCTAAGCGAGATATTAAAATGAAATTAAAAAATATATTAATAGCAGGAGGATTGACGCTAGGAGCTTTGTCAATGACTTCATGTTCAAACTTTTTAGATGTTGAACCAACAAATGCTCAAACATCAGATACTTTCTTTAGCACTTCAAAAGAAGCAAAACAAGCTTTAGTAGGTATTTATGAAAAGTTACGTTCAGACTATGCAGGTACGCCAAATGGTATCCGTATGTTTGATATGGCAATGGGTGATGATGCGAGAACAGGTGGAGACCCATCTGGACAAGATATGATTTACTATCAAGAGATGAGTAAATTTTCAACTCAGTCTAATAATGCTGCAGCAAAAGCAGCTTGGGATAAATGTTACGGAGGTATTCAAAGAGCAAATACTCTTTTAGCTAACTATGATAACATTGAATTTACAAGTGTTGAGGATGAAATAAAAGCAAATTATAAAGGTGAGGCTTTATTCTTAAGAGGCCACTATTATTTTGAGTTAGCTCGTCTTTTTGAGAATATTCCTGTTTATACAGCACCTTTAGCTGGTGATGCTTGGAAAGAGGTTGTTCAATCTAATCCTGACCAACTTTATGCTCAAATAGCATCAGACATGTTTGAAGCAATTGGTTTGATGGCAGAAACATTACCTGATAGTGAAGAAGGAAGATTAAATAAATATGCTGCTGAAGCTGAATTAATCAAAGTATTCTTATTCTACACTGGTTATTATGGTAAATCAGAATTACCTGTGATTGAAGGAAATGCTATCACTAAGGCTGATGTTACTCAAATGGCAGATGATATTATTCTTAATTCAGGAGCAACTTTAGCTGGTAATTATGCTGATTTATTTAATAACAGTGGTAACTATAATCCTGAGGTAATCTTTGAAGTTCCTTTTGCTAATACTGGTTCGGGAGATTGGGGAGATTGGTCATATGGTTCAATTCTTTGCCAAATGTCAGGACCTCGTGGTCACAATGGAGGTACTCTTTCTCAAGGATGGGGTTTTATGGCACCAACAAGAGAATTAGAGCAAGAATTTGAAGCAGGAGATGAAAGAAAAGCAGCAACTATCATGTATGCTAAAGACCTGATTGATGAAACAGGTAATACATACCAAGCTAACTATCATTTTACAGGTATGCATACAAACAAGTATACTACTCACACTTGGAATAAGGCAACTGTGAATGTGGAATTAAACTGGGCTCAAAATTATCACTATATCCGTTTAGCAGATGTTTTATTAATGGCTGCTGAATTAAATTTAGATACGGATGGAGCGAAAGCTGCTGGTTATTTAAATCAAGTAAGAAACAGAGCAGGTTTAGGTTCTAAATCAGCAATCACTCTTGATGATGTTCAACACGAAAGAAGAGTTGAATTAGCAATGGAAGGTCATCGTTACTTTGATGTACTAAGAAGAGGTTTGAGTGAAGCAGCATCTGAACTTGAAGTATCAGGTTATGTTTTAACTGCTCCAACAGATACAGATGCAATGTATGTTGATGAAAATGGTAATAACATGACAGGTGACATTGGTACAGCAGAAACATTTAATGTAACATTTGATACAGAGAAAAGAGGTTTCTTGCCAATTCCTCAGGTGGAAGTTGATTTACATCCATTATTAAACCAAAATGTTGGATACTAATAAAAAGAACTAATACAATGAAACAATATATATATTCATTTTTAAGCTTTATCCTATTGTTAGGAATGGCTAGTTGTGGAACAGATGAACCAGAGTTAGGTCCAGCACCAACAGCAGATGATTTATCTTTTACTTTTGCTCCAACAGCTGATAATCCAAATGTCGTTCAGTTTACAAATACTACAGAAGGTTCTATTGCATTCTGGTCATTTGGAACAGGAGCAACAGGTAAAGGAGATGTTGTAACAGCAGAATATGCAGTTAAAGGTGACTATGAAGTAACTTTAACTGTAATTACTCAAAGTGGTCAAGCGTCAAAAACACAAACAGTAACAATTGAACAAACTGATTTTTCTTTACTTGATAGAGAAGATTACAATTTCCTAACTGGAGGAGGATCAAGCTTAGAAGGTAAGAACTGGGTTTTTGATAAAACAATCAAAGGTCACATGGGAATTGGACCTGCAGATGGTGATGCTCCAATTTGGTGGGAAGCTGAGCCAATGCAAAAAGATGGTTTAGGTGCATATGATGATGTATTGAATTTTAACCTAAATGGTTTTGATTTTACATTGACAAATAATGGGGATACTTATGCTAAAGATTATATGGCTGATTGGTTTACTTCTAGAGGAGGTAGCTTAGTTCAAGCAGATGATGATCATACATATAGTATTGATTTTGCCGATCAATCAAGCTGGGGTTGGGCTATTACTGATAATGAAGAAGGTAAATTCTTATCTTTTAGTGGTGATGGTTTCCCTGCATGGCATACTGGTGGTAGTGAGTATCAAATTACACATTTATCTGAAGATGAGTTGCATTTAAGAACCATTGGAGGTGACGGAAACGCATGGTATTATCGTTTTATTCGTGAGGGTTTTGAAAGACCAATCGAAGAACCAGTTGGTAAAGAATTAGCAATGAATGATTTGTATGATGATTTCGCTGGGAATACAAATACTACTTTTATTGTGGATGGAGCATTAGATTTTACAGTAGGTGTTGAAAACTTTGATCCAGCTGGAAATGATGCCCCAACAGTAGGTAAATATGTAAGGACAACAGAAGGAGAAGATGCTGGATGGTTCCAAAATTATCAAACTGAATTACCATATCGTATTGATCTAACAGAGAGAAATAAATTTTCAATGAAAATATATTGCTTGAAATCAAATGATTTTACGATACCATCATCTGCTGATCAAACTCCAAGTTGGTTAGGAGAAGTAGCAATGACTCCAACTGTAGCATTAAGATTGGAAGATACACTCCAAGGTGGTAACGCTTGGCAAACTAGAGCTGAGTCATCTTACACAATTTCTGAAGATGAAATGGGACAGTGGATTGAAATGACATTTGATTTCTCAGGCTTTAGTGATAGAACTGATTTTGATAAAGTAATTATCCAAATTGGTGGTGAAGGTCATGTTCAAGGTGGTACTTTCTATATTTCTGATTTTAAATTATTATAATATCTTTACTGAGATGAATAGATTTGATGGGGGCCTTTATTGGTCCCCTTCATTAATTAAAATATCTCATTAGTTATACTAACTTTAATTGAACAAACAATGAAAAATAATTGGGTGAAAGGTGTAGCAAGTCTTGCATTATGTTCTGTATTATACGGTTTTAATGCTCCAGACTTAAATAATCCTGTAAATGAAAATAAGGGTAAGGAAATCGAAATGATTGTTCATAGTGCTCTTTCAATAGAAGAAAAAGTAGAGAAAATACTTGAGCAACTTTCTTTAGAAGAAAAAGTGGGTCAAATGACTCAAGTTACTTTAGATTTAATTACAGAGGGGAATGATAAATTTTCTTCTTATGAGCCTGTTAAAGTAGATAAAAAAAAGCTAAAAGAAGCCATTGTAAAATACAAGGTAGGATCTATTCTAAATACTGCTAACAATAAAGCTAGAACCACAGAAAAATGGAATGAGATGATTTCTCAGATCCAAAAAGTAGCAATGAAAGAAATTGGTGTCCCAGTATTGTATGGTGTAGATGCAATACATGGCACAACTTATACTGCAGGAGCAACCTTTTTTCCTCAACAAATAGGAATGGCTGCTACTTGGAATCCAGAATTAAATAGACAAGGTGCAGCTGTTACAGCTTATGAAACAAGAGCAAGTTCTATTCCATGGGATTTTTCTCCAGTGTTGGATATGGGACGTAATCCAGCCTGGCCAAGAATTTGGGAAACTTATGGTGAGGATGTTTACTTAACTTCTCAAATGGGTATTGCAGCAATTGACGGTTATGAAGGTGTAAATAATGATCTTTCAGATAAAACTAAAGTTGCAGCATGTATCAAACACTTTTTAGGTTATGGAAGTGAAAGATCTGGAAAAGATAGAACTCCTTCTTACTTACCAGAAATAGAATTACGTGAGCATTATTTACCATCATATAAAGCAGCAATAGATGCAGGAGCACACACTATTATGATCAACTCTGGTATTATTAATGGTGTTCCAGTTCATTCAAGTTATAAACTTTTGACACAATTATTAAAAGAAGAATTGGGTTTTGAAGGTCTTGTAGTAACAGATTGGGCTGATATTGAAAACTTACACAATCGTGATAAAGTAGCAGCAACGCATAAGGAAGCAGTAAAAAAATCTATTAATGCAGGCATCGATATGTCAATGGTTCCTTACAATTTTAATTTTTCTGAAATGTTAGTTGAACTTGTCAACGAGGGTGAAGTGCCGATGTCAAGAATCAATGATGCAGTAAGAAGAATTCTAAAAGTAAAAATGGAATTGGGGTTATTTGAAACTCCTTACCCTGAAAAAGGAGCTTACCCTAACTTTGGTAGTGAAGAGCATGAAAAAATGGCTTATAATGCTGCTTCTGAGTCTATCACTTTATTAAAAAACAGCAATGAAATTTTACCTTTAAAACAAGGCTCAAAAATTTTAGTGACTGGACCAAATGCAAATTCAATGCGTACCTTAAATGGAGGATGGACGTATTCATGGCAGGGTGAAAAAGTTGAAGAATTTGCTCAAGACTACAATACAATCTTAGAAGCAGTTCAGAATAAATTCGGTAAAGAAAATGTGTCATTTGCTTCAGGAGTAGAATACAAAAATGATGGTCAATACTTTGAAGAACAACATATTGATATTGATGCAGCTGTAAAAGCTTCAGAAAATGTAGATGTAGTGTTACTTTGTTTAGGAGAAAATACGTATACAGAAACTCCTGGAAATTTACACGATCTATATATTTCTCAAAATCAAAGAAAATTGGCTGAAGCATTAGCAAAAACAGGTAAGCCTGTCGTATTGATTTTAAATGAAGGAAGACCTCGTTTGATCTCTCAATTTGAAGGAGACATGCAAGCAGTTGTTCAGACATTCTTGCCAGGTAACTTTGGAGGTGATGCATTAGCGGATATCTTAGCAGGTGATATTAACCCTAGTGGTAAACTACCTTACTCATATCCAATGTATCCAAATGCATTAGGAACATATGATCATAAGCCATCTGAGGCTTCAGAGAAAATGGAAGGAATGTATGATTATAATTCATCATTACCATTCCAATATCCGTTTGGATTTGGTTTAAGTTATACAGATTTTGAATACTCTGAATTAAAAGTTTCATCTAATGAAATCTCTGCTTATAGTGACTTTACTGTATCTGTAAATATTAAAAATACTGGTAAAGTTGAAGGAAAAGAAGTAGTACAGTTATTTACTAAAGATATCTATGCTTCAATTACTCCTGACAATAAGAGATTAAGAAGATTTGAGAAAGTCAATCTTAAGCCAGGAGAATCTAAAGTAGTTCAATTTAGATTAAATGGTAAAGACCTTGCTTTTGTTGGAGAAAATTTAAAATGGACAGTTGAAAAAGGTGAATTCAGAATTATGATTGGTGATCAATCAACTACTTTGAATGTCAGTAAAACTGTTGAATTTGAAAAGAATTATTACGAGAACTAGGAAATAAACAAGGGAAGTCTATACTGAGAATAGGCTTCCTTTTATTCATAAAATTAATACTTCTCTTCAAATAAAGTCTATTGAATTTTTGAGTTCATATAGACTTTTTTAGTCTAATTTTTATCACTTTTATTTTTTGAAATTGAAAAGGTTATTAATTATTTACGCTCTATTTATCTTCAATGCTTGTTCTACTACTACTGTTCATAATCAAGTAATTAGTGAAGAGTCAGATAACTATGAACTTGTTTGGCAAGATGAATTCAATTATGTAGGATTGCCAGATTCTACCAAATGGAGTTATGATATTGAAGGAAACAAATGGAAATGGGGAAACGATGAAGCACAGGCTTATACTTCGAAATTACCCAAAAATGCATTTGTGAAAAATGGTAGTCTTCAGATTACAGCCATCAAAGAAGATTATTTTGATACTCTATCGAAAGAAGAATTTGAATATACTTCAGCGAGGATAATCTCAAAAAATAAAGGTGATTGGTTGTATGGTAAATTTGTTATTAATGCAAAACTACCTTCTGGAAGAGGAACATGGCCTGCAATTTGGATGCTACCAACAGATTGGAAGTACGGAGGATGGCCTTCTTCAGGAGAAATAGATATTATGGAGCATGTAGGTTATGAAAAATCATTGATCTATGGCTCTGCACATACAAAAGCCTATAATCATTCTATTAAAACAAATAAAACAGAAAACATAAAAGTTATAGATGCAGAAGAGAAGTTTCATGATTATATGTTGGAATGGACTCCTGAATACTATGCAGTTTCTGTTGATGGAGTAGAATATTTTAGGTTTAAAAATGAACACAAAACTTATAAAGAGTGGCCTTTTGATCAAAAATTTCATCTTTTATTAAACCTTGCAGTAGGAGGAATGTGGGGAGGAGAAAAAGGAATTGATACTGAAATATGGCCCCAAACTTTATATATTGATTATGTACGAGTTTATCAAAAACAAAATAAACTGAATGAGCTATGAAACACTACTTACTTTTTTTCATCTTTCTTATCTTTTCTATTTCATCATGGGCTCAAGAAGAATGCTACGAGTTAGTTTGGTCTGATGAATTTGATTATAATGGAGCTCCAAACCCTGATAAATGGGGATATGATATTGGTGGTAATGGTTGGGGAAATAATGAAGATCAATATTATACAGACCGTTTAGAAAACGCTCAAGTGTCAGGAGGGAAATTGAAAATTACAGCTAGAAAAGAAAACTTTGGCGGTAAACAATATACTTCAGCGAGAGTAGTTTCTAAAAATAAAGGGGATTGGTTATATGGTAAAATTGAAGTGAGAGCAAAACTGCCTACTGGACAAGGTACTTGGCCTGCCATATGGATGTTACCTACAGATTGGGAATATGGAGGTTGGCCTGCTTCAGGAGAGATAGACATCATGGAACATGTTGGATATGACCAAAATGTTGTCCATGCTACCGTTCATACAGAAGCCTTCAATCACTCTATTGGCACACAAGTAGGGAAAAGTATTACGGATGCGGACGTATCAAATGTCTTTCATACCTATAAATTGGAATGGACTGAAGATAAAATTAGAGTCTCACTTGATGAAACAGAATACTTTGTTTTTGGTAAGCAAGGATCTTACAAAGAATGGCCTTTTGATAAACGATTCCATTTATTGCTAAATATTGCAATGGGAGGTAATTGGGGAGGAGTAGGAGGCCCTACTGATGACACTAAGTTACCTACGAGCATGGAAATTGATTATGTACGCGTATATCAAAATGTAACTCCTGAAATTACTATTTCAGGACCAAGTGTAGTTCAAAAGTTAGGTACTGCAAAATTTACAGCAAAAGGTGCAATTGGTGAAGTATCTTGGACAATACCTGAAGGTGCTGAAATTATTAATGGTGAAGATACAAATGAAATTACAGTTCAATTTGGAGATGAAATTAACACTTCAAGTATAAAAGCTTCGATTACAGGTCAGTGTGCAGTTTATTCATCTACTTTTGACTTTAGTATTAATGAAGGTATACCATCACAAGATCAAATTTATTTTAATGCATTAAATTCTGAAAGTCAGATTAATTGGGAAGTTGATGAAAATAATATTTTTCAGATTGATCTATCTTCGGATGACTCATTAGCCTGTGTAAATTTTGATGTAGAAGATCCTTCATCGAATCCTAGAGTAAATTATTATTTTGATAATATCTATGACTTATCTTCACATAATTCTTTTACTGTAAATTTAAAGTTTGGTAATTCATTAGCACCTGAAATGCTCCGCTTTGATCTGATTGATATAAATGGAAATGTTTTATCAGGAGATTTTCTAGAGAGAAATTACACAGAATTAAAAGATGATTGTAACGTTTGGACGATATCTCATCAATTTGATAATTCTAAGATTGAGTTGTCAGAAGTAGCAGGAGTAAGAATGTATGTAAATTATGGAATATTTTCTACTCCTAAAAGAGGAGGTTTTCAAATAGGTACAATATCCTTTTCAAAAGAAGAAATTGTAGAAGAACAATTGACAAATGATCAAAATTGTGGATGTATAGATGATATACCGCTTTCTGTTGATCGTTTCTTATCAACACCTATTTATCTATATCCAAATCCAATTTCTGAAGGGCAAACATTGAAATTATTCGGAGATATATTCCATAAAGTTGAAATTTTCGACCTACAAGGAAGAAAATTATATTCAATTATTGAGTTAACGAATAATGAAGTTATTCTTCCAAATTTATATAAAGGGACTTATATCGTAAGAGCTTATTCTAACCGTAAAAATCATACTTTACGTTTAGTTAAGATCTAAATTCAGCTTTGTAAGCTAAACTAAAAAAACACTCACGCAAAACGTGAGTGTTTTTTGTTTGATCAAAAATTAAACTCTAATATTGATTTAGACAATTTATAAATGGGTTTTACTATATTTCATTTTCCATGAGGGTTGCCCATGTGTTCATATAGATAACTGCATGTTCTTTATTACCTTTTTCAAGGTATCTAAAACCGCCAGGAAGTTCTTTTAATATTTTTCTATTGGATAGATGTTCTAATTCTGATATGTCATCTATTTCTAAACCTGCAGCGATTAAAGTATCTATCATGGTATCAACTGGTAAACCACTAGCAGGACAATAATCATTGGCAAATTCAGACCATTCGTCCAATTTTTGAATTTGTGCCGTTTTGTAAATTTGACTCGAATTCAATGGAGTAATCGCTTGTACTAGGTGACCACAATTACATTTACCTACATGTCCCCAATTGTAATCTGCTCCAGAAGCTATATTGGATGCAGCTTCCCTGAGTTTTAGGATAAGTTCTCGATTTGGCTTTGCCATGATATATAGTTGTTATATGGTTTTTAATCTTTTATATAATGACAAACAATTGTTCACCCATAAGGTTTTGAAGTAGGATTAAGAAATAAAAAAAGGGTTAGAATTTGACTTCTAACCCTTTGGTATATTGTAAAGTTTAATTGCTTAAACTATTATTTCAATTTACGTTTTGTTTCAGTGATTTCGAATGCTTCAACAACGTCACCTTCTTTGATATCGTTGTAGTTTGTAATACTCAAACCACATTCGTAACCGAATTTCACTTCGTTTACATCGTCTTTGAAACGCTTAAGTGCTCCAATTTCACCACCGTCAGTACCACCGTAGATAACAACGCCATCACGGATTAAGCGGATTTTAGAGTTACGCTTGATGTAACCATCTGTAACGTAACAACCGGCAACTGTACCCACTTTAGAGATTTTGAATACTTCACGTACCTCAACGTTACCCACGATTTTCTCTTCCATTTCTGGCTCAAGAAGACCTTCCATAGCCGCTTTAACATCGTCAATAGCGTTATAGATTACTGAGTAATGACGAATATCAATACCTTCGTTTTCAGCAAGCTTTCTTGCATTTGGAGTAGGACGAACTTGGAAACCAATAATCATGGTAGGGTTCTCCTTATCTGCAGCTGCTAATAAGATATCTGACTCAGTAAGGGCGCCTACACCTTTATGAATAATTCTTACTTCTACCTCATCGTTAGAAAGTTTCAGTAATGAATCTGATAATGCTTCCACTGAACCATCCACGTCACCTTTGATGATCAAGTTCAATTGTTGTAACTCACCTTGAGCAAGACGCTTGAATAGGTCTAAGTTAGGACGTTGAGAAGCTCTTAAACTTTGCTCACGTGATAACTGTTCACGCTTGTTCGCAATCTCTCTTGCTTCACGTTCTGTATCAAGAACATTCAGTTTATCACCTGCTTGAGGCGCTCCTGAAAGACCTAATACCTGAACTGGCGTTGATGGACCTGCTTCTTTTACTCTGTGTCCTCTATGATCAAGCATTGCTTTCACTTTACCATAGTAACCACCAGCTAGCATTACATCACCAACTTTCATAGTACCAGCTTGAACTAATACAGTAGCTAAGTAACCACGACCTTTGTCAAGTGATGCTTCTACTACAGTACCTACTGCGTTCTTATTAGGATTAGCTTTTAATTCTAATACTTCCGCTTCAAGAAGTACACCTTCTAATAGTTCTTCGATACCTTGACCAAACTTGGCAGAGATTTCGAATGCTTGGTATTTACCACCCCAATCTTCAACAAGGATATTCAATGCTGAAAGTTGAGTTTTAATATTATCTACGTTCGCATTTGGCTTATCTACCTTGTTAATCGCGATTACGATTGGTACTTCAGCTGATAATGCATGGTTGATTGCTTCTTTTGTTTGAGGCATCACTTGATCATCGGCAGCAACTACGATAATTGCAACGTCAGTCACTTTAGCACCACGAGCACGCATGGCAGTAAAGGCTTCGTGACCAGGTGTATCTAAGAAAGCGATTTTCTTACCTGTTTTTGTAGTTACATCGTATGCACCGATATGCTGTGTAATACCACCTGCTTCACCATCAGCTACGTTAGCATCACGGATATAGTCAAGTAATGACGTTTTACCGTGGTCAACGTGACCCATGATTGTAACGATAGGAGCTCTTTCTACTAAATCTTCTGGCTTATCTTCTTTCTCAAGAGGAGCATCAACTTCCTCTTCAGCTGAAGTAAATTTAGCTTCGAAGTTATATTCTGTAGTAATCAACTCGATTGTCTCTTTATCAAGACGTTGGTTGATTGAGATGAACATACCATTATTCATACATGTCATGATGATATCACTTACTGGGATATCCATCATAGTTGCTAGCTCACTTGTAGAAATGAACTCTGTAACTGTAATGATATGCGATTCTGCAGCCTCTCTTTGTAAACGTGCTTCGTTTTCCGCCTCACGCTTATTCTTTTTGGCTTGTTTATGTTTACCACGAGTAGATTTGAATCCAGATTGATTAAGCTGTTGGTTAGCTTTCTTCATTCCAGATTGGATATCCTTCTCTGATACTTTACCTTTTTTCTTCTTATTGTTTCCTTTGCCGCTTTGACCTCTTTGTGGAGTAGCATCAGCATTACGGAATGTTTTTTCTCCTGGCTTATTACCTTGGCCTTGTCCGCCTTGGTTTCTGTTACCACCTTGACCGCCTTGGTTTCTGTTACCGCCTTGGCCACCTTGGTTTCTGTTACCACCTTGACCGCCTTGGTTTCTGTTACCGCCTTGTCCACCTTGGTTTCTGTTACCACCTTGACCGCCTTGGTTTTTGTTACCGCCTTGGCCACCTTGGTTTCTGTTACCACCTTGACCGCCTTGGTTTCTGTTACCGCCTTGGCCTCTGTTACCACCTTGGCCACCTTGTCTGCCTTGTGGATTTTCAGAGTTTCCTACAGGAACGCGTTTTCTCTTACGTTTTTTCTGACCACCTTTATCGTCAGAAGAGGCAACTGGTTTTGGTTTTTTCTTACGTCTATTTTCAAATGACGAAAGATCTACTTTACCCACAACCGTAAGACCTTTTAATTCATCAGCCTTAGCATTGATAGTTGAATCAACAGCACCACCTTCAGGTGCACTATCCGTGGATGGTTTTTGTTCACTGCTAGGGGTAGCAGGTTTATTCGCTTTCTCAACATTTTGAGGCTGCGAAGATTTGTTTTCTTTCTTCTTCACTTCTTGAGATGATTGCTCAGGTTTTTTCTCTTGAGCTTTTGTTGGTTCTGCTGAGGTAGTTTTTGGCTCATTCTGAGCAGTCTTTTTCACCTCTTTCTTTGGCTCCTTCTTCTCGTTTGCTGGTTTTTCAACTTTAGAAGGTGCTGCAGCTTTTTCTTTTACCTCTGCCTTAGGAGCTTCCTTTTTAGGAGCTTCAGGCTTTTTAGCCTCAGGCTTAGGTGTGTCTTTTTGTTTCTTTGGTTGGTCTTCCTTCTTTTTATTGTCATTAAGATCAATTTTCCCAACGACTTTCAGACCTGGACGACCGCTATATGTTTCTGGTTCAGCTTTAGACTGAACGTTTTTATCTTCTTTACTGTCAGTATTTCTCTCGGCAGCAGAATTTTTGATAATCAGATGATCGTCTTCTTTCTCTTCTTTCTTTGGTCCTTTCTTTTTCTTAGACTCAATAACTGTATTGCCTACTTGAGACGAAATAGAGATTTGAGATGCTTCTTCTTTTTCCTGCATTGATTTTGCATTCATTTTTTTAAGCATTTCAAACTGCTCTACAGTAATCTTACCATTAGGAGAAGGAGAATCAATCTTGATATTCTTCTTCTTCAATTGGTCGATTATCGTTGAGTGTCCAACGTTTAATTTCTTGGCCGCTTGGCCGATTCTGATCATCTTTTGATCTGCCATATAATCCTGTTCGTAATACTTTTGTAATTATTGCTTCACAGCAATTAACTTCAAAGCTTTCGCCTTTAAATTTTTATAAACTAATTGTTTAAAACAAAGGAGTTGTTTCATGACAAACCGAAACACATGAATACTCCTAAAGTGCAAAGATATAAGTTTGTTTTTTAAATCTTAAATTTAATTGCAGATGATCACCACCTTTTTGCACTTATTATTGTTATTCCGTCATTTTATGTACAAAAATGAAGGAATGTTTACAATTATTTGTAGAGAGGTTAGTCAATAAAACTATAAAGAGGAGAATACAATGTCGTAAACTCCTCTTTTTGTAGTACTCTCCTACTATCCTAAAATAAGGATTAGTTATTTAGAGATTGCTGCAATTACTTCGTCAACAGTCTCTTCTTCAAGATCAGTTTTTTCAATTACTTGATCTTTAGAAATAGATAAAACGTCGTCTTTTGTGATAAGACCAACTTTCTTGAATTCATCGATAATCCACTCTTCGATATCGTTTTTGAATTCATCTAAAGAAGGGCTTCCGCTGTCTTCCGCTTTATGTTGAGCTGCAGTATTTGTAACCTCTGCAATATCTTCTTCTAGAACATCGTCGCTATAGTCAACTTCAAAGTCGTCATCATCATTTTGATCACCACCTTGAGGAGCTTGATCTTCTTCGAATTCTTTTCTTAATGTATGCATGATAGCAAGAATCATTTCCTCTTCAAGGTCAGTTCTTCTTACTAATTCCTCTACTTCATGATCTAATACTGCTTTTGCTGTATCTAAACCAATGTTTTTCAATTCCATTAGCATCCAATCATCAAATACATCATTGAATTCCATCAAATCAATATCGAAATCTTCAACCTCATGCTCTTGTAGCTCTCTGAATACATCGATTTCATATCCTACTAGCATAGATGCTAATTTGATATTTTGGCCACCTTTACCAATTGCTAAAGAAACTTGATCTTTTGGTAGAACTACTTCTACACGTTTTTCATCTTCGTTTACTTTTACAGTATTGATATGTGCAGGGCTTAATGAACGTCTGATCATTAAGTCTAAGTTGTCAGTGTAGTTAATTACATCAATGTTTTCATTTTGTAATTCACGTACGATAGAATGGATACGTGATCCTCTCATACCTACACAAGCACCTACAGGGTCAACACGCTCATCAAATGATTCAACAGAAACTTTTGCTCTTTCACCTGGCTCACGAACGATATTTTTGATAGCGATTAAACCGTCAAAAATTTCTGGTACTTCTTGTTCGAATAATAAACGTAAGAACAATGGAGAAGTACGTGAAAGAACAATTTTAGGGTTGTTGTTGTTCATTTCTACGCGATCGATTACTGCACGAATATGATCACCTTTTCTATAACGATCTTTAGAGATCATTTCATTTCTTGGTAAAGAAAGCTCATTGTTATCTTGGTCAATGATGATTAATTCTCTACCTAATGTTTGGTAAACCTCACCCATGATAAGTTCACCAACACGCTCTTTATATTGATCAAAAAGAACCTTCTTCTCAAGGTCTTTTACTTTTTGAATTAATGTTTGACGAGCAGTCTGTACCATTCTTCTACCAAAGAAGTCGATTTCTACAGCTTCTGCTACTTCTTCATCTTCTTCGAAGTCTTCCTCGATTTTTTTCGCATCAGTTAAGTGAATTTGAGTTTGTGGATCAAATTCTTCTGCGTCATCAGCAACAATTTGACGGTAGCGCCAAATTTCCAAATCACCTGCATCTACGTTGATAATTACATCAAATGTAGCGTCATCACCATATTGCTTACGAATCATTGTTTTGAAAACATCCTCTAAGATTTTGATCATAGTAGGACGGTCAATGCCTTTCATTTTGGCAAATTCCTTAAACGATTCGATGAGTTCCATGCTATTCATATCTGCAACTGTTTAATTTTATTCGATTTAGGTTGAAAACTATTTAAATGATACTTCTACTACAGTACTTTTGATGTCGCTGAAAGGAATTTTCATTTCTTTAATTTCAACTTTCTTTTTTCCTTTTTCTTTGATTTCAGCATCAATAATGACCTCTTCTTCTGTAACTTCTTTTAATGTACCAGTAAATTTGGTTTCATTACTTCTTGTTACGGTGATTTTTCTGCCTACATTCTTGTTGTATTGTCTGTGCATTTCTAAAGGTTCACCTACACCTGCAGAAGTTACCTCAAAGTTGTATTCATCTTTGATTAGATCTTTTTCATCTATTTCATGACCAACACTTCTAGATATTTTTGTTACTGCTTCAATTGTAACACCATTGTCACCATCAAGGATAATCATAACCTTCATGCGACGACCAGGTTTTACTTCTACCTTCACTACATATAAAGAATCATCTTCTAAGTGAGATTCTACGATTCCTTTAATTTGTGCACTTAAATCCATACAACTTTACTGTATAAAATTTTAAAAATTTAGAATAGTTAAAAATGATATTCTTCATCTTTTACTTTTTCATAGAATTTTTTTAATACTAATGCCTTAAAATCCAGCCTAATATAAATAAAATTCTAGAGGTCATCTAAAAAAAAGCAAACAAAAAAGGGAGCTAAATTCGCTCCCTTCTAGATGCTTTTTCGTGATGTTGTCACAAAGATACTTAATCCCAATTAAGTTTACAATAGAAATTTACTTTCTTAATGACAAAACATACGTTGAAACGGCTTTCAACTCTTCATCTGAAAGATCTTTTTCATTAAAAGAGAACATTATTCCTTTACCATTTCTTACAATATTGTGGATTCCTGCTTCATCTAGCGTACTTTCTGATAATTTCGGAGAATTACTTCTTTGAGCATCACCATTAGTACCGTGACATTGTGAACATTTCTTAGTGAAAAGTTCCTTACCTGTTAAAGAGACATCAGAAGTAGTTTCAACAGATTCAGTTTGACCTGTTAATTGCTTTTTAGCGGCAGCTCTTTGCATTTCAGCCATACCATAGGCCATTACTAAACATACAACAGAAAGAATCATTAAGATTTTGTTGAATTTTTTAGTTGCGATAACTGCTAATGGAATAGAAGCGGCAACTAAAACAAATTTAATAGTAAGTGCATTTGTATATACAGGAATTACTGTCAGTAAATAAATACCCGTTGCTAAGAATAGAAACGAGACAATCATTTCTGGTACTTTGATTACTTTCGCAAATTTTTCAAATTTCTCTTTACCCAAAAACATTACAATAGCTTTTACTAGGTAAATTAAGAGGAATAAGGAAACTAGAATTCTATGAACTAGTAGTAAACTCATGATATTATTAAAATTTCTTTGAAGTTTAGAATATCTTTCTTTTAAAAA
Organism: Flammeovirga sp. AWQ4_249; assembly: GCF_056161045.1. Taxonomy (NCBI): domain Bacteria; kingdom Pseudomonadati; phylum Bacteroidota; class Cytophagia; order Cytophagales; family Flammeovirgaceae; genus Flammeovirga; species Flammeovirga sp. AWQ4_249. Next base: position 207,792 of record NZ_JBSWYJ010000001.1, read on the forward strand.
TCACCGCAATATGCACCTTATTTTTGAATAATGTATTCCTTTTTGGTGATCTTTATCATTAAACAAAGACTAATCAAGGATTGTTTTTAACTCAATGCCCACTTCTGAGCCAATAGCTACACCCATGCCTCCCATACGAACACCGATGGCTATTCTATCTGAGAGTAATTTAACGATAGGAGATTTTTGTTCTCCAAAAGCCATAATACCTGCCCATTTCATGTCTATGTGATGTGGTGTATTTGGAAGGATTACTTCTTTCAGTAAATGTTTTAAATGATCTGTAATTTTAGGAGTAGTCCGAATATCTGTTGTGGTTTCTCCATAATAATCTAAGTTTCTTCCACCACCAATCAAGATTCTATTCCCTGTATTTCTAAAATAGTAGTAACCTCTATCCATATGAAATGTTCCTTGGAAAGGGACTTTTTCAAGCTCATTTGTAATAATCACTTGACCTCTACCAGGCTTTACTTCTAATTGAGGTAATAATTTATGTGCAAAACCATTGACACAAATACTAATTCTGTCTGCGTAAAAATCTATTTTATCACTTAAATTTTTACAATTGACAATGACTTGTGTTTCATCATCTATAAAATTGACAACCTCGGTTCCTGTTACAAATTCAATATTTAAACTTCTCGCTACTGTAAGAAGACCTTGCATCATTTTTCCTGTATGGATTTGCCCTTCAAATTGATTATATAATAAATGTTGGACATGCTGTTTAGAAAAGCCGAAAGCATTAACCTTTTCATCTTGTAATGAAAATACTTCTGCATTGAAAATAGGAGAGAGTAATTTATTGATTTCTTCAGTTCTTTCTAAATACTCTTTTTGAGAATCAGTGATCAATTCATATCCTCCTAATTGCTCAAATTCGAAATTTTTATCACCTAATCTTTTCCTTAGTTTTAGAAGACCTCTGTAACGCTTTTCTACCACAGATAAAACCTCATCTTCTGTTGAAGTTTGAAGATCATCGCAGATTTCCGTTAAACTTCCAAAACAAGCAAAACCAGCATTTTTTGTACTAGCTCCAGTAGGAAGAGTTCCTTTTTCAATGACTAATACACGTTGATTTGGATAGGCTTCTTTGTATTCTATTGCTGTTGTTAGCCCTACAATTCCACTGCCTATAACAATGAAATCATATTTAGTAAAGCTTTCTTTTTCCCAAAAGCTAATCATGTGTTGTTGTGTTTATTTGAATTGGCTATCTTTTTGTAACCTAAAAAAGTAATAGTGATGTATCGAAAACAATATGATTTGTTTTCTGATGTATTGTTAATTGCAAAATAGGAAAGTTTACTGTGAAATAACAGGAAAAAGATATGGCAACTAATATTGTAAAAAAGGGAAAAGGAGTTAAGCTTAAAGAACTTGCAGATCAGAAGCTCAATAAAATTAAAATTGGCTTAGGTTGGGAAGTAAGAAAGGGTGGTCAGTTGGACTTAGATGCTTCTGTTTTTATGTTAGGTGAAGACGGGAAGTTGCCAAGTGACGAATATTTTGTTTTTTATAATAACCTAGAATCACCTGATGGAATGGTAAAGCATAGAGGTGATAATAGAATTGGTGATAGTGTGGGAGATGATGAAGAAATCCTTTTAAACTTACCATATATTTCACCTGTGGTTAAAGAATTGATTTTTGTTGTAAGTATTTATGAAGCGAAAAATAGGAGACATAACTTCGGTAATTTAGAAGAAGCCTACATCCGTGTAGTGAATTTAGAAACAAACAATGAAATTCTTCATTATGATTTAGATGCTGATTTTGGAGATGATACAGAAGTTGAATTTGCTCGATTAATTCGTGAAGATGAAGGATGGAAGTTTACACCAACAGAATTTGGTACTAAAATAGGCTTACAAGGATATGTTGATAAATATATTCCTGAGATTTAGGATCTTAACGAACATTAAAACATTGCATTAATCTCGCTATTTTTTTCATTCATTTTCTTTATTCTTTTCTTCATCATTAAATTTTCTCATCTTCGCGTTGATAACCTCAAAATGGTCTTAATTAGAAAGAATAACTAATAGAATTAGCTTTCAACAGAGACTGATTATTATTCATACAACCATAAATTAAAACATTTATTTAGAACACATTATGAAAGTTGGAATCATCAAAGAAGGAAAAGTACCTGAAGATAAAAGAGTAGCTTTAACTCCTGCTCAATGTGAGGAAGTTTTAGAAAAATATCCAGAAGTTGAGATTTATGTTCAAAAAAGTCCAATCCGTTGTTATACTGATGAAGAATATCAGGAAGCAGGCATTGCTGTTGTAGATAATGTAGATGATTGTGATATTCTTTTAGGAATTAAAGAAGTTCCAATTCCTGAATTGATTCCAAATAAAAAATACTTCTTCTTTTCTCATACCATTAAAAAACAACCTTATAATAGAGAACTTTTAAGAGCAATTCTTGAAAAAAATATTGATATCGTTGATTATGAAGTATTGGTAAAAGAGGATGGAGCGAGAGTTATTGCATTCGGTAGATTTGCAGGTTTGGTTGGAGCTTATAATGGTTTATTAGCTTACGGTAAGCGTCATAAAGCATATGATTTAAAACCAGCACACTTATGTCATGATCTAAATGAATTGTGGATTGAGTGTAAAAAGGTGAAACTTCCAAGTGATTTCAAAATTGTTCTAACTGGTAGCGGTAGAGTTTCTAATGGAGCTGTAGAAACGTTATTAGCAGCAGGGATCAAAAAAGTAAGTAAAGAAGATTACCTAAATGAGTCATTTGATTCACCTGTTTTCGTTCAGTTGAGATCAAAAGATTATCATGAGAAAAAAGATGGTAGTCCATTTGAAATCAAAGACTTCTTTGAACATCCAGCAGATTATAATTCTACCTTTGCTGATTTCTTACCCGTTTCAAACCTATTAGTTGCAGGTGCATTCTGGCATCCAGCTGCTCCAGTTTTATTTACAAAAGAAGATGCAAAGAAGGAGAACTTCAAAATTGAAGTTATTGCAGACGTAACTTGTGATATTGAAGGTTCAATCCCAAGTACAAAACGTCCTTCTACTATTGCTGATCCTATATATGATTATAATCCTGAGACAGGTAATGACGAAGCTGCATTTTCTAGTGACAATAATATAACAGTCATGGCGGTGGATAATTTACCCAACGAATTACCAAGAGATGCTTCTGAAGCATTTGGTCGTCAAATGATTGATAATGTATTGGAAGATCTTTTTGTGACACCAAAAGGAATCGTAGAAGGAGCAACAATTACACATAATAAGAAACTGACAGAGAAGTTTAGCTACTTACAAAACTATGTGGATGGTAAAGAATAATAAAGCATAATAGCCAATCATATAGATATAAAGAGTCTATTCTTTCAATTTGGAGAAGGAATAGACTCTTTTTTGTTGGTTTTTAGTGAAGTTAAGTAAGAAATAAGAGATGAACTATTGAATTGAATTCTCAAATGTGAAAAAACTTTAATTTTTTTTCGATGTAATAAATAGCCTTCCAATTGCACTTTTTGATAGGTAAAACTTTGATTCTGACTTAATTTGTAGGATTGTTAATAAAATAGAATGTAAAGTAGTATGTTGTAAATCAATGGTTTAGTGTAACCTTTTATCTTAATATTATGTATTATTAACCAACATTACAGAAACCTAATTTTTAGAAAGATGATACAAAGAATACTATTACCCGGCTTATTATACAGCTTATTTGCAATTCCAGTCTTAGCTCAAACACCTACTACAATTAATACGAGTTCAGATTTAACAATAGAAGAAGAAACTACTACTCCCGAATTAATGGCAATTAATAATGCCCCTCAGCGTTTAGATCATGAAAAAAGCGTTTATGTTGATAATTCAGGTACATATGTAAATAAATCATTACCCTTATTTTTAAGTTTTTCGACATCACAAGATGCTAGTGCGGAAAGATATTCATTAAATGAATCGGAGGAAGTTAATCCTAATGAAGCATTATACCTTGATACTGAAGGACCCAACTATATTAGATCAAAATGGGCAGTAGACCCAGAAACGAAAGAATATATTTTACCTAAAAGAGAAGTGAAATATGAGGTGATTGCTGATAGTAAAGCACCTGTATCAAAGATTTCATTTGATGGCACACGTCTACATGATAATGGCGTAGAAGCTTTTTATGGTAAAAATTTAATGATGCACTTAGTGGCTAATGATACCTATTCTGGTGTGAAAAATATCTATTACTCTTTAGATGGTGAAAATTTCCACGAATATAATTATTCAGTAAGTCTTGCTGAGGAAGGTCAACATATTGTATACTACTATTCTGCGGATAATGTAGGTAACCCTGAAGAAGTACGTACTTCTACATTTAAAATTGATTTAACGTCTCCTAATTCAATGGCGAATTGGAAAGGTCTTGTTTATAATGAAAATATTGTTTCTCCTAATGCAACTGTAAGATTACAAAGTGAAGATGAAATGTCAGGTGTTGATCATATTGAATTTAGTTATGATAATAGTGCATTCCAAGAGTATACTTACCAACCTATTTCAGTGAAAGATTTAAAGGATGGTGAACATGAGATTCATTATAAAGCTTTTGATATGGTGGATAATGAAGAGGTAGAAAAAACACTTACGTTTTATGTTGATAAAATTGCTCCAGAGATTTCGCATACAATTATTGGTGATCAATATGTAAATGATCATATCCGTTATATTTCTCCAAGAACTACTTTTGAAATTGCATCAAGTGATAATAAAGCAGGTGTAAAGCAAGTGTTATATAGTCCAAATGGTGGAGCGAATTATTCTCCTTATACTGGTTCAGCATTTTCTTTAAAGAATGAATTGGGTGAACACCATATTAGTTATAAAGCTTCAGATAATGTAAATAATATGACTACAGTGAAAACAGTAGAAGGTACAGAGGTTTTATTTATGGATAATGTACCACCATCGTCAGCTTATGAGTTTATTGGTGAGCAATTTGAACATAGAGATACATTATTTATTACTTCGAAAACGCAGATTAAATTGACTTCATTGGATTCACACTCTAAAGTAAAAGATACTTTCTTTGCTGTGAACGGTGAAAGTGATAAAACATATAGTGGTGCCTTTACAGTACGTGAGGATGGTGATCAAACTTTAATTTTCCGAGCTATTGATAATGTAAACAATGAAGAATCAGAAAATGAAGTAAAATTCTTTGTTGATAATGAAGGTCCAGAAGTACATGCCAATATGAGTATTGAACCAATTGGTAAACACGGAGAATTTGATGTATACCCAGCTTTTACGAAAGTTTATTTAGGTGCAACCGATACACATGTAGGTACGAAAGAAATTCAATATTCAATTAACGGTGGTGAGATGCAATTGTATTCAAGTGGATCAAACCTTGATATTTCAGAAAAAGAACATTTAAAGAAAGACCAACATTATAAAATTAAAGTAGTTGCTTATGATAATTTAGGTAACAAGACGAAAAAAACGATTGAGTTTTATGTAGGTCAACATTAAAATAAGAAAACCTCTACAGATTATTTCTGTAGAGGTTTTTAGTTTATATCTTTAAAAGACTTTTAATCATCTGATGTTCTGCCCCTGTTTTTTTAGCTTCTTTATATATGGCTTTTAAGGTGTTGATGGGCCAATTTTTTTGAATGATATTTGCAAAAAAAGAAGGGAGATTGCCTTTGGGATCAACCTGAATTTCAACACTGATATTGGTTTTGTTTTGTCCAGCAAATTCTAAGGTGTATTGTAAGTGTTGTAAATCTCCTCTTACTCTATCTGTTTGAATGGGGAAAATACCGTTTTCAATAGAATGGCACTCAAGTGAAATGGCAGGCATTGGGCTATCATCAAGTATTTTCCATTGTTGATGTACTACGTAATCACGATCACTTACTGGCCATAGCATATCGTAATGTTCATAGGTGGTGTATTCCATTCCATCACGACTTTTCTCAATCAAAGAATGTTCAGATAGTCTAGCTACCCATTTTTTTCTAGTTTCAATATCTTCTAAAGTAAAGGCGATACGTGATAGTGAAATGGGCATAATAGTAGTTCCTTTATAAATTGTAAGACCACCATCAGAAGGTTCTTTTTTTTCAAGGATTATATCTGTAAGCGTTTTAGGTTCTAGGGGATATTGTCCCAAAGTGAACCAGTTTGAAGAAATGGTAGATGTACTCATGATGAAAGAAGATAAGGTTCACCATTTTAACCCATTTTAAACTTGATAAATTCAATATTTTACGTGGAAATCTATTTAATCTTGAGAATTTACAATTCAGAGTTGAGTTGATGGGTTATCGAATAAAATGTTATATTTAGCATTACATTAAATACTTAAAACTAATGCAAGCAAACTACTCTTATTTCATCGCATTTATTATTTTGATATTATCAATAAACTCGGCAAATGCGACTAAAAAAATAACAAACGAACAAGTGGTGATACAAAATGTATACGCTACATCAACAAATATTCCCCAAGATCAATATTCAATTCTTAATTGTTTTGATGGTGATACAACAACGTATTGGAGAACTCCCGATGGTTCCACAACAAATGAGGGGATAATGATTACTTTCGATCAACCTACTTATCTATATGAAATCAATTTATACGATAAAGATGGTGAGGTTACCGAAAGATATTCTATGTTTTGTGATGGAAGTCCTGTCTTTGATGTGATTGATAGGGAAATTACTAACTTATTTATTCAAATCAATGGTGGAAATTGGGGAGACTATTATCTGATTTCAGAGATTGAATTTATGAATGCTGATGAAGAAAAATATACGGTTGTTGCCCCTATTTTCACAAAAGGGAGTGTTTCTGCAAGTTCTTCACTAAAGCCCGAGGTTGCTTACTCACCCAATAATTTAGTAGATGGACATAAAGATATGGCATGGTCTGAAGCTGTAAATGGTTTAGGAATAGGGCAAAAAATCACTTTTTCTCTTGAAGAGGAAATCACTATTGACCAATTGAAAATTTGGAATGGGTATCAAAGATCAAAAGAGCATTTTTCAGCAAATGGCTCATTGAAAGCTTTTAAATTTGGTATAAAGGGTGAAGCAATGAAAACGTATACTCTTGAACAGTTGTATGATCCGCAATTGATAGATTTAGAGGGCACTATCAAAGGAAAAACCTTTGAATTAGAAATTGTTTCAGGTTTTGCTGGTAAGAAGTACCAAGATTTAGTGATTAGTGAAATACTATTTTTAACAAAAGGGGTTTCCTATTCTATTTATACAGGTTTTGAACAAAAGAAAGTAGAAAAAAACCTAGCAGTAAATGCTCCTTATTTTAAAAAAATACTGAATAAAATGTTGAGTGATGATCATACAGACAAAAGTAGGGAAGGTAATATAGAAAAGACGGTCTATCAATCAATTTCATTTACTTTGAGGGCAAATAATACTTTTGTGCTGTATGATGTTGAATCAGAGTATATTGAAGAACAAGTAGAAGAAGTAGATGAAAATGAGGATCCTTATTGGGAAGAAAGTACCACTCAAATCATTGCAGATGGTAGTTGGGAATTAAAGAAAGTGGAAGATGGTAAAATTATTATTCGTGTTTTTGGTAGAAAATATCAACCTTTAGATTATTCAGATTTATATAAAGGAGAAGTGACCAATTATACTTTGAAGATTTTCCAAGATTATGTAACGATCACTCCAGTAGGACTGAAGGGACAGAAGTTAGTTGGAGAAATTGAATTTTAAAAATGATCACTTTTTTAAAGAAAAATGATACACTATTGCTATTGACATTGTTGATAGCAATTAGTGTTTTTATAGCAATTCACATCCTTTTTCAAAGTAGATATGCCCCTGGTTGGGATAGTTATTTTTATATGCTTCAGATCAAAAGTTGGTTTGAAATCGGAGAACTTCATTCTCCACGTATTAATATTATCTACCCTTTATTGATTGCATTTCAATATTTCGTTGATGATTATGTATTGGCCTATAAACTTGTATCTTTAGTGGCCTATTCATCTTTTATCAGTTTAGTATTTACGTTAGCAAAAATAAAAACAAAGAATACTTGTGTTAGTCTAGGAATTGCTGCTTTGGTGATGGTTAATCCACAATTGATTTATTTTACGGCTCAGTTTACAAAGAATTTAATAGGGTTAAATGCTTTATTGTTATTGATCATAGCCTTAGAGAAGAAAAATATACTAACAGGAATCATTAGTTTTGTAATCTGTGGATTAGCACATAAACTAATTTTTGGATTAGCAATTATTTACGGAACATCTTTTTTATTTTATACCTTAATATCTAAAAGAGCAACATATTTATTAAGTGTAAGCTTATTTGTACTTCCATTTATTTCTTATTTTTTAGTAAAATATTTATTACCTTCTCAATTTTCAGAAACCATTCAACTACCGTTTATTTCTTTTTATGAATCACATAAAGAAGTAATCAATACTTCTTGGATTTTTTATGGAATAGGGGCGAGCTTACTCTTTATTCTATTTTTGATTTATGGAATATATAAACCTCAAATATTAAAAGCGTCACAGTACAGTTTATTAATTACGTTAAGTATTTTATCCTTACCTTTTTTAAAGTGGGGAGTGATGGAATTTTCTTTTCGATTTTGGCTAGTTTTTGGTATTACAAGCCCTTTATTGTTATTAGAAATCAAGAAGTTGAAAGCGTCATTTTTAGTGTTTTTTGCTTTAGTTTTAGGTGCTTTTTCGTACTCAACTTATTCTCCAAAATTACATGATCCTCCTTATTTGAAATATGCGTATATCGCTAACGCAATTCAAAATAAACAACATTTAGTTGATGCTGAATTATTGATTTCTCACAAGTCTTTAGCAGAATACATTTCTTATCAAGTAGGGATTGATGTTTTACCATGGGGAATTGAGGAAGGAGAGGTTACTGAGGATACATTTCGATTGGTATACATAGGAGTAAATAATAGAGTAGGTTTCCTATCTATTATGGAAGAATTTATTATCCAAAAAGTTACTTCAGAGTATGTGTTAGTAAAAGAAAAAGATTGGCTGAATATTAAACCTCAGCTGATGAAAGAATTGAATTATTTTGATAACTGGAGAAACCCATATTTAATTAGATGAATATACCAGAACCTATAAAAAGAAATAAACTTCGTCAGTTTTTAGGGAAAGAATTTTATATCCTAAAAAGAAAATGGCAGTGGTTTGTATATCGAAATACATTTTCCAAAAAGAGAATAGAGGAGAAGTTGCCATTTGTCATAAAAGAGCATAAATCGATTATTTTACGCCCATTGGCAGGGGTAGAAATGTATTTGCAGGAAAACAAAAGAACAAATTTAAGATTGGCAGTTGGTCAACTCAATGGTATTACGATAGCACCAGGAGAAACTTTTTCATTTTGGAAATTAGTAGGTAGACCCTCAAAACGAAAAGGGTATATTGATGGTTTGGTACTTCGACAAGGTACAGTTGCTAAAGATACTGGTGGAGGATTATGTCAGTTGGGTAATCTATTATTTTGGATGTGTGCTCATTCCGACTTAACAATTACTGAAAGATACAGACATGGGTTTGATGTTTTCCCTGATGTCAATAGAAGTGTACCTTTTGGTTCTGGAGCAACTTTATCGTACAATCATATTGATTTACAAATCAAAAATACAACTGAACAAACGTTTAGAATTCATTTATGGTTAGATGATAAATATTTAAATGGAACCCTAACGGCAACACAACCAATGAATGGGAAGGTAATCATTGAAGAACAAAGTCATCAAATCAAAAGACAAAATTGGGGAGGATATACTCGCCACAATCAATTGTTTAAGGTGAAGTCCTCAAAGGAGGGAAAACTCATTTCAGAAGAACTTCTTGTTGAAAACCATGCAATCATGATGTATGAGCCTTTCTTAGAAGCCAAAAAGCCCCCAAGAGAGGTTGATTTGAACCTCTAACTTGGGAGCCACTTACACATCTTTAGGTAAAAGTTATTTCACTTTAGAAGAAGCAATTTGTCCAGCGATAATAGTCGATAATAAATCGCCACCTTTGCCATTGCTTTGACCAGAGAAATATTGCTCAGGAAGTTTGATCTTACTGATGTTTGCCCATTTCACTGAATCCTTACGGTATTCCCAAAGTGATTTTTGTTCTGGAGTTAAACCAGAAGCAACCAACTGTTTGTTAGCATACGCTTTAGTTTCGGCAATTACTTTTTCACGTTTCGCCTCTAATTGAGCCGTTTCAAATTTTATTTTTGCCAACTCTTTGTTTGTTTCCTCTTGCTTTAATTGTGTTTCAATCGCAATCAAACTAGAAACTTGTTCTTTTTCTCTTTTTACCCTTTCTTCAGCCTTGTCTCTTTCACCTTCGGCAACAATTCTGGATTGAGCAGCTTTGGCAGTTTCAATTCTTTGGATTTCCAATTGACGCTTTGCTGATTCATCTCTTTGAGATTCCAGACGTTTTTTGAATGATGATTCCATGTCGATGGAAGGTAGTACAACCTGTGAAATCAAGATATTATTTTCTGAAATTTCATTAGGAATACGTCTAAATCTTCCTGCTTCATCTTCCACTCTTTCCACAAGGTACTTTTTACGGATTTCTTTAATTTCCCTTTTCGCTTGTTGAATTGATTGATCAAATAAAGTATCCGCAATCTCTATTTTTCTTACTTCATAAGAACCATCTTTTAGTTGCTCTTCAAAAGTTTGACGGAAAGATTGTGCGTCACCAGAGATGTAATCTTGTGCTGCATACATATATGCGGTGTTGACTAATTGCTCTCTAATCGTAGGGATCAATGTCATCGCGACCAGATTTTCTTGCGATCTGAACTTTACAGCTACATCAATAAAAGCCTCTTCTGTAGTAGGCATTTGTACACGAACTGAAGGGTACCCTAAGGCTGTAACTTGATCAATAAAACGTATCGGAATAGGTTTCATTGAAGAGTTATCATCGTCATCTACATCTTCAGTTGTGATATCAATGTATTTACTCCATGCTTGAACTTTGCCAAACCAAGTGAAATGATAACCTTCACTCATAATTGCAGCTTTTTTTCCATTTGGATAAGTTACAAAATACTGATACCCAGGTTCAGCCCACATGATTGCATTGGACATAATAAATAAAAAGATAGCTGTGCCTATAGATGCAAATCCAACTTTAGGATTTAAGAAGCTATAATTCTTCTGGAGGTTAGGAAATAGGGATATAGTACCATACACTAAACATAGAAATACGATAATATAAAATATTGTTGTCATACCAATAGTTGCTTAATTTAATAATGTTTACATATAAATAAACGTCTAATAATGACAATAGGGTGCATTTTTTAAGAGTATTTAAGAATATTTTCAGGCTGTTTCAAATTGGATATTTAGTTTGAAAAAACCGTTAAAAAAGCCATGCTATGACTTTTATGTCTAACATGGCTTATTATATATTTATTAGGTGTATTTAAAAATAAAATCCGAAGTTAATATTGAAACGCATATGCCAATCAGCATCAATTGTTCCTTCAGCTAAAGCGGTATTGTAATTAGGACCAAGCCAAGGTTGATCTTTTCCTAAAGCGACATCAAAGTATGTATACAGAAGACCTGCAGTTACTAAACATCCTGTGACATTTTGATATGAATCTTCAAAACTTTCTTTTGTTTTATCCATAAATCCAAAGTCATTATAAAATTGAAGAGAAGAAACCGGTCCCCATTCTACATTTTCAGTATAACTTAATCCTAATGTATACGTACTGGCTTGAGCAGCCACTAGGTAAGGTGCTCCAAAAGCAGTCATTGCTACAACATCAGTTGTTTCTCCTTCCGGTGCTTTAGGATCATATTTGTAATGAGAAAATTGAGCTTTTAGATTCCATTTATTATAAGTCCATTGATAATGTGCTGCTACAGCATAATGGCTTCCTGTACTCTCTGTATCTAAGTTGTAGAGGCCACCAAACATACCCGAAACACCTATTTCATGTATTGAATTATCACTACCTAATTTTCGAATAACTTGACCATTCAATTGGTTGACTTCCTTATTTCTAACGTCAAGACCTCCATCTCCATCGATATCCATTGAAGCTACATCATAAGCATAACGACTATTGGAAGCATCACTATTACTTCCGAAACTTAACTCTTCAGCATTTTTAAAAAAAGCTACACTATAATACCATTTGTCATCATCATGAATATATTTAATACCCATGTCATGATCATCTTCTAGCCCTACATAAAAATTAATACTAAAGAACCAGTTGTGTGAGTTATAGGGAGTAATACCAAAAGGTAATTGTGTAAGCCCTAGTTGTAGCTGATTCTTATCAGAAAAATTGTATTCAAACCAACCTTGTTTAAGCATTATTCCACCAAAAGCATCAGAATACATTCTCAAGTCAACATTAAGACCTACACCTTTATAAGATGCTGTAGGTCTTAATGAGAACATATCATAGCCAAAATCACCACCTCTTTTTTTGTGTCCTTCTTTCCAATTAGAATAATTGTAATTAAATCGTAAGGCACCACCAAAGTGGAGTTCGGGTTTTTCTACTTCAGGAGCGTCTTCTTCACCTTCCTGTGCATAGATAAATAATGGTGATAATAGGATAGTAATGAGTAATAGATAGTTTTTATAATGGGTCATAATATTTTATTATTCCTTTGAATCGTCGTGAGGTTGTGTTCTAGATTTCATCCTACTTCTTTTCGGGTAATTGAGTTGATGATAATCCCGAAGTGCTTTATAAAAACTAAAGCACATGACTATTATTAATATAGCAAATGGTAAACCCGTGAGAATTGATGCGGTTTGTAAAGCAGTAAGACCCCCACCTAAAAGTAAAACACCTGCAATCAATCCTTCCATAGTCGCCCAGAAAATCTTTTGGAAAGTAGGCGCATCATGTCTTCCTCCTGAAGTCAAGGTATCTACTACAAACGATCCTGAATCAGATGAAGTCACAAAGAAACTAGTGACCAATAGGATTGTTAAAATAGAAGAGAATGTGGTAAAAGGGAATTGCTCTAATAAATAATAAATCGCTGTGGCTACATTTTTATTTACTGCATTTGTAATTGCATGATTTCCCGTTAACTCTTGGTATAGGGCACTTCCTCCGAAAATGGATAACCATAAGAATGTCAATAATGAAGGAACAATTAATACGCCTAAAATAAATTCTTTAATCGTTCTTCCTTTAGAAATTCTTGCAATAAAGATACCTACAAATGGAGACCATGAAATCCACCATGCCCAATAGAATACTGTCCATGAATTTTGCCAATTATTCGCTTCTCCAACGCCTTTGTAGGTATTGGTCCAATAACTTAATTCAAAGAATTCATAAAAGTAATATCCTAAATTTTGAACAAATGACTTTAATAAGAAAATAGTAGGTCCTATGAGTAATACCAATAGCATTAAACTAACTGCTAATCGCATATTCCATTCACTCAACATTCGGATACCTTTGTCCAATCCCAATACTAATGATAAGGTGGCAAAACCCGTTATGATGGCTATTAATATTAATTCTGTTGTGACATTAGTAGGTATATCAAATAAATACGTCAACCCTGCATTGACTTGTTGTACTCCAAAACCTAATGAGGTAGCCAATCCAAATAATGTGGCAATAACAGCGATGATATCAATAATATCACCTAATAAACCATAAATTTTATCCCCAAATAATGGATGGAAAATGGAACGTATGGTTAAAGGTAATCCTAAATTAAAAGTAAAAAATGCTAAGGCTAACCCAACAACAGCATACAATGCCCAAGCATGTACACCCCAATGTAGGAAAGTAATGCCCATCGCAGACTCTGCAGCTTGAGCAGGGTCTTTATTGATTTCTAGGAAAGGGTTATTATTAAAATGAAAAACAGGTTCTGCTACAGACCAAAACAAAAGGCCGATTCCCATCCCTGCACTAAATAACATGGAGAACCAAGCAGCTTGAGAAAATTCAGGTTCAGCTTTTTTACCACCAATTCGAATTTTTCCATATTTACTAAACCCTAAAAATATAGCAAAGAACAATAGACAATTGACTAATAGGATAAATAACCAACCGACATTGTTGGCAATTGTAGTTTGAGTGTTTTTAAACCATTCCTCCATCGGTTTTCCAACTACTAAAGTACTTATAACTAGAGTAGCAATGACAAAAATGGACACAAGAGATACAGTAGCATTCGCTTGAATGCCTAGGAAGGTTTTTTGATCACTTCTTTCGCGACTCATAAAAGGTCAATAATTTTTTAATGCTAAGAGGCATTAATTCATAAAATAAGCCTCTCAAATTTTGATACCACTCACTAAACAGAATTAGATATATAAGGTTAAGCTTTTAGGAGAACCATAGTAGATATCTACTACAAAAACCAAAGTCATTTTTCCGGGGAGGAAAATCAACCGTATCAAAATGTAACGTTTTCTGCAATTGAAGTTAATACATTTCGAATGCTTTTAAAAATTATCGTTAAATAGTCCAAAACTTGATTAGAATCACCAATGAAATAGGCTTTAAATAAGGATAAGAACAACGTTTACATTGAAAATTCAGATTTATTGAACTGCTAATATAAAAGGGAAGATAACTACTAAGCTCTATCATATGTTTTATTAAAAATTGAACTCAAAAAGGATTTTATGGTACTAAAATGTTTTATTTTCAAAAAAAATAACCAAAAGTGTAAAAAATACGTGTAAAAAATTAGGGATATAATTTTGGATGATATATTTTTACATTACTATATCACAGACACATACAAAACAACCATATAATGAATCAATTCAATACAAGGTTATTGGATACAATACCTTTTGAACTTGACTTTAAGTGGAGTTTAAAGGTTAAAGAAGGTCTTGCCCATGCCGCTACATTTGCATTTAAAGTATTAAGCGATGATGCGAATGAAAGTAGAGAGAGAACAGGGAAAATCATCAGAGAACTATTAAGTAATTATCGTTTTCGAGAAGATTTTCAAATAGAGGATGTAAACTATAATGAATTAGTGGTTTATAGAGCTAAAGTAGGCGATAGGCCAGAAGATTTGAATAGAAAAATGGAACTATTCAAAAGATGGGTATTACAAGCACAGAAAGATGCTCGTTTATCCATGGAAAAATTTCGACCAACGTTATAGAAAATTATAGATTAAGTATTTAAAACTGTTCCAATATTGGAGCAGTTTTTTTTTGTTTCTACGTATTTTCTTTCTCAATAATTTAAAAACTACGTAAATTTAATTTTTTAATAAGTATAAATACTTATTGGTGTAAAGTGTTGATAATCAGTACTTGTAATTGATTAATCTGTTAAATTGCAGTTTTTAGTATGATTAAAAAACATTTTTTAAACTGAAAAATACCCTTTATAATTTTTTCGAACAGCTCTATGTTTGCATTAAAAATAAGTATAATTACTTATTTATTTAATTGCTTCAATCATTTCATCAAACTAAAAGCTAATGAAAAAGTTAATTTACATCATTGCATTACTATTATGTGTAGGACTTCAAGCAACGGCACAAGATTTTAAAGTTTCCGCTGAGATTAGACCTCGTTCTGAACTTAGAAATGGATTCAAGAAGTTAAGAACAGATTCACAAGAACCAGCATTTTTCACAGAGCAAAGATCTCGATTAAATTTTGATTATAAATCAGATAAAATCATCATGAGGTTGTCATTACAAGATGTTCGTGTATGGGGTTCAACAAACCAAATTTATAAAACGGATCCCAATGCTCTAACAAATATTTCAGAGGCATGGGCACAGTATAATTTTACTGATAAGATTGGTTTGAAAGTGGGTCGTCAAATCATTTCATATGACAACCAAAGATTCTTAGGTGGTCTTGAATGGGCACAACAAGGTAGAAGACATGATGCTGCTTTATTTATCTATGATGATAAGGAAAGTAAATTAAAGTTACATGCAGGTTTTGCCTTTAATCAAGCCGGTTTTGAGCCAGGTATGTTAGTTGGAAACGATTATACAGGAGTAAATAGCTATAAATCATTCCAATATTTATGGGCTAATAAAACATGGGAAACGGGTAAAATGTCAGCATTGATCTTTAATGATGGTTACCAATATGGTGCAACTTCAGATAGTGTATCACAAAGACAAACAATTGGTTTAGTAGGTAGTAAATCATTTGGAGCATTAACAGTTGCAGGTGAAGGGTATTACCAAACAGGTACTTTTGGAATGGCTGATGTTAACGCATATATGTTAGACTTGAATTTAACTTTAAAAACTAAAGTGACACCAATCACTATCGGTTATCAAGTACTTTCTGGTGGAGATCCTGAGTCTGGAGAAATGCAAAACTTTACTCCTGCATATGGTACTAACCACAAATTCAACGGTTTTATGGACTACTTCTACGTAGGTAATCCTCATAACGATAAAATGGGTAATAATGTTGGCTTACAAGATATCTACATTAACACTGCTTTCAAATTAGGAAAAGGTACTTTCAAAACACAATTACACCAATTCATGTCTGCAGTAGATATTTATAGCGGTTCAGCTGAGACTGGTTTTGAAAAAGAATCAGGAAACTTAGGTACAGAAATCGATTTGATCTATGCAAGACCTTTAGGAAAAGAGGCATCATTAGTCGTAGGATACTCTCAAATGTTTGCGACAGAATCTATGGAAGTTATAAAAGGTGGAAATGCTGATTTAATTAACAATTGGGCATTTGTAATGCTAACAATCAAGCCTACACTATTCACAGCAAAATCTTCTAAATAATCTATTTTAATATAAGAATTATGAAAACATTAAAAGTAGTAAGTAAAGCTTTAGTAGCAATATCTTTCTCAAGCTTATTATTCAATTGTAGTGGTTCAAAGACTTCTTCTGAAACACAAAGTACAGTCACTGTAGAGGCTGAATCATCAACAAATCAGTTAGAAATAGAAAAGCCTCAATTGACTTTCGGTTTTATCAAATTAACAGATATGGCTCCGTTAGCAATCGCTAAAGAATTAGGTTACTTTGAAGATGAAGGGTTATTCGTAACTATTGAAGCTCAATCCAACTGGAAAAACGTATTGGATAGAGTAATTGATGGAGAATTAGATGGTTCTCATATGTTAGCAGGACAACCAATTGCTGCTGGTGCAGGTTTTGGTCGTCAAGCTGATCTTGTTACTTCTTTTTCTATGGACTTAAATGGTAATGGTATCACAGTTTCTAATGATGTGTGGTCTAAAATGAAACCAAATGTTCCTGTAGGAGAAGATGGTAAGCCAGTTCATCCAATTAAAGCTGATGCTTTGGTACCAGTCATTAATGAGTACAAAAATGATGGTAAAGCATTTAAAATGGGTATGGTATTCCCAGTTTCAACGCATAACTATGAGATTCGTTATTGGTTAGCTGCAGCTGGTGTGAATCCAGGAATGTACACAAAAGAGAATATTCAAGGTCAAGTGGATGCAGATGTTTTATTATCTGTTACACCACCACCACAGATGCCAGCTACTCTTGAAGCGGGTACGATTTACGGTTACTGTGTAGGTGAACCATGGAATCAGCAAGCAGTATTCAAAGGAATTGGTGTTCCAGTGACTACAAACTATGATATCTGGAAAAACAATCCTGAGAAAGTATTTGTAATGACAAAAGAGTTTACTCAGAAATACCCTAATACTTCAGTAGCTGTTACAAAAGCATTAATCAGAGCTGGTAAGTGGTTGGATGAGCCAGGAAACAGAGCTAAAGCTGTAGGTATTCTTTCTATGCCTGAGTATGTAGGAGCTGATTCAGTAGTAATTGCCAATTCAATGACAGGTACTTTCGAATTTGAAAAAGGAGACAAGCGTTCGATGCCTGATTTCAATGTGTTCTTCCGTCATAATGCAACATATCCTTTTTACTCAGATGGTGTGTGGTTCTTAACGCAAATGAGAAGATGGGGACAGATTCCAACTGCAAAAGCACAAGGATGGTACGACGAAACTATCAAAGATATCTATAGACCTGATATCTGGTTAAAAGCAGCGAATCTATTAGTAGAAGAAGGACATTTGACGAAAGCTGATATTCCTGAAACGGATGGGTATAAAGCACCAACAAAAGATTTTATCGATGGAAAATTATATGATGGTAAAGACCCAATTGGTTACATCAATAGTTTCCAAATAGGTAATAAAGACGAAGCAATGTAATCATTCTTCAAGTTAGATTGTACAGGAGTGTTGCAGTGTATATTCCTATCAAGTATATGCTGCTTCACCCTCATCTATCTATCAATATATTATTGCTCTAAACTAACAAATTCATTCTAGGAACTTAAAAATACTATCATGAAAGAGAGAATATTACAATTAACAGGAATACAAGCTTTTTTAGCACCATGGATAAGTGTTATTAAAGGAGAAGAAATTAAGAAAAATACACAAGTTTTATTAAAATCATATATCTATCCGATTGTCTCTATTTTCTTATTTATAGGTCTCTGGCATTTGAGTGCTAGCTACTTATACAACAAAGAGGCTACTGCAAGAATTGAGAAAGCAAGAACTGAACAAGGTGAGGCAGCTGCTTTAGAAATCCAAAATTGTATTTTTTCAGGAGATATTAGTTGTCAACCCAATACATTACCTTCACCAACAAAAGTTTGGGAAGCTTATCTTTCATTATTAGCGGATCATCAAATTATTTCAGATAAGAAAGATGCTTTTGAATTGAAGGTAGCTAAAACCAACGAAAAAAGAATTGCTAAAGGACAAGAACCCATTACTTATACTGGGCGCCCTTCATTTGTAGATCAAATTGCGACAAGTTTAAAGACGGTATTTGCTGGATTTTTATTGGCTGCATTTATCGCTATTCCAATTGGTATTGTGATTGGTTTAAGTACAACTTTAAGGACTTCATTTAACTGGTTAATTCAAATTTTTAAACCTGTATCTCCAGTAGTTTGGTTGTTATTAGTATTTATGATCGTAAAAACTTTAATGTCTGATTCTGACATGGATAAGTCGTTTATGATCTCATTTATCAGTGTAGGATTGTGTTCGATGTGGGCTACTTTAGTCAACACAAGTATGGGGGTTTCCTCAGTAGATAAAGACTTTGTCAATGTGGCTAAAGTATTAAAATTAAGCATTGGCCAAAACATTTTCAAAGTAGTATTGCCTTCATCATTACCCATGATTTTTACTGGATTAAGAATTACACTTTCAGTAGCATGGATGGTATTGATTGCGATTGAATTGTTGGCTCAATCTCCTGGATTAGGCTCATTTGTTTGGGAAGAATTCCAAAACGGTGCGAATGATTCTAATGCTAAAATTATAGTAGCCATGTTCGTCATTGGTATGATTGGTTTTGGTTTGGATAGAATCATGATGTTCGTTCAAAAAATGATGTCATTTAATAAATAATTCAGCGTATGGCCTATTTAGAATTAAAAAATGTAAGTAAGTCTTACGGAACTGGAAAAGATAAAGTAGAGGTACTCTCAAATATTAATTTATCGATAGAAGAAGGTGAATTTGTAGCGATTGTAGGGTTTACAGGAAGTGGGAAAACAACATTGATCAACCTTATCAATGGATTGGAATTTCCAGATGAAGGAGAGGTTTTATTGCAAGGAAAACCAATTACAGGACCTGGTCCAGATAGGGGGGTAGTTTTTCAAAATTACTCTTTACTTCCATGGTTAACGGTCGCTCAAAATATCAAATTAGCCATCGATGAAGTATATCCTTCTATGTCTTCAAAAGAAAAAAAGGAGATGATAGAAAAATATGTAGGAATGGTTCATTTATCTCATGCGATTGACAAACTTCCTGCAGAATTATCAGGTGGTATGCGTCAGAGAGTATCTGTAGCAAGAGCATTGGCTATGAATCCAAAGATGTTATTAATGGATGAACCTTTGAGTGCTTTGGATGCTTTGACAAGAGGAACATTGCAAGAGGAAATCGTCAATATTTGGGGAGAAGACCGTAAAACGTGCCTTTTAATCACCAATGATGTTGATGAAGGAATTGTTATGGCAGATCGTATTATTCCATTGAATCCTGGACCAAAAGCAACTTTAGGACCTAATTTCAAAGTAGAATTAGCAAGACCTAGAGTGATTGCAGAAATCAATAAAGAGGAAGTCTATAAACAATTAAGAAACGAGATCTTAGAATACCTTATTGAAGTAGGAGCATCTAGATCCAATCAACAAAGTACTTCTTATGAATTACCTGATTTGAAACCAGTAATGCCAGGACGTGTGAAATGGGGGATCAGAAGAAAGAAAGAAAAATTGGAGTACTTCTAAACCACAAACTTCTCAAATTAATGTACAATCTAAATTATTAAGAAGATGAGTGTTATTGCAAAAGAAATCGTAAAACCTGAAATCATAGAAGATCACCGACCTGATATGTTGGTGTGTAAAGATATAGCGAAAATTTACCCTACACCCAAAGGTGATTATACTGTACTTTCAGATTTACAATTAACCGTAAAAAAAGGGGAGTTTATCTCAGTCATTGGACATTCAGGTTGTGGAAAATCCACTTTGTTGACCATGATTGCGGGGTTGAATGATATCAGTAAAGGTGCCGTTTATGTCGATGGAGATGAAGTAAGAGGGGCAGGGCCAGACAGGGCTGTAGTTTTCCAATCTCCAAGTTTATTTCCATGGATGACCGCTTTACAAAATGTAATGATTGGCGTAAAGCAGGTATTTCCTCATGCTACAAAAAAACAAAAACAAGACATCTGTAAGTATTACTTGGATAAGGTAGGTCTTGGAAATGATTTTAATAAAAGAGCGTCTGAGCTTTCTCAAGGAATGCAACAAAGAGTAGGTATTGCTCGTGGTTTTGCATTGAAACCAAAAGTTTTATTACTGGATGAACCTTTCGGAATGTTGGATTCATTGACAAGAGGAGAGTTACAAGATGTCCTTCTTGAAGTTTGGCAAAAAGAACAAATTACAGCCATAATGGTCACACATGATGTTGATGAGTCTATCTTCTTAGCAGACAGAGTAATCATGATGACTAGTGGTCCTTTTGCTAAAATTGGAGATGAACTGAGAATTCCATTTGAACGACCAAGAAATAGAGTGGATATATTAGAACATCCAGATTATTATCATTACAGAGGTTATCTTATGGACTTTTTAAATCATTAATCAAACAAAGTGTGTTTATCTTCTAAGAAGTAAAACACGCTTTATTTTTTACCTAACAAACAAACGACTCAAGCAGATTAATTACTGAACAAAATTAAAAATTGAGTAACTAACAAAATTACACTATGAATAACTATCTACTGAAAAATCCGAAAAGGAGATTTACGTATTCGTATATCATTGCCCTTTCGATTATTGCGATCTTAAGTATTGCAAGTCAAATCGTCATCAGGACTGTATTGAACAAACAAGAAAAAGATGCAAGAGTGATCAATATTTCTGGACGACAAAGAATGTTGAGTCAAAAGATCAGTAAACTTGCACTCCAACTAGAAAGAACTCCTAATGACGCAGAATTTCAAAAAGTAAAAGCAGAGTTTGAGACCATTGTGAACCTATGGTCAACTTCTCATTTTGGTTTAAGAGATCGTTCAGAAACGATGCAATTGGAAGGAGAAAACAGTGCAACTATTCAAAAGATGTTTGAAGAAATTCAACACAATTTTGATGAAATGCAAAATGCGACGGAACATATTTTAGATAAAACAGATGCACTGACGATTCATCATTATGTATCTCAAATTTTGGCGAATGAAGGCCCATTTTTGAAACAAATGAATACAATAACCTTCCAATATGATCATGAGTCAACAGCAAGAATTCAACAAGTGAAATTGATAGAAATGATCCTTTTAGGAATCACATTATTATCAATATTTCTAGAAGCACTTTTCATCTTTAGACCTGCAGTCAATGCTGTGGATAAGTATTTAAAAGAAACAATCAATAGAGGTTTAGCATTAAGAGAAGCAAAAGATCACTTGATGGTTACGGAAGAGAAAAAAGATTTAATTGAAAAAGAGTTGTACACTCAGCTAGAAAAAAATCATCAACTTCAACTGAACATTAATAAAGATCTTGAACTAAAAATTAATGAAAGAACGAGAGAAATTCAAGAGGCCAATGAGGAGATTCTTCAACAAAGTAATGAACTACAATGTCAAAACACATTATTGACAACAGCTAATCAAAAAATTAAAGACAATATAACTTATGCCACGAAGCTTCAACATTCTATCTTAGGTTACCGTCAAAATATGTTGGATCACTTTAAAGATGGCTTTATTCTCAATAAGCCAAAAGATATTATTTCAGGTGATTTTTACTGGTTTTATCAACATGAAGAAGTACGTTTTTTGGTAGTTGCTGATTGTACAGGACATGGAGTATCCGCAGCATTTATGACGATTATTGGTAATTTATTATTGAATGATATTATTGTAAATCAACAAATCAAATCACCTAATGATATATTGAATTTACTAGATATGGAGTTGTATGCTTTGATGAATTTGAAAAATGTAGATAAAGTATATGATGGAATGGATCTAGGTCTAGTGGTGATTAATGAAGATCAAAGAACCATAGAGTTTTCAGGAGCAAAGAGACCTCTTTATTTCGTTGGGAAAGAAAATAAAATTACCAAGGTTCAAGGCTCAAAATCAACGATTGGTTATAGTGTAAAGAATGTACGAAAGACATTTGAACTAGAAGAAATTCATTACCAAGGTGGAGACCGAATTTATATGACTTCAGATGGTTTCCAAGATCAGTTTGGAGGGCAAAATAATACTAAGTTTATGCAAAATCGTTTAATTGAGGCCTTAAATCGAACGATTAATTATCCGATGACAAAACAGCACAAAGTACTGGAAGGTGTACTAGATAAATGGAAAGGAAAGAACGATCAGACTGACGATATTTTGATCGTTGGTATTGAACTTTAAATTTTAGAAGGTAGAAAGATCCATACCTTTTTTACTTTTAATATTTAATTGCGAATCTTTACTTAAACCAAGTAATTATTGAATATTTTCATGAAAATGAAACTGTTGTAATTGCTTGGTTTTAAGTTATTTAAACAAATATCTAAATTTTATTCATGGAACCTGAAATGAATAAGTATTTAGAACTAGATAAACAACTTAGTGAAACTAAATTCCTTTTTGACTCAATTTTAGAAGGTACATTATCTGGTTATTGGGATTGGTATATTCAAGATGATTATGAATATATGAGTCCATCTTTTAAAAAAATGTTTGGTTATGAAGACCATGAATTACCTAATAAACCTGATGCATGGATGAAATTAGCTCATCCTGATGATTTATCAGGTGTATTATATTGTTACAACAAACATGTCGAATCCAAAGGAAAGATTCCTTTTGATAGTGAAGTGAGGTATTTTCATAAAGATGGAAGTATTGTATGGGTTTTATGTAGAGGGAAAAATAATAGAGTGGGATGAAGACGACAAACCTTTAAGAATGATTGGATGTCATGTTGATATTACGTTACAAAAGAAAGCGTATAAAACTTCATTATATGTTGAAACTCTGAAAAGGAATAATAAGCAGTTAAAAGAATTAGCTTATATTACTTCTCATGATCTTCAAGAACCCATAAACAATATTCATAGTTTACTGGAATTTATTACTACAGATCCTGACAATACATTCAGTGAACAGTCGCAATCTATGATGAATTTGGCAATTGGTTCAGTGGATAGAGCAAGTTCACTTATCAAGGTCTTTTAGAATATTCAAATATAGGTTTATATCGAAAAATTGAGAAAGTATCTTTTATTAAAATTGTTAAGGATATAGTAGATGACTATTCTTTGTGCTTAAAAAAGAAAAAAGTTGAACTTACTTATAATGAATTGATTCCCTCTTATAATGGGAGCCATATTGAATTAAGACTTCTTTTTCAAAATCTTATTTTCAATGGAATAAAATATAGAAAGAGGCACCTTGAAACAAAGATTCATATTGATTTTAAAATAGTAGATGAAAAATTAATACTCTCTTTTACAGACAATGGAATTGGAATAAGAGATGAAAATAAAGAAAAGATTTTCAACATCTTTACAAGGTTACACAACTACGATGAAATCAAAGGTAGAGGTATTGGATTAGCTCATTGTAAGAAAATTGTAGAACTATATTTTGGTAATATTTATGTTAAATCTGAATTCAATAAGGGATCTACATTCTTTATTGAGTTACCATATTAATTACACATATGTCTGAAGTAAAAAATATACTGATTATTGATGATGAATTAATATCATCCTTAATAACAAAGAAGAAACTACACAAAGAGAATGAACTATTAAATATCATTGAAATTAACAATGCTCGAACTGCTGTAGAAAAATTATCTAATGAATTAATAAAAATAGATCTATTACTTTTAGATCTTAATATGCCAGATATGAATGGCTGGGAATTTATTGAAAAATATAAAGAATTAGACGATGCACATAAGTCAAAAAAAGTATTTGTATTAACTACTTCAATTAACCCATCGGATGAAAAAAAGTCTAAGGAATACGGTTGTATTGATGGCTTTTTACATAAACCAATTAACGTTACTCAACTTCAAAATACATTTGAAATAGAGATATAATAAAACAGCTCATGAAGGAAATTTATGAGCTGTTTATTTTTTCAATTATCTTTTAGAGCCTATAATTACTCTACATGTAATTATCAAACTATATTATAATAAAGACGCCCAACCGCCTGCATTATATACTTCCTTTACACCATTGCTTTTCAATAAAGATAAAGCACTAGATGCTCTCATTCCAGATTGACAATATACTAAAACGGGTTCTGGTAATTTTAATACCTCTTCCATTCTATTATTTAATTCATCAAGTGGAATATTTACAGAGTTATCGACATGTCCCATTGAAAATTCATCTGTTGTTCTAACATCTAATAATGAAGCACCATCTTTGGCTAATTTTTTGAAATCCATATCTCTTGTGTTTTTATAATTATTACTATTGCAAATATAAATTGTACTTGATTGATATTGTGTGACTTTAGTTACAGTACTTACGTTTAAATGACATGAACCTTATTCATTAATATGTGTATCATTTATCACAATGAATTCAAAAAATTATACATTACTTTGTGTAGAAAATAATAAAAACATTATGGCAGTAAAACATTTAACGCTAGAGCAATTCAAAGAACAAATCTTTGATTTCACGGCAAGTGAAGAATGGAATTTTAAAGGAGATAAACCTGCTCTTATCGACTTTTATGCAGATTGGTGTGGACCATGTAAAATGATCGCTCCAATTTTAGAAGAGCTAGGAGAGGAGTATGATGGTAAAATAGATATTTATAAAATCGATACAGAAGCAGAGCAAGAATTAGCGGCAATGTTTAGTATCAAAAGTATTCCATCCTTATTATTTATACCAATGGAAGGTACTCCGAAAATGCAGAGAGGTGCCTTACAAAAACCAGATTTGAAAAGAGCTTTTGAAGCAGAGTTTGGAATATAATTCCTGATGTAGAAAGTCCTCTTTACTTAGTTCATAGAAAGGAGGACTTTTCTATAATTTAGAAATAAACTTCTTAAATAATTATTATCCCAGACGATATAATTATCCTAATATAATTTTATTTTCAACCAAATTTAACTCACACCTATTATTTTGAAATCACTTAAAATCTTCTTCACAATAACATTATTGTTGATCGGTAGCTTGTCTCTTTTTGCACAAGAAAAGCAATCAAACGAGATGAAAAATTATATCGTCCTCACGAGGAATATACAGCAGTTAAAACCAATCATTTTGACAGCTCAAAGTCTTTCAAATGAAGATGGGGCAAACTTTGGAAATTTTGAAGTAGTTATTTGTGGTAAGGCCATTAAAGAACTTGAGAATACATCATTAATGGAACCCTACTTGAAAATGGCTAAACAAAATAAGGTGACAATCAATGCCTGTGGTTTTTCTATTAATAAATTTGAGATAGATAGTTCAAAACTACCTTCAACTGTAAAGGTTGTTAATAATGGTATTTTGTATATTTTTCAACAGCAAAAGAAGGGGTATTTAAGTATAGAGTTATAAAAGATAAATATCCACATTAGAATAATTTAAAGACAAAATCTTTTACTCTGCAGCAAGCAATATGTTTAATGTCTAATAAAGAATAATCAACATTTAAGTAGGAATGAAGTAAACATAAGATTCCTATAATATATTTATTACTTATGTTAAAATTAATATTTAATAATGTTTATGTATTACTTTTTGAAGATTTGAATTTAAACAAATTAAATAATTTTCTTCAAATAGAAGGGTTTCGCTATTTTTATGTTGGATTATTTTAAAGTTAATTTTAAAATAAATATATATGATGATGTCATCATATGTTATGTAACTATTATCACATACTAATCAATTAAGACAATTTACTTTTGTATTGTTCATTTTATTTTTATTAAAACGAAGATTATGTTTTGTAAAATATCTACTGAAAAAAATGAGTGCAACTATTTCTGAAAAAGGTTCACTCCCTTAAGACCATTGGTCGCATCCAAATAATAAGAATCAATCATTTTTCATTTTCAGTCAATGAAATTTAAATTAATACCTACAATAGTACTCCTATTTATAGGGTTGAATGTTACTGCCCAAACCAAGCCGCTTACTTTAGAAGAAGCGTTACAATTGGCAGAAACACAAAACAGAGATATCGAAATCAAACAAGCTGAAGTAGAATCAGCTTTGTTAGAGTATAAAAAGACAAATAAAGTATTTTTACCAAACATCACCCTTTCTGAAACAGGGGTGAATACAAATAACCCGTTGAACTCTTTTGGTATTTTATTACAACAAGAAAGAGTAACGGTTCAGGATTTTAATCCAGCTACATTAAATGATCCCGATAATATTTCAAACTGGAATACAAGAGGAGCAATCCAACAACCAATCTTTAATTTGGATGGCTTGTATGGACGAAAAGCTACTAAACAGGTTTACAATGCAAAGACACAAGAAGCAAAACGTGTAAAAGAGTTTGTGCTTTTTGAAGTAAAGCAACATTACTATATGTTGAGTTTGGCTCACGATCAAACGGAAGTACTTTCTGAAGCAATTAAAACTGTTGAGGAAGCACTCAAAGTGGTGGAGAACAATAAGAAAAATGGTTATGCAAAAGAGTCTGATGTTCTTCAGGTTAAAGTAAGAAAATTAGATCTAGAGACTAAACTGAATGAAGCAGAAAATGCTGAAGCTTCAGTGAATGATTATTTAGTCTTCTTATTAAGATTAGCTCCAGGAACTAAAATCGAGATTCAAGATCAAATCACACTAAAAACAGCTGAGACGGCTAAAATAGAGCAAGAACATGTACCTCTTTCTAGAGCTGATTTAATGGGGTTATCATTTGCAGTAGAAGCACAGAAAAACATGTGGAAGATGAATAAATCTAAGTTTGCTCCACGTATCAATGCTTTTGGTCAATATGATTTCAATGACCAGAATTTATTCGGAACATCAGCTCAAAGTTATTTAGTAGGGATCTCCTTAAGCTGGACTGTTTTTGATGGAGGACAGCAAATTGCCGCTTCTCAACAATCGAAATTAGAGTGGGAGAAAGCGAACATGAATTTCGAAAAAGAGAAAACAAAGGCGGATATCGATTTAAAGAAGGCACAACGAAATGTGGTTTCTGCAAAAACAAAAATCGATATGACAGAAACAGCCAAAGAAGAGGCTTTATCAAGCTTCAAGATTTTATCTGACA
Source organism: Flammeovirga sp. AWQ4_249 (assembly GCF_056161045.1). NCBI lineage: Bacteria > Pseudomonadati > Bacteroidota > Cytophagia > Cytophagales > Flammeovirgaceae > Flammeovirga > Flammeovirga sp. AWQ4_249. The sequence continues at coordinate 235,627 of NZ_JBSWYJ010000001.1, forward strand.
GATATAAAGTTGGACTAGAAAAAACGGTGGATTTGTTATCTGCTGAAACAACTAAATCTGAAAAAGAATTGGCGTATTTAAATGCCGTTTTTGAATACAATATGGCTGTATTCCACCTAGACTTATTACTTCAAGAATAGAAAAATATATCAAAATGAAATTCCAAGAAATTATATATAAAAGTGCTTTAGTAATCTTTTCTACCTTCTATTTATCATCGTGTGGAACAGAGGTTAAACAGCAAAATGCAGGTCAATTAAGCACTCCTATCAATGTAAAGATTTTAAATGTATCGGCACAGGGAGTAGAAAATGCTTCTGCTTATTCAGCTGAAATTAAAAGTGAAAGTATCACACAGCTGAGTACAAAATTAATGGGTAGAATTTATCAGTTCAACTATGAGGCCGGCGATGAAGTGAAAAGAGGAACAATCATCGCTAGAATTGAAAGTGCAGGAATTCAATCATCAAAAGCTAGGGTTCATGCTCAAGTAGAAATGGCTGAAGTGGGTTTAAAGAACGCTGAAAAAGATTATCAAAGAATTACGGAATTGCACAAATTAGGAAGTGCAACAGATAAAGAATTAGATGATATCACTACGCATTATCTTTCTGCAAAAGCAGGTTTAGAATCTGCAAAAAAGGCAGAGGAAGAGGTAAATGCTAACCTATCTTATACGGTAATCAAAGCCCCTTATAATGGTGTGATTACAAGAAAATATATGACACAAGGAGATATGGCTTCTCCAGGAATGCCAATAGTAGAATTTGCTTCTTCGGATAAGTTTAAAGCGGTGGCAAGTATTCCGGAATCTGATATTGATTTATTCAAAGAAGGAGAGGATGCTAAACTATATATAAGTGCGATTCATAAAACTATTGAAGCAAAGGTAAATAGAGTTGTTCCTTCTGGAAAATACAATGGAGGGCAGTTCCAAGTAGAGTTTACTTTACAAGAAGAGAAAGGGTTAGCGAATGGTATGTATGCAAAGGTAGCCACATCAAATGGTGTAGTGGATAAAATTTTAGTTCCAGAAACTGCGGTTTTGAAAAAAGGACAATTGGCAGGGTTATACCTAGTAAATATGCAAGGTGAAGCTTCATTGACTTGGGTACGTTTAGGAAAAGCCTACGATGGTCAAGTGGAAGTGCTTTCTGGGGTTCAGAATGGGGATAAAGTCATCACTACTTTGAACAATGAATTACATGATGGTGCTTCTGTAAAATACTAATCTAAAATTGAACGAGTCATGCAAAAAGGAATAGCAGGAAAAATTGCAGAGGTCTTTATTAATTCAAAATTGACGCCTCTATTAATGTTCGTTTTCTTGGGATTAGGAATTTACGGAAGTTACTTAACACCAAGAGAAGAGGAGCCACAAATTGATGTGCCTATTGCGGATATCTACATCGGATATCCTGGAGCAACGCCACAAGAGGTAGAGTCTAGAGTAGCAAAACCATTGGAGAAAATCGCTTCAAATATTAAAGGGGTTGAGTATGTGTATTCAACTTCTATGAATGAACAAGCGATGGTGATTGTACAATTCTTTGTGGGTGAAGATATCGAAAGAAGTGTGGTGAAATTGTATGCGGAGCTTGATAAACATATGGATCAAATGCCAAAAGGTGTGATGAAACCCATTATCAAGATCAGAGCAATTGATGATGTACCCGCATTAACATTAACGCTTCATAGTGATAAATATGATGATTTCATGCTTCGTAGATTGGGTGAAGAGCTAGGGAATGAAATCGCTAAAATCAACGATATCGCTCAAGTAAAAGTAATTGGAGGTAGAAGTCGTGAGATGAGAGTGGAATTGGATAGAGAGAAAATGAAGTCTTTCAAAGTAGATCCAATGAGTATTGCTCAACAAATTCAAGCAGCGAACCAAGAATTTTCTTCAGGAACTTTCAATCAGAAGAATACAAATATTTCAGTTACTACAGGTGAGTTTTTCAGAACAGCAGATGACCTTCAAAATTTAGTGATTGGAGCAAATAATGGTGCACCTATTTATCTAAAACAAGTAGCAACTGTAAAAGATGGTCCTGAAGAAGCCATTCAATATGTTCGTTATGGTAATGGAGTTTCTAGTGGAGAAAAATTGAATGGAGATGAAGCAGCCGTAACACTTTCTATTGCGAAAAGAAAAGGAGCAGATGCCATGCAGTTGGCAGATCTAGTTTTGCAAAAGACAGATGATTTAAAACCTACTTTAATTCCATCGGATGTAAAAGTTGAGGTAACGAGAAATTACGGTGAGAGTGCTTCTCATAAAGTAAATGAATTGATGATGCACCTTATCGGATCTATCATTGCGGTAACAATAGTGGTCGCCCTTTCTATGGGTTGGCGAGGTGGACTGGTCGTTTTCTTATCAGTACCAGTAACATTTGCTTTAACACTTTTCTCGTATTATTTACTTGGTTATACGCTAAATAGAATTACACTTTTTGCTCTTGTATTTGTAACAGGTATTGTGGTGGATGACAGTATTATCATTGCCGAAAATATGCATCGCCATTTCAAGATGAAAAAGTTACCGTTCCTTCAAGCTGCATTAGCTTCAATTAGTGAGGTAGGTAACCCAACGATCTTAGCCACTTTCACTGTAATTGCTTCTGTATTGCCAATGGTGGCAGTTTCAGGAATGATGGGGCCATATATGAGTCCAATGCCAATTGGTGCAGCTTTCGCGATGTTCTTCTCATTGATTGTTGCTTTGGTGATTACTCCTTTTATCGCTTATCGATTATTAAAAGGGGATGATCATGGTGGAGAAGCCGAGTTCAAAGTTGAAGATACAGGAATCTATAAAGCCTATAATAAAATGATGCGTCCATTGGTCGAAAAGCCTGTTTTAAGATGGTCATTTATAATTAGCATTACGGTGTTATTATTGGGTTCAATGTCAATGTTCTATTTTGACATGGTGGTAGTGAAAATGCTTCCATTCGACAATAAAAATGAATTTCAAGTAGTAATTGATATGCCAGAAGGAACGCCTTTGGAAGAGACATATCAAGTGACAAAAGAATTGGCTGCTTACATCAGAAAGCAAGATCAGGTAACTGCTTACCAAATGTATGTAGGTACTTCTTCTCCAAATACTTTCAATGGTTTAGTAAGACATTATGATTTAAGAAGAGGTCCAAATATGGCGGATATTCAGGTGAATCTTACGAACAAAGAAGAGAGAGATTTACAAAGTCATGATTTAGCAAAAAGTTTCAGACCAGGACTTCAAAAGTTAGCAGAGAAATTAGGTGCGAATATCAAAGTAGTTGAAGTTCCTCCAGGACCTCCGGTATTATCCACTTTGGTGGCAGAAATTTATGGTCCAGATTTAAAAGGACAAGAAAAGGTAGCGGAAGAAGTGGAGGAAATCTTCAATACTTCATCAGACATTGTAGATGTAGATTCTTACCTAGAAAGCGATCAAGTAGAATATACTTTTGAAGTGGATAAAGAGAAAGCTGCTTTAGCAGGGATTCCAACACAACAAATTGTATATACCATGAATACTGCATTAAGAGGATACGAAGTATCTAAAATTGATGCTCCAAATGATTACAATGAAGTAGGTATCAAATTGATTTTAAAAGAAACAAATAGAACTTCTATTGAAGATCTTAAAAAGATTTCTGTAAAATCTATGCATGGGCAAATGGTATCTATTGGTGATTTGGTAACGGTGAAAGAATCGATTAAACCTAAGAGCATTTACCGTAAAAATCAGAAGAGAGTTACTTATGTTGTTGCAGATGTAGCAGGGAAAATGGAATCTCCAGTTTATGCGATTTTAGGGGTCGGTGATCAATTGGATAATATCATCACACCTAATGGTAAGAATCTAGAGCAAAACTTCACTGCTGTTCCATTCTTAGAAGATAATTATATCTTAAAATGGGATGGAGAATGGCAGGTCACTTATGAAGTATTTAGAGATTTAGGAGCAGCTTTTGCTGTCGTTTTAGTAGTAATTTACATGCTCATTGTTGGTTGGTTCCAAGACTTTAAAACACCATTGGTTATGATGGTAGCCATTCCATTAGCAATGGTAGGAATTCTAGTTGGACACTGGATGTTAGGTGCATTCTTTACAGCTACAAGTATGATTGGAGCCATAGCACTTGCAGGTATTATGGTAAGGAACTCCGTATTATTGATTGATTTTATCAATATAAAATTAGAAGAAGGTGCTTCATTAAAAGAATCAGTAATTGAAGCAGGAGCAGTAAGAACAATGCCAATTTTACTAACGGCAGGTACAGTTGTAATTGGAGCCTTTGTGATCTTGTTTGATCCAATTTTCCAAGGTTTAGCCATTTCATTAATGGGTGGAACAATCGCTTCAACAGCCTTAACCTTACTAATCGTACCATTAGTATTCTATATGACTGAAAAGAAAAAGCATCAGTAATAAATTAAGTTGACCAATTATTGAAGAGGGAGCTTATGCTCTCTCTTCAAGATAAATTCTATAATCATGAAATTAATATTTATATTCTCTATTGATGAAGGTAAACAAGAAGAATTATACTCCCTTCTTTCTAATGTTGGTGCAGCCGTTTTTAGTGAATCAAAAGTAAAAGGTATTTATACGGACCTCTCTGCAACATCGGCTTTCTTTAGCCAGAAAAACCTTTCCACAGATTCCAAATTAGATATAGTAGCTGTGACTGAAGAACAGGCTGAAAAGATTGTTTTAGCTATTGATGAACTGAATCAATCCAAAGCAGAATTTCCAATCCATGCCTACTGTGTAGATGTTGAATCAATGACAGCTTAAGAGAATAGGTTAGAGGGATTAGGTAAGAATAAGTATCCATAAAATACTAACCTTATTCGGCATTGAAGGGAAAAGCGTCAAGAATTTTAAGAAGTGAACCGTTAAAAAATCTTCTTTGTTTGAGCACAGCGAGTTTTGAAGATTTTAGGTGAGCGAAGTAAAATTTAGCTTTTGCATTCACCGCCTAGATTTTTTTGCTTCGTTTTTTCATCAATGGAAAAAATGAAGAAGAAGAACGCTTGAAAGAGTACCTCAAAATTATAGGTGAATTTAGAGTTCAAAATTAAATAATCATGTTAGAAAGAATAATACGTTTCGTTGCAGGATCATTCATCCTGATTAGCATTTTACTTGCCATTTATGTAAATATCAATTGGTTATATTTTACAGCATTTGTGGGAGCAAATCTTTTACAATCTTCATTGACAAAATGGTGTCCATTAGAAAGTATACTGAAGCATTTTAATCCAAAATTCAGATGTCCTAAATGCTAAAAATATGTGTGATAGCTGTGTGAAAAATAAACTGAGTGCTTTGAAGTTTAAATCAATGCAAATCTTACCCAACTTGTCAGAAGAAGAAAGAAATTTTTTCTTTCAAGAAGCTGAAGAGATGATTGTAAAAAAAGGGGCGGTAATTTATGAATGTGCCGACGAGCACTCAGGTATTTATTATATTGAAAATGGCTCAGTCCTTTTGGTTAAAAAAGGGTTAGATGGCGACCAGAAAATATTTTATGTTCATAAGAATGATGATATTTTCGGCTACAGAAATCTTTTGAAATTTGACAAACACGAAGAAATTGCTATTGCCAATAGTGATGTTAAAATTAAGTATCTACCACTTCATAAAGTCAAAGAACTTTTAAGTTTTGGAAATAAGTTGGAAGAGACTTTATATGATGTCATGACACATGATTGTATGGCCATGATCAATAGATTAAACATCATCACACATAAAAATATAAAAGTGAAAATCGCTTATTTCCTACTTCTTCTTGGTGACTGTTTTGATTTTGAAGAGCACTTCACATTACGTAGAGAAGACTTTGCTAGCTTAATTGGTACTGTTCGTGAATCGCTAATCCGAGTACTCAAAGAAATGCAAAAGGAGGGGTATATTGAAATTCAAAAGAAAGAAATAAAAATTAAAGATCAAGAGAAAGTACTAAATCTAATTAGATTTAATGATGCAATGGAAAAAGACCGATAAGATTCTATTTAAAACTCGTGAGCAAGTATACCACTTTTTCTATGGGTTCATTCTATGGCTAATGGCTTTCTCTCATGCAATCTATTTAAAAGACTATTTCTTCAACGAACAAACCAATGTATTCAAAATCATACTTGAAATTATAAGTATATCGTTAGTGATATCTGCTTCAAGTTTAATCATTAGGTCACTTCTAAAAAGTCTATTGAGTGAACATCAGAATTCATTTTTATCACTCTTGATCTTCTATATTACAGAGGTGTCTCTAAGTGCTTTAATTATCATACTGGTGAGAGATTATTTAATGATAGCCCAAGATCATTCCGTTCCATTATTTACCTATATCATCCCTCTGAAAATTTATGAATTGTATTTGTTAGAAGTGGATAATATGATTGGTCCTTTTCATTTGAAGAAGTTATTTAGAGATAAGTACCTTAAACCAAAATCCGAAGAAAGAGTGTTTCTTTTTGCTGATTTAATTGATTCAACGAAAATTGCAGAACAGTTAGGACCTGAAAAATACAGTCAGTTTTTAAAAGAAAGTTTTGAAAAGTTCTCTATCATTTATGATTATTTTGGAGATATATTTCAATATGTAGGAGATGAAGTGGTGATTACTTGGAAAGCCACAGATAAGCATAAAAGTTGCTACATAAATGGAGCTATGGCTTGTAAAAATGTATTAGAAAAAAGTAAAAATGAGTTTATAGAGAAATACGGTATTAAGCCTCAATTTCGTTATTCAATGCATAAAGGAAAAGTCATTTCCACCACCATAGGAAAGTATAAAAAGGAGGTAAGTTTCCATGGAGAAGCCATAAATGTGACGTCAAGAATTCAACACTATTGTAAAGAATTGGATCAGGAAATTATCTTTTCAGAATCAGTTATTGGTGATGTGGATGTAGTAGGTAAACCAATTCTGTTTTTAGGAAATAAAGAGATAAGAGGAGTAAAAGAAAAACTTAATTTATATACAATCCATCCTTCTTAAGTAAAAATGTAACAATTGTTACATTACAAGTGTACTCGCAACACTTTAGTAATATCAATCCTGAATTTTGGTGATAAGCATCAATAAAATGACTTATCCAAGAATGTAAATTTGTTTATAATTAAATATGAACATTTTTACATGTGATGAAAAAAAGTATAGGCATAATTGTTTTACTAAACTTTATTCTTGTAGTTGTTTTTAATGTTTTTTGGCATGAACCAGAACAATCTAACACTGAAAAACAACTAGCAGAACTTAAAAAGAAATATACAACAAGCAAAAAAGAAAAAATTGTAGATCATTCTAAATTTGAGATCCTTCAACAAGACTTCAAAAATCCACAAGATGTAACTACAGCATGTATCTCTTGTCACCAAGAAAGACACCATGAAATTATGGAATCGAACCACTGGAATTGGGAAAGAGAGGAATACATTGAAGGAAGAGGAGTTACTTATCTAGGAAAGAAAAACATCATTAATAACTTCTGTATTGGAGCAACAGGTAATGAACAGGCTTGTGCAAAATGTCATGTGGGTTATGGTTATGAAAAAGATGATGAATTTTTTGCAACCGAAAAGAATGTAGACTGCTTAGCCTGTCATAATGGTGTGGATGATTATATTAAAAACGGTGGTTGGGGTAAACCTAATGAAAAAGTGGATTTGGCTTTAGTAGCTCAAAGTGTTGGCCACCCAACCAAACAAAATTGTGGTACATGTCACTTCTTCTCTGGAGGAGGAAACAACGTAAAACATGGTGATCTAGAAGTTGCACAATTAGATTGTTCTAGAGAAGTGGATGTACATATGGCTTCTGATGGTATTGATTTATCATGTACGGATTGCCACACTACTGAGAACCATAATATCAAAGGGAAGCTCTATTCATTATCCTCTGAAAATACAAATAGAGCTACTTGTGAAGATTGTCATACATCAGTGGCACATACAGACGACCTCATAAATAGTCATGCTGAGAAAGTAGCTTGTCAGACTTGCCATATTCCAACATATGCCAAAGAAAACGCGACAAAAATGACTTGGGATTGGTCTACTGCTGGTAAGTTGAAAGATGGTAAACCTTATCATACAGAGGATGAAATGGGTAATCATGATTACTTATCTATCAAAGGTTCGTTTACTTGGGAGAAAAATGTAAAACCAGATTATGTTTTCTTTAACGGTACAGCAGGTCATTACCTATTTGGAGATAAAGCAGATACATTATCACCAATTCAAATCAATACTTTACATGGATCATATGCTGATGGAAAAATTATTCCAGTGAAAATTCATAAGGCAAAACAACCTTACGACCCGGTAAACCAATTATTAATTCAACCTTATACTTATAATCCTGAAAAAGGTTCAGGAGCCTATTGGACTGATTTTGATTGGGTGAAAGCATCAGAAATCGGACAGAAGAAATTAGGCCTTCCTTTTAGTGGACAAGTGACCTTTGCTAAAACAGAGATGTACTGGCCGTTAAACCACCAAGTATCGCCAAAAGAAAGTACAGTTTCTTGTAATGAATGTCATACACGATCTGAAGAAGGTCGATTAGCTCAATTGGGAGGCTTCTATTTACCAGGTAGAGATAGATCTGAAGACCTTGATAACATGGGAAAATGGCTCCTAATCTTATCAGTTTTAGGCGTGGCTGCTCACGCTATTTTGAGAATTTATTTCAGATTATCTAAAAAGTAATACAATGAAAAAGCAAGTGTATATATACAAATCATTCGAAAGGTTTTGGCATTGGATGCAAGCCCTATTGATTACTTTATTAATGTTTACAGGGTTTGAAATTCACGGTTCTTACAAAGTTTTGGGATATGAGAATGCAGTGAAAGTACATAATTGGTCATCTGTATTACTTCTCTTTTTGATAGTCTTTGCCATCTTCTGGCATTTTACAACTGGAGAATGGAAACAGTATGTACCTACCTATAAGAAACTAATAGACCAAGTGAAATACTATACATATGGGATATTTCATGGGCATCCTCATCCAACCACTAAAACAGTGAGGAAGAAGATGAACCCACTACAAGTAATTACATATTTATCTCTCAAATTAGTGTTTATCCCATTAATGGTATTTACTGGTCTGTTGTATATGGGATACCGTTTTATGTACGGTGGAGAACTTCATACTATAGAAGTCTTCTCTTTAGAAAGTATAGCTTTTTGGCACACGCTAGGTGCTTATCTCTTGATTCAATTTGTAATTATCCATGTATATATGACCACAACAGGACATACACTTACTGAAAACATTCAGGCGATGATTACAGGGTATGAAGACATTGAGGTTGAAGAGGAAACAAAAGAAGATAACAAAGAAACAGAACTAGAAAATGAAACAAGATAAGTTTATGAATCCTTATTTGGCAGGGATTCTCTTAGGGCTAGTGTTACTTGGTTCAATCTATTTAAGTGGTAGAGGATTAGGAGCAAGTGGTGCTGTAAAAAGTGTAGTGATGGAAACGGTCTCTAATGTCTCTCCAGAGAAATACAATGAAGTACCTTACTATGCAAAATATGCCAAAGCACATGAAGATGGAGGTCCTTTAAAATCATGGTTAGTGTTTGAAGTCGTAGGCGTCATTATAGGTGCCTTATTCTCAGGAATTGCAGCAGGCAGAATGCGCTTTGAGATTCAGAAAGGACCAAAAATATCAAATAAAACAAGGCTAATTGCAGCCTTAATAGGAGGAGCCTTTTTTGGTATAGGTTCTCAATTTGGTAGAGGTTGTACAAGTGGTTCTGCATTAAGTGGAATGGCTGTAATGTCAGCAGGAGGTATTCTTACCATGCTCTTTATTTTTGGAGCAGCCTACCTTTTAGCTTATTCATTTAGAAAACTTTGGATTTAAAAATACTAGAATAATGATAGCTCCATTAGTTCCAGAAATAATAAATACAGACCTCAACTTACTCATTGCATTATTAGTAGGTTTTGGTTTTGGCTTCGTATTAGAACAGGCAGGTTTTTCCTCCACAAAAAAGTTGGCAGGTCTTTTCTATGGTTACGATTTTACAGTTTTAAGAGTCTTCTTCACAGCAGGGGTTACTGCTATGTTGGGGATGATGGTTTTTGCTAAATTGGGTTGGTTAGACTTAAGCTTGATCTATGTTAACCCTACGTTTTTATACTCTGCCATGGTTGGTGGAGGTATTATGGGTTTAGGCTTTATAATCGGAGGATTCTGTCCAGGTACTAGTATTGTTGGTGCAGCAGTGGGTAGAATTGATGCTATGGTTTTTGTAATAGGAGGTGCAATTGGTATTTACCTTTTCGGTGAATTTTATCCTCATTATGAAGAACTATACTTAGCAAAGGATTTAGGAAGCCTAACAGCATTTGAGGTGCTTGGAGTCGCTAAAGAAACCTTTACTGTATTACTTACTTTTGTCGCCTTAGCGGCTTTTGTAATGACTTATTTTATTGAGAATAAGGTAAATGATAGAGAGGATAAAATATTAAAAACAACGAAGTTAAAGTTTGCTTATTCATCATTTGGAGTAGTTTTGATGACCATTGCTCTTTGGGTAAACTTCACGCCAGACAAACAAGATCGCTTGGTGAATCAGAGTCAAAATGAAAAGGTACTGAATACTTTGGATATCCAATATTATACGCACGATAAGTTAGCCTATAAAATTTTAAAGCAAGATCAGGACAGCATTATGAATGTCATTGACTTACGTTCCAAAGAAGCGTTTTCGAAACAGAATATTCCTACGGCTTTTAATATTCCGTTAGCAGAAATTCAAGACCGTAAGTATGAGACAATGTTTAAAGATCCATCAAGAATAACGGTTTTATATGCTGATAATGAAACAGATGCTAAGAGTGCCTATTATATTATGAAGAAATTGAACTATAAAAATCTATACATTTTAGATGGTTCTTCCAATGCTTTTTACGCTCAAATAATGACACCTTATCAACTTTCAGAAGATGCTTCAATGCAAGACGAATTCGATTTTAGATTTAGAAATAAAGCAAGAGTTGAGTTACCATTAATTGCATTAAAAATGAAAGCAAAACCTGTGATTAGGGTGAAGAAAAAAGTGAAAATTCAAGGAGGGTGTAGTTAGGTTTTAAGAGATGAAAAAATTATTAAATCTTACAGAAAAGCAATATGAAAATTATAAATCAGCAATAGGAGTTCAACTTCTATTGCTGATACTAGGTGTGATACTGCAAAATATTTTTCCAAATACCTCACTTCAATTATTATCCTTTCCAACTAACCTCATTTTTGGAGTTATCTATTTCAATCTATTATTGATCAGCTATCTCTTCTTTAAAAAATCAGCTTTGATTAAGTGGTTTTACAGTGTACCTGTATCTATAGTTTCCATTTTCTTTGTTCTGATTTATGTAATCTTATTAGGTTTTATCCCTCAAGTTGAAGAAGCAGATGGAATTATTGAAATTTTAGGTCTAAATCAAATAACCAATAGTTTACCCTTTCTTCTTTTAATGTTCTTTTTCCTAACAGCTTTAGGCTATGTGACCTTAAAAAGAACATTCCCATTTAAAGTGACTAACGTAGGTTTTATCCTAAATCATTTTGGACTTTGGTTAGCCTTATTAGCAGGAGGGTTAGGAGCTTCAGATTTACAGAGGTTGAAAATAATTATTCCTTATGATGAGATCGTATTTACAGCTCAAGATGAAAACAATCAAGAGGTTGCATTACCTTTTGCCTTAGAATTGAAGAAATTTACTATGGATGTTTACCCAGCCAAAATAGCAATTTATGATCAAGTGGAAGGTAAGATTATTGATGATGGAAAGTCAATTCATGAAATCCAGAAAAATGAAGAATATCAGATATTAGATTTCAAGATAAAAGTCAAAGAATATTTACAAGAAAGTATCACTCAGAAAGGGGCGTTTCTTCCTTCAAGTACAATGGAGGCTACCGCTTCAGCAGAAATTAGTGTATCAGGTAATGGAGTTGATGAAAAAGGGTGGATAAGCGTAGGAAATAATTTTCAATCAAGAAAAACATTACTCTTAAATGAAAGATATGCACTACTTCTTTTAAAGCCAGAACCTAAACGTTACGCTTCAGAAGTGATTGTTTATACTGATAAAAATCTACAAGAGCAATATACCATTGATGTAAATCATCCCTTATCAATTAAAGGATGGGATATTTACCAATATGGATACAATGATAAATTAGGAAAATGGTCTAATTATACTGTTTTAGAAGCAGTTAAAGATCCATGGTTGCCCTTAGTTTACATAGGGTTATTGATGATGATTATGGGATCTATTTACCTGATTTGGAAAGGCAAAGAACAAAAAATAATAAAGAGTTAAGACATGTGGGATTATTTTACATATATATCAATTGCTTCCATATTCTTATGGTTGGTGAGTGGAGGATTATTCTTTTCTCCTAAAGAGAATTCGAAGAAAATAGCTGTTGGTTTGTCTACGTTAGGAGTAATTATTTTTGCCTTTTTTATTGGGGAGTTATGGATAGAATTAGATAGAGCACCCCTAAGAACATTAGGAGAAACTAGATTATGGTATAGCCTATTTATGCCTATTATTGGTCTGATAGCTTATAAAAGGTGGAAATATACTTGGATTGTAGTTTATAGTTTAATGATGGGAATTGTCTTTCTAGTCATTAATTTGATACATCCAGAAACCTATCAAAAAACATTAATGCCAGCACTACAAAGCCCTTGGTTTGTGCCTCATGTTATAGTATATATTTTCTCATACGCATTACTAGGCGGATCAGCATTGGTTGCTTTAAAAGGCCTTTATGATATCTACCTAAAGAAACAAGATACCAATGTATTATCCATTGCCGACAACTATGTTTATATCGGTTTTGGCTTTCTTACTTTAGGATTAGTATTTGGAGGATTGTGGGCAAAAGAAGCATGGGGACATTATTGGACATGGGATCCAAAAGAGACATGGGCTTTAATCACATGGTTGAGTTATTTAGCCTATATACACATTAGACATTACTTACCAAAACATAAAAAATTACATTTAACTACACTCAGTATTTCTTTTCTTTTACTTATGATTTGTTGGTTTGGACTAAATTATATGTCCTCAGGTATGAATAGCGTTCATACCTATTCAAATTAGAAATGAAAGTCGGTAAGGTTTAAATAATTTCTCAACATAAACTTTGAATGACAGGAAATGAAGAAAAATGATTTTTGTAATCTAATTAACGAAGGAGCGACATTGATAGATGTTCGCCCCAAAAAGGAGTTTGATAATATTCACCTTGAAGAAGCTATTTCAATGCCACTAGAAAAACTGATGGATGATAAAGAGCTATTATTCTCTTTAAACTTACCAATTATAGTTTGCAGTGGAACAGGAGATTCTTCTTGTAAAGCCAAAAAAATGATTAAAGAGGAATTGAATGTAGAAGTTTTTGATGCAGGTCCTTGGGAGGGATTATGTGAAGAAAAAAGCTTCTTTGACTATCTTTTTTAAAAAATGAAATGAGTTTGATAGTATAATTATTAAATGAAGTTTTACACTAAATTTTAGTATTAAAAAGGCATCTATTTTAGTTGCCTTTTTTAAACATTTGAAATAATATTTTTTTCGAAGTCGGGAGACTCTTCCAGTTTTTGTAATTACAATTGATGCCTAATGACTTAACATCTATGGTATATTGGGTTTACTGGAGAAATATCTTCATTCAAAGTAATTTACATTAGTAATGTTTATATATACTTATCGTTTCGATATATTTGCAGACTAATTTATACACCCTCGCAAAATTAAACGGACGAACTTCCATTATGAGTCAATCTGCCTTAACGATCTTTTTCCTTGTACTCTATGTTGTGAGTATTATTGGTATTGGTCTAAAATATAATAAAAGTAAGAATAGTGAAGATTACTTTTTAGCATCAAGAAAGCTGCCTTCGAGCTTATTGGCAATTACTTTTATTGCCTCTTGGTGGGGGGGAGGGTCTGCTGTTGACTTAGTAGATCAGGCCTATTCACTAGGCTTAAGTTCATTTTGGATCTATGGAATGCCCGTATTATTTTCTACATTTCTGATGTTCTTATTAGCCAAAGGTATTCGGAATATTGGAAGTATCTCTCAATCTCAATTAATGGAAGAAAGGTACAATAGTCAATCCGCCTTATTGTTGACTGTTTTTACCATTATTTATATGATCATTGCCGCTTCCGTACAAGTCATTGTTGTTGGAAATTTCTTTAGTTCATATTTTGATATCAGTTATGAATTAGGAGCAGTTATAGGTGTACTGATCGTGTTGAGTTATGCTACACTAGGAGGTTTTAGAGGAGTAGTTTTAACTGATTTATTGCAGTTTGTATTTTTCTTATTCACGAGTGTGGCATTATGTTACATGGCTTATATAAAAGCAGGGTCATGGGATGCGGTAAAAGAGAGTGCAATTGTTAGAGATCAAGTAGGGTATACATCGTTTTTTTATGGTGTTTCAGATCAGTTAGCGTATGTCATTACATTTGGTTTTTCATGGGTCATTTCAGCGAATGTTTGGCAAAGAATTTCAGCCGCTAAAAACATCAAATCTTCGCGAAAAGTTATGTTTTATAGCTTCTTAGTTTTTATTCCATTATATCTAATGGTAGTATTTACAGGGATGTTTACAAGTGTCGCTTATGATTCAATTCCAGAAGGTGGCATAGTCCCACATTTGATTAGTGAAGTGAGTAATCCTTTAATATCGGCTATCATGTTTTTGGGCTTATGTTCAGCGATGATGTCAACAATGGATTCTTTATTAAACACATGTTCGTTAGCCTTAACAGTAGACCTTTGTAAAAAGTATATTACACCTGATTGTACGCCTAAAAAAATGGTACAACTAGGGCAAATAACGACCGTACTTTCTAGTATTGTTACATTAACTATTGCATTAAATATCAAGAGTATTTTACAAGTATCGTGGATTGGTTCTGATTACTTAACAACAGGCGTGGTTATCCCTTTAACTTTAGGTTTTGTATGGAAAAGAGGGAACAGCAAAGGAGCAATGGCATCCATGCTTTTTGGTTTGATCTTCTCTACTTATAATTTTGCCGTTGCTTTAGGTGCTGAGTTTCCTGTTTTTTATGAAATAGCATCAGTTGAGCAAGCAATTATTGGTATATCTATCTCATTTGTGCTCTATGTTTCAGTGAGTTTATTGACCCAAAATGAAAAGAATAATGGAGTGAAATTTATTGAGAAAACAAAAGGGAATGTGATTGGAAATCAATCAGAAGATAAAAAGTTGGAGTATACTTAAATATTTAGTGTTAACTTTAAATCCTCAAGGCAAACTATTTAACGAATGACTAAAATGAAACCACTTAAAAGCAAACTTACATTTCTTCAATTTCCTTTGGTGAAAATTATTCTCACAATCATTTTATTTGTGATCGTATATATGATTAGTAAAATGATTATTAATGAATTTTTTGTATTATTCACTATTGATCAAGATATCAAAAACTTGATAACAGGTATACTAATGGCAACTATATCAGTATTTACTTATAAACTGATATTTCAGTATTATGATAAAAGAGAGGTAAAAGAAATTTCACTAAAGAAGCAGACATAAAACATTATTATTGGGATTGTACTAGGTTTTATCCTTCAATCATTAACCATTTTAGTGATTTACCTAAAAGGGGGATATACAGTCTTATCAATTAATCCAATCTATTATATTATACCTCCATTAACTATGGGTTTTACGACTGCAATAACAGAAGAAATAGTATTTAGAGGTATAATATTTAGAATCCCTGAAGAATCATTGGGTAGCTATATATCATTAATTATCTCTGCTTTTATTTTCGGAGGTCTTCATCTCGTTAACCCCAATAGTTCTATTTCTGCAGCTATAGGATTATCAATCCAGGCAGGTCTGTTACTTGGTGCAGCTTATATTTATACAAGAAATTTATGGTTACCCATTGCTATACATTTTGCTTGGAATTTTACACAATCGGCTATTTATAGTGCAAGAGTTTCAGGAGGTGGTGTTAATAAAACATTAATCTCATCTAAGATAGAAGGTGCAGAATGGTTTACAGGAGGTGGATTTGGCCCAGAAGGTTCAATTCAAGCCACTATATTTTGTTTGGTAGCAACAATAATTTTGATGGTATTAAGTCATAAAGAAGGAAAAATCATTAAGCCATACTGGAAAAGATAAGGTTGGTTATTTTATCAATATTACTTTCTCATAAACTTCTAAATTGAATTGTGAATTTATGAGAAAGAAAAATAGGATTACCAATGATGAATATTTCCATCATAATTAAAGAACTTACCTGAATCATTAATACCCAATCTTACTGATGACATTGGTATAGATATTTTCAACTGCTTGTTCAGGAGTAAATTCAGCTTTAGCACCTCCCATATCTGTTTTAACCCATCCCGGATTTACAGTAACTGTAATTAACCCTTGGTCTTTCACCTCCATAGCTAAGCTTTTGGTCAATACATTTAGTAGATTTTTACTTGAAACATATCCATAGTGACCTTCAAAACTCATATTAGTGACACTCGATAACCAACTAGATACATTAATAACTTTTGGGTTTGAGGTTTCTAATAACAATGGTTTAAAATGTTTTACCGTAATTAATGGAGCTAAGCTATTCACATGATAAACTTTTTACATTTCATTAAAGTCCAAATGATCAATTTTAAAAGCTTTGGCCATTTGTTCTTTGTCTTTATAGTCTTTGGGGTTTATACCGGCATTATTGATTAATAAATCAAGGTGACCAAAAGTCTCTTTTACCCAATCAGCTGCATTGGCAATACTGGTTTCAGAGGCTACATCTAATACAACGGAAAGGATTCAATATTCTCTTTTCTTAAAAGTTCAGAAGCATTAAATGTATCATCTTTATTTCTAAAAGAAACAATAATTGTGTATCCCTTTTGACCAAGAACTTTACACTAGCCAAATCCTAGTCCTTTATGCCCTCCGGTGATTAGTGCTACTTTCATGCTTATCTTTTAATATTTTAAAGGCCATATTTCTTCCTTCACCCTGCATGATGGCAATATTTATCCATGAAAGAGCAAATTTTTCTAAAAGTTCAACTTTATCATCTCCTCCAAAATCATAACATTTTTCAAACCCTGCATCTAAGGCAAGTTGAGTAGCAATTTCTTTACCTTTAGATGAGCTACCGGCAACAAACATATCAATTCCTTTTCCATCATAAATAGGATCTTTCATATTCTCAAAACCAGTAGTATTGAAACATTTTACTATTTCTGCTTCAGGAGCAAAAGCTTTGAAGGCATCAAATGAATTATTATACCTGTCAGGTTTTGTCATGATTAAATTCATTGCATCGATAATTACTTTGCCTTTTGTATTACCAATTGCATTTACAATAGATTCTGTATGTTCTGGAGCTGTGGCTACAATTATAACTTCAGCTATATCTGCAGCTTCAGCAATAGATTGAGCAGTTGTATTTGGATTGTCTAATAATTGTTTCCCTTTAAAATTGTTGCTGTCTCTTACACCAAGATAGATAGAGTGTCCTTTGTAGGCAAAATTTGAAGCTAAAGCACCTCCTACATTTCCTGTTCCGATAATAGCAATATTCATTGAGGTGAAGTTAAATTTATAAATATCAAACCACTTCCCTAGACATTACTTTGAGAGTTTAAGTTCTTTATTACTAAGGAAGAATCAATAAAAAACATCTCATGCTATTAGAATGAATAACATGAGATGTTTTTTTATATCAAAAAGTATAATAAATTATACTAGTTAATAGACTGTTTTTTAGTTCTTTGGTGTTGTTTGTAAAGATTGTAATACTTTATCAATACCTAAAGAAGAACCTTTAACAGGTGGGAATTCTTTGAATGTAGCAAGGAATTTACCTGTATAAGCTTGAGCAGGAACGAAAGTCCACATGTTGTCTGCAAACCAACGAATATATAAAGCAGATTTGTAAGAAACCTCATATGGATCCGCTCTTAAATTGATTAAAATTGGCCATGATGGAGTTTTTCTATAAGCTGTATTAATTGCACCTTCCATAATTGCAAAGTGTAATTTCCAGTCTTTATATCTTAAAGCGTTTAAGTTTCCAGCAGCATCGAAGTAGAAAATTTCATTACGAGGAGCAACTTTTACGTCACCTTTCCAAAAGTCCATTTGATTATATCCATCCAAGTGAACTTTGAAATTCTTATCACCTACTTTGTATCCTGTTAATAATTTTTCTTTTACATCAGTCACGCCAGCAGCAGCTAAGATTGTTGGCATCATATCTTCATGAGAGTAGATGTTGTTATCTACTGTTCCAGGCTTGATGACACCTGGCCAACGAATAGCACATGGTACTCTGAAACCACCTTCCCAAGTAGTTCCTTTTTCACCAGCAAAAGGCGTAGAACCACCGTCAGGCCATGTGAATTTCTCCGCACCATTGTCCGTAGAGTACATAATCATAGTATTATCAATAATACCAAGTTCCTCCAATTTAGCTAATACAATACCGATGTTTTTGTCATGCTCTACCATACCGTCAGGGTATAGACCAATGCCTGTTACACCACGACTTTCTTCTTTTAAGTGGGTCCAAACGTGCATTCTTGTTGCTGATAACCAAACAAAGAAAGGTTTTCCAGCTTTATGAGCTTTTTCGATAAACTCTAAAGCAGCTTGTGTGAATTCATCATCAACAGTTTCCATTCTTTTACGTGTCAATGGTCCTGTATCGGAGATACGACCGTCAGCATAAGAGTGAATAACACCACGAGGACCGAATTTTTTGTGGAATTCAGGATCTTTAGGGTAGTAGTATGTTTCGGGTTCTTCTTCTGCATTTAAGTGGTAAAGGTTACCAAAGAACTCATCAAAACCATGATTTGTTGGTAAGTGTTCATCTTGATCTCCCAAGTGATTTTTACCAAATTGGCCAGAAGTATACCCTAGTGGTTTTAATAATTCAGCAATAGTGGGTTGATTTGCTTGGATACCTTGTTTAGAGCCTGGCATACCGATAGTCAATAACCCTGTTCTGAATGGATGTTGCCCTAAAATGAAAGCAGCACGTCCGGCTGTACAAGATTGTTGTGCATACCAATCGGTAAACATAGCACCTTCATTGGCAATACGGTCAATATTAGGTGTTTGGTATCCCATCATACCGTGATTGTATTTACTGATATTTGCCCATCCAATATCGTCACCCCAGATTACTAGGATATTAGGCTTTTTGATCTTGTCTTTACTTTTCTTTTGTGCATTAGATATCAATGCCATTGAGAAAAGGGCCAGGAATAAGAGTAATTTTCTCATAAAATGATTGTTGAGTCAGTATAGATTAAAGTTAATCTATGCTATGTTACTATGAATAAATAACTATATATAAAATAAATATTAAGTTCTGATGTATTTAATTTTTTTGATTGCTGGTAATTCTGGATTATTAAATATATGTAAAGTTAGAGCTTTAAGTATTAATTCCAATCGAGTTCTTTTCTTTTTTGCCAATAAACTTCACTTTCTTCTTGTATATTGTCTAACATTTGAAGATCCAGTAAATCTAATTGGATATCTGCTCCTTTTAAATTTTCAAGAAGCATTCCAGAAGTAGAAGCACCACTTAATGCCACAGAAACCCATGGTTGTGACAGGACAAATGCCATTGCGATAGCATCTATTCCAGCTTCATATTTTAATGCTAAAGATTGCAATACTTGTTTGTGTGCTGCAAAATCTTTTTCCTCATTTCTTGATGTTAAACGACCATTTGCTACAACTTCTTTGATGATTACTCCCCATCCTTGATAGGCCGCTTCTTCCAACATCTTTTGAGCGGATCTCTCTAAGATATTGTAAGTCGCTTGCACAGACTGGAAGAGGTGTTGTCCTTCTTTTTGAATAGATAATGCCTTCTCTAAAGTTTCACTTTGTTTTTCTCCACTTAATGAAAGCCCAACTACAATACCTAGCGATTTAATTTCCCATAATTGTTCGAGAACTTCTTCATTGTCCAAAACACCACTCTCCAAAGTAGCAGAATGTATATGATATATATTAAGATGTTCTTCTAATTGACCAATACTCTCCATCCATTGTTTTTTGAGTAAAGAAAGGTTATGACTTTTTACTTCGTGATGTTCTGCATGTACATTCCATTCAGCTGTGTATTCATAACCCCATTTTGAGCCAATAACGATATCAGAAGTATCTTCTTGTTGGTCAATCCAATGTTTAAGAAATTGTTCTCCTTTACCATAACTTCTTGCTGTATCAAAATAACGGATACCATTCTCTATGGCACAATCCATAACCTTAGATGCATTTTCCTGCATTATTGCTACATCATAGTTTTTATTTAGGTCATTTCCATGTCCTAAATTGATATAGCCAGGTCTGCCTAAAGCTGCTAAACCAAGTCCTACTCTTGATACATAAAGGTTAGTTTTACCAAACGGGACAATTGCTTTTTTATTCATATAGTATTAGTGAAGTCAAATAAATTAAATATTACAAAGGGTGTAATTTGATAGTTAAGAGTGTAAAATTTAAGTCCACTCAAATATTGAAATATAATTTCCGACTTTTTCCTATTAACACAAAAAGAAAAGGGAAGAAATCAATTAGAATGAGGTTGTTTTCCAAAAAAAGTTCCCAAAGGTTCAACTTTTTTAAAATTATTTTTTCTGTATTAAATACACTTATTTAAATGCAATTTTAAAATTTTCAATAGATCATTTTTTTGAAAATTAAAAAAAGATACCTTCATATTGAAAAAATAATAAAAACGGTTTTTATAAGTGTAAAAAATACTTTAATAAAAGTTTGGTAATAATAAGAGTAAAATATACATTTGATATATCAAACAAAGAGATATATTTTAACCATATATAAACACAATAAACATGAGAAACTTTACAATAGCAACCGTAGTTATCGCGATGGGATTTGTAGTCGCTTTAGCAGTTTCGATATAGATATTACCTTAACCAATAAAGACATATAAAATACTTCTATCGAGCCTATTGAGTTTTCCTCAATAGGTTTTTTTTGTTAATTTAGGCTTACTATAGGTCAAAAAGATAAATTAGCATGAAACACGTCTCTCAATTTGGTTTACCCAAAAAAAGAAAACAAACACTAGACATATTAGAAAAAGCATTTACAGAAGGAAATTTAGATCCTCATGATTATGAGAATAGATTGGATATGGTAATGCAAGCAGATTCGGTTGAAAAACTAGAAGGAGTATTATCTGACTTTCCTGAGCACTACTCGAAACAGGTCTCTACTACATCTTCAGAAAATATTGTTGACCCAAATAAAGTTGCACCTCAAAATTATGACAAATTATCGTTAAATGTATTGGGAAGTAAAAAGCTGTTTATCAATGATGTGGCAAAATCTCCATCTAGGATTTTTACAATTTTAGGAGAGCAGAGAATAAATTTTAAGGATGAAAATCTTCAACATTCAAAATCTGATTTTGAAATTGTAACCGTAATTGGTGAGTCATCTATTGATTTGAGAAATAAATGTTTGGAAGGGGCTGTAATACGGCTTAGGCTTACCAAAATAGTGGGTGAAGTTAATATAAAAGTTGCTCCAGGAACTATTGTAGAAGATCGAACTCGACGAATATTAGGAGAATATAATCACTATTTTAAAAGTAAATCATTAAAGCGAAAGATCTCTAAGGTGTTTACAGGGAATCAAGATGATTTCAAACCAGTGAAGTATGAAAAAGTGAATTGTCATTTAATACTAGAGGGGGTTTGTATTTTAGGAGAAGTCAATGTTTCAGTATATGATATATAGAAAAAGCCATAAATGAAGAGGATCATTTATGGCTTTTTTGATTATATCTTTTCAGGGATTTCCTTCCTATATTGTGAAGGAGTTACTTCAAATTTCTTTTTAAAACTTGTTCTAAAATATTTTGGATCAAGAAAACCTACTTTCAACATTATCTCTGAAACAGGTAAATTACTCTTTTTAAGTAATTCAGCTGCATATTTTAGACGAATATCCCTTAAAAATTCTGTCGACGATTTACCCGTTTGTTGCTTCACTTTCTTATATAATGCCGATTGACTTATTCCTATTTCTTCCTGAATACTTTGTACATTAAAATCAGGGTTAGACATGTTATCATCTATCAATTCCTTAATCTTAGCAATCAATTGTTCATCTTCATTCATTGGAATGACTTCCTTCGTATTCGTTAGGATTTCATTTCTATATATACTCTTGAAATATTGACGAGAGTGAATTAGATTTTGTACATGGGTTTTAAGCACTGAAATGTGGAAAGGCTTAGAGATACACAAATCTGCACCAGCCATTAACCCATTTACTTTATTTTTTTCAGTGAAATTCGATTCCAGTAAAATACTTGGAATAATTGCCAGTTTTCCATCTTTTTTGACTCTTTTAATGATATCAATACCACTACCTTCTTTTAAGGTATTATCAATCAATAATAAATCAACTACATTTTTAGTAATGTATTGGAAGAACTCCATGGAATTATTAAAAGTAGTGATTTGATATTCACTTAAGACATTGGATAGGAACGCGATGGATTCTTTATTGTCATCCAAAATGGCAATTTTGTAATCTAATTTCTTTTCTTGAATGTCTTCTTTTTCAATATTTAAAAGCTCATTGTTTAAGTAATATGGATTATACTCATCATCATCAAGTTTAATTTCTTCAGAAGAATAAGCACTTTTATTGATGGGGATAGATAAGCTAATACTTTGGTCATGTTCACTTGGAAGAGATAAATGCCCTTTGTGTTTTTGTAAATACCAATCACTCATCGGAATACCAATTTGTGCAGTTTTCCTTTTTTGAAAATCGATAATCAACTTTTTACCCTCCATGGAGAGTAGGTAAATTGTGATATTCGCTGTTGAAAATTCAGCGTCTCCTTGTGTATCAACGGAGATCATTATTTGGTTACCTGATTGTGCATTTTGAAATACAGTAAGAAAAATAAAATGTAAAACAGTTTCTATTTTTTCAATATCAAACCAGCCTGTTGTATTATTTCCTTTTAACTGTGATTCAATAGTAATACCTAGCTGAGATGCTTGTAGAGCGAAAGATTCTTTAAAATTATCGATAAACGTTTTAAAGTTATATTGATATACTTCTAATTTAAAATCTTCGTTTTCTCTCTTTTTATTTCCTAAGATAAAACGAATGATATTATGAATTTTAGAAGCATTAAAATACAATGTCTGCAGTTGACGTCGAAGACTGGGAGAAGTGTCTGCATTATTATGAATCATATTTTCCAAAGGCATTAAAACCTGATTAATAGGAGTGGTTAATTCATCAATAATATCTTCATAAACCTGTTTGTTTTCTTTATGCATCAATGTTTGCTTCTCTTGTAATTGAAGTTTTGCATTGAATTGTGCTCTTTTATTCGTGAAATTTCTCCAGTAGAGAATGATACCAATGAAAATACCTAAGTAGAAAAGATTTGCCCACCAAGTTGCCCAAAATGGGGGTTGTATTTTTATTTCTAAAACAGTTGGAGTACTCCATGGACCTCCAAAGTTTTTTGCAGAAACCATAAATGAATACTTTCCTGGAGATAGATTACTGTAATTGACGGCGTTGTTTTTACCAATTAAGTTCCAATCTCTATCCAAGCCCTTCATAAAATATTTGTATTGAATTTCTTCCGCATCATTGAGGTCAATTCCTTGAAAATGGATAGAAAACTGTTTCTGATGATGGTCAAAAGTAATTGATTTAGTATCAGATATATTTTTTTCTAATAGCTGAGTTGCATCATTTGGTTTAATTTTTTTATTGAAAACTTCAAGTTGAGTAATGACTACATTTGGAGATTCAGAACTTGGTTTGATGGCATTAGGATCAAAATAATTTAAACCTCCAGCACCTCCAAAGTAGATGACGCCATCTTTATCAATTGCTCTTGAACCATCCATAAAGTCATTCGGTTGAACGCCTTCTGCGACATTGTATTTAGTGACTACTTTTGTATTGTAATTAAATGATACAATTCCTGAATTTGTGGTTAGCCACAAAGAACCGTTAAAGTCTTGTTGAACAGCATGAATGATATTATTCGATAATTCAGGGTAGTTGTGAAACTCCTCTAATTCATGCTTTTTGTAATGATAAGCCAATAATCCTTTATCATATGTAGCAATCCAAAGAATGTCTGCTTGTTGATCAAAGAATAAATCAAAAGTGATTTCTATCTCTATAGGAAGGTTAATTTTTGCTAATTTATTTTTTGAAGGATTATAAATAAAAATTCCTCCGTCACCGTAAGTGCCAAGCCAAAGCGAATTTTCTTTTACAGCAATTGATCGAATATCCATATTTCTTGTTTGATCTATGGAAATAGCAACGTTATCTTTTTCATCAATATAATGTAGACCACCTCTATTAGTACCAACCCAAACTTTCTTATCATCAGTTTGGTTAATTGATCGAACATCATTTTTAAGTAAGCCATTTTGTTGATCATAAATAAAAAATTGATTCGATTTCGGGTCATATTTATTTAAGCCTCCATCGTAGGTACCTAACCATATTTGACCATCAATATCTGTAAATGCAGTAAGAATATTATTATTGGATAATTTTAAACTATCAGAACTACTATTATAGAATTCGGTATTCTTGTCTTCTAAATTATATTTAATAATTCCATCGCCATCTGTTCCCAACCAAATATTATTACTATGATCTATTGTTAAACCCCAAATAATTTCAGAGTCTAATTCTTTTGTATTTAAAGTTTTAAAAGATTTTGTTTCTTTTGGTATTAAGTATATGCCTCGTCTTTGCGTACCTATCCAAATGTTTTGGTGTTTATCGATGTAAATATCACGAATAGATTGATTTTTAATTTTTTTATCTAATTCTATTCTAGAGAGTTGATTTTCATTGTCAATTTTCCATAATCCATTTAACTCTGTACCGACCCAAATATTACCTTCTTGATCTGCTTTTAAAGACAGAACTGTAGAATTAAAAAAAGCTCGTTGGTGAATACTAAAAATTGATTTAGAACTCGCGTCATATTTAGCTAAACCTTTCGACGTACCAATCCAAATATTGTTTTGGTTATCCTGTGTAATTGTATATACTCTAGAAGAAGGTACCATATTATGACCTCTTCCTATTGGGTAAGTAGTTACATAATTATTTGATAAATTGATAATGTCAATACCTGTGTCCTTATTACCTATCCATGCTAAACCTGAAACCTTATCAACTAGAACAGTTTCTATATTATTTGAAGATAAAGGGTAATTATAACTTCCTTTATACCAATGATTTATTATTTTATAATTTTGATCAACTAAATAAAGTCCAAAACTATTTACGGCGATTAGATGTGATCCATTTGATAAAGATGTAATCGAAGATATGACTTTATTGGATAGTTCATCAACAGGGTTATTAATGCTTTGCTGTTCTTGATTAATAATTCTCAGGCCTTTCGTAGAGCCTACCCATATTTGTTTGTTTTTTTCTACTAATAGTGACGTAATAAATAAAGATGGGATACTATCTCTGAAAGTAGATTGGACATTGTTAAAGTTTTTTCCATCAAATACACTGAGTCCACTTTCAGTTGCCATCCATAGGAAACCGTATTCATCTTCTTCAATATGATAGATTGTATTATGTGATAAACCATCTTGAGTAGTGAAGTTTATTATGGACTGAGCAAATAAAAAATTGTAAGATAAAAAGGGAAAAAGGAGTAGTAAAATTAGTTTTTTTTGTGTCATTTTGAGAATTTAGATGGACAGAAAGCTTTTTTTTAATCTAGTTATGTAAAAATAATACTAAACATAACATTTTTTTAACATGGTGATATAATTTTCATTAAGATGTATGTAATATTCTGATTATCAGTTTTAATTATATTTATTTATGGGGGTTTGAAATGATTTAACCCTTTATTTATTTAAGTTTATTTACATTTAATCTGATTTGCCCCTCCTTTAAAAAAAATTATACGCCCCTTTTTTTTATGACTCTCTTCATATTTGTAGTGTAAAATAGACACGAAATGAAACACTGAGTTAAATTATTGTACTATTATGAAGACTAAACTCTACTTATTATTTTTTTTAATGATAGGCATCTTTTTTCAATCATGTAAAGAAGATGACGTTAATGACCCAACTAATCCGATAGTTGAATTAGAAACAACAGCAGAAGTGTATGCTGGACTTAACTATCAGATACAGGCAAGAGTAACCCATGAATTAGGAATTCAATCTATTCAAATTACTCAACTAGATTGGGATTTAGATAAGGTAATTGACTTATCTGAAACAATGCCAACCGAATATGATGTGGACTATTCTTTTAAAGTCCCAGCAGATGCTCCATCAGGAGATATTACAATTACAGCAACAAGTATTGGAGGTAATAGAACTACAGAAATACAATCTGTTACTGTTGAAGAATTGACATACCAAGAAATGTATATTATTGGTTCAGGTATTGGATATGACGATAATTCATGGTATGATCCTTCTTCTGCAACAAAAATGGACTTGACAGATATTCCTGGTGTCTTTAAAGTAACCGCTAATTTTGTAAATGATGCAGGTGGTGATTATGGCGTTTATTTTAAATTTTTAGGTCAAAGAAATGACTATGTACCAGTGAACTTTGGAGTTCTACCTGGAGATCAAGTTAGTTCAGAGTGGGGTGCTCCATGGGTAGAGGGTGCTGAAGATGCAACATACCAAGTTACAGGACCACAATCAGATTTAAATGCCGAAAATATCGATGATAGCGATTTCATTGTTTACTATTATAAGCCTGGGAAATATGAAATCACATTAGATACTGAAAACATGACAGTTCATGTTTTAAGAATAGGTGATGCTGATAATGTACCACAAGCTGATATGTACTTTGTAGGAGCAGGTTATGCAGATTACCCAGAAAATAATTGGAGTCCTGCTGCTGCAACGCCAATGGAAACGCTTACAGATGGAGTATATAAATTTACAGCAGTAAAAATTAATGCTGGTGCAGAAATGAAATTCATTTCACAAAGAGATTGGTGGCCAGGTAATTATGGTCCTGCTGAAAACACTTCTGTAGTTGTTGGAACTGATATGGTTGTCGTAGCTGGTGAAGAAGAAGTACTAGATCCAGGTTCTTTTGTTTTTGATAAAGCAGGGACATATGATATTACATTTAACCTAAACGAATTAACATTTAAGGCTGAATTAGTAGGTGAAGCACCTGTATTCCCTATTGCTGAAAACCTTTACATTCTTGCTGGAGGTACACAAGAATTGTCAGATGATTCTTGGTATGATCCATCTTTAGGTTTGGAGATGACAAAAGTAAGTGATGGTGTTTTTGAAACTACTTTAAACTTTAATGATTTGTCAGAAGATGATTGGGGAGTTTATTTCACTTTTGTAGGTCAGAATACAGGTTTTAACCCAATAAACTATGGTGTTTCTGGTAGCAATGACCCTTCAGATAATGAGACTTTTGCATTAACTGCTCCAATTGCGAATCTTTCTTCAGACAATATTGATGATTTACAGAGCTATGTTTATTATTATAATAAGCCAGGTGAATATAAAATTACAGTCAATGCAAATGATCAAACAGTTAAAGTTGTTGAAACTACTGCTGCCGTAGAGCCAACTAATTTATATATCATTGGATCAGGTATTGGAATTGATGATGCTTCATGGTATGATCCTTCAAAGGGGACTATGATGACTCCAACGGGAGTTGATGGAGAATATTCAATCACAACAACATTTGCTGACGATTATGACTTGGAACAAGATTATGGAGTGTTCTTCAAGTTTGTTGGTCAAAATGATGGTAATTATGGTCCTGTAAACTATGGTGTTACAACCGCATCAGATGATCAAATTTGGGCAGACTTTGGTCTTCCATGGGTAAATGGAGGAGATGATGTGACTTATACATTAACAGCAACTCAAGAAGATTTAAGTGCAGAAAATATTGATGATAGTGACTTTATAGTATACTACTATTTATCAGGTGAATATACTATCACTGTCAATACAAACAATATGACTGTTCGCGTTGAAAAAACTCCAGAAGTCGTAGAGCCAACTAATTTATATATCATTGGATCAGGTATTGGAATTGATGATGCTTCATGGTATGATCCTTCAAAGGGGACTATGATGACTCCAACGGGAGTTGATGGAGAATATTCAATCACAACAACATTTGCTGACGATTATGACTTGGAACAAGATTATGGAGTATTCTTCAAGTTTGTTGGTCAAAATGATGGTAATTATGGTCCTGTAAACTATGGTGTTACAACCGCATCAGATGATCAAATTTGGGCAGATTTTGGTCTTCCATGGGTAAATGGAGGAGATGATGTGACTTATACATTAACAGCAACTCAAGAAGATTTAAGTGCAGAAAATATTGATGATAGTGACTTTATAGTATACTACTATTTATCAGGCGAATATACAATTACTGTCAACACAAATAATAATACAGTAAGGGTTCAAAAAACAGACGTACAATAATTTAATTTTTTAATCTCGGGTGGTTTTCCACCCGGGCTTTCTCTTAAGCAATCAATCATATCTGATTTACAATATGAAAAAATATTTTTTATTACTAATAACACTGTTTATGATGTCTTTTTCTTGGGCACAAGAAAGACAAATATCAGGAACAATAACATCCTTTGATGACGAGCCTTTGATTGGTGTAACAGTGATGATAAAGGGGTCAACAAAAGGGACCACAACAAATTTTGAAGGAAAATATTCAATCTCAACTAAGGAAGGAGAAACTCTTGTTTTTTCATACATTGGTTTTAGACAAAGAGAAGTGGCTGTAGCATCACAAAGCACGATTTCAATTAGTTTGGAAGAAGATGCAGCACAATTAGATGAAATTGTAGTTGTGGGTTATGGTACACAAAAGAAAAGTGAAATTACTTCAGCTATTTCGACAGCAGAAGGAGATGATTTACGTAAGATTTCTACTGGTGATATTGCCACTTCTTTACAAGGTAGAGTTAGTGGTGTTCAAGTTTCTAATTCAGGAACGACACCTGGTGGTTCACCAACTGTATTAATTCGTGGGTTAAGTACAGTCAATAACAACTCACCATTATATGTGGTAGATAATGCAATTGTTGAAGATATTACTTTCTTATCACCAAAAGATATTGAAAGTGTTCAAGTACTTAAAGACGCATCATCCGCTTCAATATATGGTGCTAGAGGGTCAAATGGTGTAATTATCATCAACACAATTAAAGGTGAGCAAGGTAAGCTTACTGTTTCTTTTGATGCTCAAGTTGGTGTTCAAAATTTAGCAAAGGATCCAAGAGCAGCTGGCAAAGACGAATATTTAAGAGGATTATCAGCTATTCGAGGTGAAGGTTTTCAACCTTCTGAAGAGCTATTAAGTGGTCCTAACTCAAACTGGGTAGGAGAGGTAAGTAATCCTAATGCGTTAATGCAAGATTATAATATTAGCATTACAGGTGGTACGGAAAAAATTCGTTACAACTTTAGTGGTAACTATTTCCAACAAGAAGGGATTTTTAAAGGTGCAAATTTTGAAAGATTTACTGGTCGTTTAGGATTGGATATTGATTTAACTGATCGTTTAACATTAGAGCAGACTGTTACATTTACACCATCAACAAATGATCAAGGTATTGGTGATGCTTTATGGACAGCACAACGTTCATTACCTACAGATGCTATTTATAAACCAATTGACCAACGTCAGGGGTTGAATGAATTCAGTATTTTTGCTGAACCTTCTACAAGATTAACTGGGAATATTGCAGCACAGATTGCTAGAAACTTTTATCAAACAAAGGAATCAAAAATATTCTCAAATACAGCATTGTCATACGAAGCAATTGATGGCTTAACATTTAAAACACAATTAACCTATTACAGTAGCCTTTGGGAAGAAAATAGCTTTTCTCCTGAATATACTGTTGGACCAAATGATTTTAACAATATTATTTCTATTAGTAGATCACACAATGTTAGAAAGAACTACTCTTGGTTTAATACAATTAACTATTCAAAGGCAATAGGACGTCACAATTTCACAGTGTTATTAGGTAGTTCTGTAGAAAGCTACTCTGATACACGTTTATGGGCTTCGGGTCAAAATATTCCAAATAACCACCCTGATTTAAGACAACCTTCAGCAACGGTAGATGGATTTAATATTGATGGTAATTATGATCCCTATTCATTAGCTTCTTTCTTTGGTCGTTTCTCTTATTCATATGGAGATAAGTATTTCTTAACTGCCAATTTTAGACGTGATGGTTCATCAAACTTCAGTGCTGAAAATCGTTGGGGTAACTTCCCTTCTCTATCTGCTGGATGGACTATTTCAAATGAAAACTTCTTGAAAGACTCAGAATGGTTGAGTTTATTAAAAATTAGAGGAGGTTGGGGACTTATTGGTAACCAAGATATTCCTAATGGTGCAACAATGTCAACATTACGTAGAGCTGATTATGCTGTAAGTCCTGATGGTAATGCACAAATGGCTCCAGGTTTTGAAATCGGTCAAATTGGTAATAATGATTTAGTTTGGGAAACAGTTAGAGATGCTAACATTGGTATTGATTTAGGATTTTTAAATGATAAGTTTACATTAACATTTGATTATTTTGATCGTTACACATCTGATATGTTGTTACTTCGTTCAGTACCTGCTCATTTAGGTTATCCAGAACCTGACAGATATGCTGATAGATATGATGGATCGGTATGGTCTAATATCGGTAACATTTCTACAAATGGATGGGATGCAACAATCACATATAACTTACAAAAATCAGATTGGTCATTAGGTATCTCAGCAAACGTATCTCATGTAAATACTACAGTTGATAAATTTGCAAATGAAGGAGACTTTATTCAAGCTGGATATGATGACAGAATATCAGGTAACTATATCACAAGAACTGAAGAAGGTGGTGTTGTAGGTGCATTCTTTGGCTATGATATGTTGGGTATTTTCCAAAATCAAAAAGAAATTAATTCTCACTCACTAAATGATGGTACTTTAATTCAACCAACAGCAAAGCCCGGTGATGTGAAGTATGCAGACTTAAATGGAGATGGTCAAATTACTCCTGAAGATAGAACGTATATTGGTGATCCAACTCCAGATTTAGTTTATGGTTTAACTTTAAATGCTACCTATAAAAACTGGGATTTCTCAGCTACATTCCAAGGTACTTACGGTAATGATATTGTGAATGGCTTAGGATGGTATACTTACTCTGGAGCATTAGGTGAATCAAACTTCTTAGAGGGTGCAGTAGATAGAGCATGGAGTGGTGAAGGATCTACAAATGATTACCCAAGATTAGGTTCAGATGGTTATATCAACAACTTTAATAACTTCTCACAACAATATATTGAAGACGGTTCATTTGTAAGACTTCAAAATATTCAATTAGGTTATACTGTCAATAATTTCCAAGGAATTGATAGGTTAAGAATCTTTGTTTCAGGTCAAAATCTATTCACATTATCAAACTACAAAGGTCCAGATGTTGACTTAAGTGGTGGTTCATATGGTATCTTCCAAAGAGGTATCGATTGGGGTGTTTATCCAACACCAAGAACAATCTTAGGTGGTATAAACGTTTCATTTTAATTAAAGAAAATTACTTAACGTCATGAAAAGACTTAATTCAATATATTTATTATTAGCAATCTTCTTGGGAGGAATGTCATGTTCAGATTTTTTAGATAACCCTCCTCAAGGTGTATTGACGCCAGATACTTTTTATCAAAATGAAAAAGAGGCTACTCAAGGATTGATGGGTGCATATTTCTGGTTGCAAGGAGACGATTGGTGGTTTCAAGATCCACATAGAACCTATGGAGATGTTTGTTCTGACAACTCGTTTGTAGGTTATGAAAATGATGTTCCAGAGTATGTCTTAATTTCAGAATTTAGATTAAACTCATTAAATGGTTATTTACAATATTTTTGGAACTTCAGCTATAAGGCAATTTTCAGTGCAAATGTTGTAATTAATAGAACAGAGACCGCTTTAATTCCTGAAGAGGCAAATAAAAAGCAAATTATTGCGGAAGCAAAAGTGTTAAGAGCATTCCATTATTTTAATTTGATAAGAAGCTTTGGTGGAGTGATAATTATGGATCATGAAACTACAGGAGTAGAATTAGAGGAAGATCTTACTCGAGGTAGAAGTACTGAAGCTGAATCATGGGATTTTGTAGCAGCTGATTTATTAAGTGCTATTGAAGACCTTCCAGTAAGAAGCCAACAAGCAGGTGATCAAGGGGGCAGAATAACAAAAGGTACAGCCCAAGCATTATTAGCAAAAGTGTATCTATATCAAGAAGATTGGGCTAATGCTTTAACAATGTCAGAAAATGTAATCAATAGTAATGAATATGGATTGATGTCATTGATAGATCTTTGGGATGGAAATACACCAAATTCATTAGAGTCAGTTTTTGAAATTGCCGTATCAAATAGTACTATCGCAACAACAGGTTCAGGTATTCCATTATGGCATGGTTCAAGAAATAATAATAATTTTTCAGGAGCTCAAGAATCTACTTATGCATATGGGTGGGGGTATAACACTCCTTCAAGCCATTTGGATCTAGCATATACAACATCTGATGGAGCTGAAGATCCTCGTAGACCGTTTACGATAATTAGACACAATGAATTGATAGATCTTCAAGGAAATCCAGATCCAAATGGATATCCATATAATGCTTTTGAAAGTAGTGATACTGATTTTTCAAATACTTCAGGAAGAATCAATAGAAAAGCATTTTATAACCCAACACTTCGTTTAGGTGAATGGCGTCAAGATGCTTTCCATTATAAGATTATTCGTTATGCAGATGTTCTATTAATGGCAGCTGAAGCCGCATACAAAACAGGTAATGAAGGAAAGGCATTACTTTATGTCAATCAAGTTCGTCAACGTGCTTGGAACGATCCATCAAGAGATATCCAAGGTTCAGGTCAAGCTTTATATGATGCTATCAAATTAGAACGTCGTTTGGAGTTAGCCATGGAAGGTGAGCGTTTTTATGACCTAAAAAGATGGGGTGACCTAGAACAAGCATTAGCAAACTTTGTAGATTATAATGTGAATCTTAACAATGACTACGATGGCATTATAAACTCAAATGGAGATAGAAATTACAAGGGTGATTTATTCAATCCTTTGATACATACAGTATTCCCAATTCCACAACGACAAATTGATTTGTCTAATGGAGCAGTAGAACAAAATCCTGGTTACTAGGACTAATTTACTAGCATTACAAAGTAGTTATTAAGTGAATAGTTACAATGAAAAACCATAAGTAGTTTTTGAATGTAGCTAACTTAAACCACTGTGGTTTTTCAAACTATTCACACTTAACTATCGACATTCAACCTAATTTCATAGTAAAAGACAAATGAAAAAAAATATATTATTAGGCTTGTTGTTAGCTGCTTCATTTGGGATCAATGCTCAATCAGTAAATGATTGGGAAAACCCTAAAATGATTGGAGAAAACAAAGAAGAAGCCCATGCAACCTTTACGCTTTTTTCTTCTGAAACACAGGCTTTTGAAAACAATAAAGCTGTAAATGAGAGTGTATTATCTTTAAATGGAACTTGGAAGTTTAATTGGGTAAAGAAACCTATAGATAGACCGTTGGATTTTTATAAAACGGACTATGATGTTCAAGAATGGGCTGATATTGATGTTCCTTCTAACTGGGAATTACAAGGATTTGGTACTCCAATCTACACCAATGTAGAATATCCTTTTGTTCCTGTAAATCCTCCACATATTCCGCATAATGATAACCCTGTAGGTTCATACAAAAGAACATTTACACTGCCTTCAACTTTCGAAGATAAAACAGTTTATGTTCATTTCGCAGGGGTGAGATCAGCCATGTACCTTTGGGTAAATGGACAAAAAGTAGGCTATTCTCAAGGATCAAAAACACCTGCCGAATTTGAAATTTCTCAATATCTTCAAGAAGGTGAAAACCAAATAGCAGTAGAAGTGTATCGTTGGTCAGACGGTTCTTACATTGAAGATCAAGATTTCTGGAGAATTAGTGGAATTGATAGAGAAGTTTATTTATATGCCACGCCAAAAACGCAAATTCAAGATTTTGAAGTAAAAGCATCACTAGATAAGTCTTATAAAAATGGAGTATTTAATCTAGATGTTGCGGTTAAAAACAAAGACCAAAAGAATTTTACTGGAGCAGTAGAAGTTGCATTATTTGATGCAAACATGAAAAGAGTATTGCTCAAAAAAGCGACTGTATCTATAAACAAAGGTGAGGGCAAGAATGTGCCGTTTATAGGAAAAATAAATAAGGTAAACCGTTGGAGTGCAGAAGACCCTTATTTATACACAATGGTCCTTTCTCAAAAAGATAACAAAGGAAATGTAATCTCTTCTACATCTTCAAAAGTAGGTTTTAGAAAAGTAGAGATTAAAAATGCTCAATTACATATCAATGGAGTTCCTGTATTGGTGAAAGGAGTCAATTTACACGAACATCATCCAACAAGAGGACATGCCAATACTTTAGACATGATGTTGAAAGACATCGAAGTGATGAAGCAAAATAATATTAATGCAGTCCGTTTAAGCCATTATCCAAATGATACGCGTTGGTATGACTTGGCTGATAAATATGGATTGTATTTAGTAGATGAAGCTAATATAGAAGCACATGGATTAGGTGCAGAACATCAGGGAACTTTTGATACTGCAAGACATACTGCCTACAATGCGGATTGGTATGAAGCACATTTTGATAGAGTAAAATCTATGGTAGAGCGTGATAAAAACCATCCTTCTGTGATTTTATGGTCAATGGGCAACGAATGTGGAAATGGTGAAACATTTTTCAAAATCTACGATTGGTTAAAAGAAAGAGACGCTTCTCGACCTGTACAATTTGAGCAAGCTGGAGAAAAAAGAGATACGGATGTAGTCTGTCCAATGTATCCTCCGATGAAACAGATTCAAGCGTATGCAGATGCAACAGATAAAACACGTCCTTATATCATGTGTGAATACTCTCATGCAATGGGGAATTCTAATGGTAATTTCAAAGAGATTTGGGATATTGTAAGAAGTAAACCACATATGCAAGGTGGATTTATTTGGGATTGGGTAGATCAAGGTATTCAAACAAAAGATGAAAACGGAAATATGTACTGGGCATATGGTGGAGATTTCAATTCACAGATGTATCCTAACCAAGAAAATTTCTGCTTGAATGGATTGGTTGATCCAGATCGTAAACCTCATCCAGGATTGTATGAAGTGAAATATGTACATCAAAATGTACAGTTTAATGTAGTGGATGCTGCTGCAGGTAAGGTAAAAATTACTAATGAATTTGACTTTACAAATCTGTCGAAATACAAGATGACTTATACTGTTTTAAAAAATGGTGAAGCCATCAAAGAAGGAGAAGTAGCACTTAATATAGCACCGCATCAAACAAAGGAAATTCAAGTAGTTCTTCCTGAAATAAAGCCTGAAGTAGGTACAGAATATTTCTTAAACTTTGATGTTGTAACAACAGAAGCTACGGAAATGATTCCAAAAGGTCATTCTATTGCACATGATCAGTTTATGATTGGTAATGGTCAATATTTCCAAGCAGTGACTAAAGCTGAGGGGAAACCAAAGGTGAAAAAAGAAGGTAACTGGATTGGTATTGAAACTAAAGATGCTACGGTATGGATTAGTGAGTGGGGGGAAATTGGACAATGGACTTATAAAGGACAAGAGTTAATAAAAGATGCTCCAAAACCAAATTTCTGGAGAGCACCGGTTGACAATGATTTTGGAAATCATATGCAAAAGGAAAGTAACATTTGGAGAAACGCGAGTAGAAACAAATGGGTGAAAGCGATGGATATCAAAGAAGAAGGAGATCAAGTAGTTGTAGATATTACATTCTTCCTAAAGGATATTCAAAGTGATTACAATTTGAAATATACAATCCAAGGAAACGGAAACATTGGTGTAGAAGCTTCTATGGATATTTCAAAACAAAAAGACCTACCAGAGTTACCTCGATTTGGAATTTCAATGGTAATGCCTGGTCAATTTGATAACTTCAAATTCTACGGTAGAGGTCCTGTCGAAAATTATCAAGATAGAAATAACGCAACAAGAGTAGGGGTATATGAAAGCAAAGTTGCAGATCAGTATCATGCTTACTTACGTCCTCAAGAAAATGGTAATAAAACAGATGTAAGATGGTTATCTCTTTTAAATAAAGATGGAATCGGCTTACAAATTGTAGGGAATCAACCATTGAGTGTTTCTGCATTACATAATTATATTTCTGATTTTGATCCAGGAATGGAAAAAGGACAGAGACATATCAATGATATATTTCAACGAAACTTAATCGTATTGAATGTTGACTTGAAACAAAGAGGAGTTGGAGGTGACAACAGCTGGGGTTACTTACCACACGATGAATATCGTCTCTTAGAAGATAAATTCTCGTATAGTTTTACCATGATTCCTGTTGATCAAAGCAACAAAAAAGCCGATCTAGGAAAATAAACTATAAAGAGTGTTATTCGATTTGATACACTATATTCGATGAGGTAACACTCTTTTACAAACATATTTTTTATGCTTCATATTAACTCAATTTTTAAGACTTTTACAGCCGCCTTATTATCAGTTACATTATTTACATCTTGTTCTGAGGATACTCCAGAAAATAATGGAAGTAGTCTTGGCGACACTACTCTTAGTATTGATATTTCACAACAATACCAAGAAATAGATGGTTTTGGTGCTTCAGATGCATGGTCTATTCAACATGTAGGTAATTGGCCTGATGATACAAAGAATGAAATTGCAGATCTTTTATTTTCAAATGAATTGAATGAAAATGGATCTCCTGAAGGAATAGGTCTTAATATTTGGCGATTTAATATTGGAGCAGGATCATCAGCACAAGGTAATTCAAGTGCAATCAGTGATTCGTGGAGACGTACAGAAGGTTTTCTTCAAGATGATTTTACATATGATTGGACGCAACAAAGTGGACAACAATGGTTTTTGAATGCTGCTAAAACAAGAGGTGTTGATAAAATTATTGGTTTTGCAAACAGTGCTCCAATCCAATATACAAAAAACGGAAGAGCAAATACATCCACTCCAGGAACATCAAATTTGGCTCCAAGACAATATGAAAATTACGCAAACTTCTTAACCGAAGTGGTGACACATTTTAAAGAGAATGGAACCACTATCGATGAGTTGTCTCCAGTGAATGAAACACAATGGGATTGGGACAGAAGTTCAGGACAGGAAGGTAGTCCTTATACCAATAACGAAGTAGCAAGTTTAGTGAGAGTTCTAGACCAAAAAATATCAGAAAGAGGACTATCGACAAAAATTGAAGTAGCTGAAGCTGGACAAATTGATTATGTCTATGAAGAAGGAACGGATAAATCTGGAAGAGATGATCAAATCAATGAGTTTTTTGGAGGAGGAAGTAATCATGTTGGTGATTTATCAAATGTTGCTCAATCTATTTCAGGTCATAGCTATTGGACAACAGAATCACAATATCTTGCTTCTATGCGTCAAGAGTTAGCATCGAGATTAAATGAAATAAATCCTTCTTTAAAATATAACATGACTGAGTTCTGTATCATGCGAGATTTTGAAGAAAATATTGATGGTAATGGGAAAGATTTGTCAATCGATATGGGTTTATACTTAGCAAGAGTGGTCCATTACGACCTAACTATCGCTCAGGCTTCATCTTGGCAGTGGTGGTTAGCTGTAAGTCCTTATGATTATAAAGATGGTTTAATTTATATCAATAAATCAGAAGCTGGAGGAAGTTATCAAACCTCAAAAATGCTATATGCATTAGGAAATTATAGCCGATTTATTGATAAAGGAATGCACAGAGTACATACAAATCAACTGTTTGATAAGCAAAATAGTGATAGCTTTATTATGCAGCGTATTATGTCCTCTGCATATGCTTCTGTTGATGGAAGTAAAATCGTTTTAGTTTTAGTGAATTACAACGATTATGAATATGATATCAATTTTAATTTTGAAAATAACGACATAGAAGGTGAGATGATGCAAATGTATCAAACGTCATCGTCTAAGAATTTAGAATACATAGGTGAGCAAGAAGTAAGTGCTCCAATTGTTATCGCTCCAAAATCGGTAACAACTTATGTAATTAACCGATAAACAATGAAACTAATTAATCTAACAATTTTATTACTCTGGGCAATCACTTGTGTAGCTCAGAGTAGTGAAATCTTACCAAATAATTCTTCCCTTCAATATTCTGGAAGAATAGAATTTACAGCCTCCAATGTAGCTAGGTTTAGTATGCCTAGCAGTACTATCAAAATTAAATTCAAAGGAACAGTATTAAAAGGAACTTTTTCAGCCAAAAATTTTGACGGAGATGGAAAAGGATACCTATATGTAATAGTCGATGGAAAAGCAGATCCATACGATAGAAATATTGTAGAAATAGTGAGAGCTAAACAAACGTATACGTTAGCCGATAATCTGTCAGATAGCGAACATACTGTGGAGTTAGTAAAAATGAATGAATATTGGAGTCTAATTGAATTTCATGGATTTGATCTCGGTCAAGGTGAAATAATAGATTTCCCTGCTAGAAGTGAACGATTAATCGAATATTATGGAGACTCTAATCCTTCGGGGTGGTCAGCATGGAATGATAAAGATCAAGGAGGAGATAATGCTTCAGGAGCTTACTTTACATATCCTGGATTTACTGCGAGAGCTCTAGGTGCTGATCTTGTTAATTTTACAGCAGGAGGTTTTGGTATTACACCAAATATGGGGAAAAGTGATTTAACTAGATATGTTGAAAATATCCATATTAATACTGATCAACCAACCACAAATAAATGGGATTTAGAAAATAATTATCTTAATAAGACACCAGACGTTGTGGTGATTAATTTAGGAGCAAATGATTTCTATAGTGGTGTAAATAGAGATACTCAAAAACAAGGTTGGAGAAAGATTGTATTAGAACAATTAAGACCACACTATCCTAATGCTCATATCGTATTGGCAAATTCTGAAGGATGGGCAATAGGTGAACCTGCTGATTATGTAGATGAAATGATTGAGGAATTCAAAGCTAGAGGGGATAATAATGTTTCTTATGTCAAATTTCCTTGGTTATGGGGACAAGAACATGCTGTTATTTCAGAACATGCTGGTTTTGCAAATATTTTAACTCGACATATTGCAGAAAAAATGAATTGGGATATTCCTGAAGATAATCCTTACTCGTCTTTTCCTCAAGAAGGGAATTTATTAGGAAATCCTTCTTTTGAAAATGCTATACTTGGGATTCGACCAGATGGATGGAGGCCTACTTCTGTAACAAGTGAAGCTAAGTTTATAAATGATGAAAAAGAAGCTAAAACAGGTTCTGGAATAATAGAATGTCCTTCTGGTTCAGGGGTACATCAAGCAGTAAAAGCGACTCGAGGAGAACAATTTTACATTACAGTTTACGCAAAAGGTAATGGTGGAAAAGGAACATTAAGATATACTTTTAAAAACCAAGGGCAGCGAGAAATTTCAACGAAAGAAGTTTCTATTGAAACAACAGGTAATTGGCAAAAAATAAGTGTTTTAACAACAGAAGCTCCATTAAATACTTGGCAGATTGATGTGGCAATTTCATCATCATCTAATGTCGTTTTATTTGATGATATACAAATGCAATACAATGATGTAACTTCTACTGAAACACCAACAAAAGACTTGGGATGGAATGTCTTTCCTAATCCCGCAACAGATTTTATTCAGATCTCATCAAAAGATAATAGTGTTATTAATTATTCCATATATTCTGAATTAGGAAATAAGATATATAGAGGAAAAAATAAACAGTTAGATATCTCAAAATGGAATAAAGGTTTATATATCGTACATCGAAAAGACCAAAATAATAGCAAGAAATTTTTTAAAAATTAAGAATCAATAAACAACACATTATACACAACACTTAATGCATACTTACTGCCATCGTTTACCCAAAAATAAGTTTATTTAATAAGGAGAAAGCCGGCTCTCCTTATTAAATAATAATTCAATCTATTTTAATCATTGAAGAAGTTAATTCTCTAAACACACACATTAAATGAAAAAAATACTATCATTTTTACTTCTATCGGTATTTGTAGAAGTAGGTTTACTTCAGGCACAATCGGTAACAGTTTTACCCTCAAATGACAACATACAATATACAGGTCGGATGACAATGCGTAATGCGAATGCACCTGTATTTTCAATGCCTTCAACTTCTATAAAAGCGAAGTTTAACGGTACCGCTATCTCTGCTACTTTCTCCAATACTGTAGGCAACAGTTATCTTTATGTGATAATTGATGGAAATGCTGATCCATATAATAGAAATGTGATTCGAATTACACAAAGTAATCAAACATTTGTTTTAGCTGATGGGTTAACAGCCGGAGAGCATACGGTAGAAATTGTCAAGGTGAATGAGTACGATACCAAAGTAACATTTAATGGCTTTACTATTGAAGGAGGGTCTGGCTTAGTAGCACCTCCTGCTCGTCCAAGTTTACAAATTGAGTATTTTGGTGATTCTAATGCCGCAGGTTGGTCAGCTTGGGATGTTAGAGATGAAGGTTTTGCAAGGTTGTCTGGTGGGTATTACACCTATCCAGCAATGGTAGGAAGGATGCTGAATGCTGAAATCTCAAATTTCTCTGCTGGAGGGTATGGAGTTACGGATAATATGAATCGTCTTGATTTGAAAGATTATTATCATCGTATCCATATTACTGGAGGTAATGGAAGAAACAATCAATGGGATTTTGAAAATAATTATTTCAATTTTGATCCTGATGTTGTAGTAATTAACCTTGGAGCAAATGATTACTACGCTGGAGCTAATAAAAATACAATAAAAAGTAGCTGGCAACAGTTTGTGAATACATTGAGAGGACATTATCCAACAGCTCATATTGTAATGGCAAATTCTTATGGTTGGGCAATAGGTGAGCCTGCAGATTATGTAGGT
Organism: Flammeovirga sp. AWQ4_249; assembly: GCF_056161045.1. Lineage (NCBI taxonomy): Bacteria > Pseudomonadati > Bacteroidota > Cytophagia > Cytophagales > Flammeovirgaceae > Flammeovirga > Flammeovirga sp. AWQ4_249. The sequence continues at coordinate 276,863 of NZ_JBSWYJ010000001.1, forward strand.
GAATTTGTAACTGAAAGACAAGCAGCAGGAGATCAAAATATCTCTTTTGTGAAATTCCCTTGGTTATGGTCGGATTATCATGCTGTAATTAATGAACATGCTACTTTTGCAAATATATTATCAACTCATATTGCTGAAGTGCTTAATTTACCAACGCCAACACCTAGTGATTTATCTACGTTTGCCCCTTATGGACAGGTAGGGAATGGAAGTTTTGAATCTTCATTAATGGAGGGTTTTGCAGATGGTTGGAGGCCATTTGCTACTTGGTCTTTTCCAGAATATGTAGCGAATGCATCAGATGCTTATGATGGTAATAGTTATATTCGTTGCCCTGCAACTTACGGTGTTATGCATGCAGCACCTGCATCAGAGGGAGATATTTTTGACCTTTCAGTATATGCAAAAACGGTCACTGGAAATAGAGGGAGATTGAAATATGAGTTTAGAGATCAAGGACAAAATATAATCACAGAAGGTCAGCAAAATGTAAGAGGGTTAAACAGTACTTGGCAACAAGTAGAACTGACAACAAATGCTGCCCCTGCAGGAACTTGGCAAATCAATGTTATTTTAGAAGCTAGAAATAATTCGACTGTAGATTTTGATTTAGCAGAAATGTCATTAGCATCAAGTAATGCTAGAAAAAGAAATGATGTTGTACAGTTGGAGAATGAATTGAAAATAGTGGCATATCCAAACCCGACAACAGATTTTATTCTATTAAAAGGAAGCACAAATGAAACGCATTTTAATGTGTACAATATTCAAGGAATTTCTAAATTAGAAGGAATTGGCAATCGTGTAGACTTATCCAATCTATCTAATGGAATATATTTTATACAAGTGGAAGGAAATCAAACACCTTTCAAAATAATTAAACAATAGTTTAATTAATATAGAGTAAGTGTAATTATTAATAATAATGCTAACTCAAACTTTAACAAACAAATACAATGATAAGAAAGTTATTACTCATTTTTTCGATCTTCTATCTCTGTTCAAGCATAACTATTGCACAAGAGAAAACCGAAGAGTCACCCTTAAAAATTAAACTCATTCCTAAAAATGAAGGGATCTTTCCAGACCGTCTTTTGGAACTGTATGCTGAAGTGAAAAATACAACTTCAGAAGAAATGAAGTATACCATTGATTGGGAAATTACGAATGATGAAGGAGTAGTATTAAGAAAAAAAGCATTTCCCTACAAAGTACAACCTAATGGTACTTTTTGGGCTTATTGTCCTTTATATCGATTCCAAACAGATGGCTTTTTTGAAGTAAGAGCGGAGGTGAATGTCAATGGGATTACACAAAAATTTAAAACAGTTGTTACAACGAACCCTGAAAATATATCTTCTCCTTTATTAAAACCAGTTGATTTTGATGAATTTTGGAAAGAAGGTTTAGAAGAATTAGCAGCTATAAAGCCCAATTTCAAAGTAAAAAAGATAAAAAGAAATAAAGATGCAAAGACGAACCTTTTCGAAGTAGAGATGCAAAGTGTAGGAGAGTTAACAGTAAGAGGTTGGTTAGAAGTACCTAAGAAAAAAGGCGTTTACCCTACATTAATTCAAGTACCAGGTTATACTGTAAATTTAGAACCAGTGGACAAATACGAAGACATGATCATCTTCTCATTCAATGTCAGAGATCATGGTAATAGTGACAATTCTGGAAAACGTCATTATAAAATGTGGGCTAGAGGATTGGACAATCCTAAAGAATTCTATTATTATGGTATTTACTTAGATTGTATTCGTGCAGTAGATTATATCATGACGAGAGAAGATGTAGATAAAGATCGAATTGCTGTTTGGGGAGCATCTCAAGGTGGTGGATTGGCCTTTATGACAGCCGCATTAGACCAAAGAATTGATTTTTGTGTAGCAGATATTCCTTTTTTAACAGATTGGGAAAGATATTTTAGTATCTCTAATTGGGAAGAAATTGATGAATGGTTGATGCAACATCCTACTGTATCATGGAATACAGTATTGAATACATTGAGCTATTTTGATACGAAAAACATGGCGAAAAATATTCAATGTCCAGTATCTATGGGTATAGGTTTACAAGATGAAGTTTGCCCACCGTCAACAAGTTTTGCAACTTATAATCTCATCACAACACCAAAGACTTATTTTATTGATCAAACACAAGGTCATTGGGTTTCTGATGAAAAGTGGGAGGAACACTACAAAGAGATTAGAGCATTTTTTAAAATGGATGAAATATGAAGAAATTAGTATTAATTGTAAGTTTATTCATCACTTACTTTTCTGCAATAGCACAAGAAGTCGTCCCTTTATGGGAGAAAGGAAAAATTCCATTTTATAAAGAAAATAATTTAAAAGAATATGAGAAGGAAGCCTATGGTACTCTGTGTGCTTTTGATATCACTCAACCTACTTTAACCATTTTCAAAGCCAAAGGAAAAAATACAGGAAAAGCTGTGATGGTCATCCCAGGTGGAGGATATGGATTAGTCGCTATGCACCATGAAGGTTATGATATCGCAAAAAAACTACAAGAGGCAGGGATTACGGCTGCCGTATTAAAATATAGGATACCTAACCCGAAATCATCTACCAAGCCAGAAATGGTACCCATTACAGATGCCAGAAGAGGATTGAAGATGATGCGTGAAATGGCATCGGAATATGGATTCTCTAAAGATCAAGTTGGTGTTGTTGGGTTTTCTGCTGGTGGTCATTTAGCAACAGTGTCTGCTTTATGGTCTACAGATGATAAAGAAGAAATGCCTGACTTTTGCGGATACATTTATGGTGTAACGGATTTATCAGAAGCTAATTTAAAATGGCTTGAAGAAAGTCTTTATTACCGTAAGTTGACAAAAGTGGAAATCGCTCAAAACACATTGTTGGATTATGTCACAAAAGATGTACCTCCTGCATTTTTAGTCCATGCTTATGATGATCAAGTATGTTTTATTGAAGAAACAACCTTATATGCTGAGAAGGCTCATAAAGTAGGGGCAGTCGTTGAAACACATATTTTCCCAACTGGTGGTCATGGGTTTGGAATTGGTAGAACTTCTGATGGAACAGATCAGTGGATGGATTTATTTATTAATTGGATCAATAGATTGAAAGTAGATGTAAATTAAGTAGGAAATGTTAAAATGTTGGTATTTAAACTACTGAAAAACAATTAATTAAAGATTAATTTATCTTTTATAGTAAATAAAGTTTAAAATGCATGTTAACTAATGTGAGTACTATTGCTTATTTTAGAAAATAATCACAACTTGTGAACCTGAGCTGTTTAGACAGTTAAATCTAAATAAATTAACAGGCTAGTTATAACGACTTATTGCTAGTTAGGTAATTGATTTACCTATTAAATTACTATCATTATGCAATCTACAAAACAATTAATCAAGGAAGAGAACAAACTCTTCACTTTAACCGACACATTAGACGATAAATCAAAAGTCAACAGAATTATTTTAGTAATAATGACATTGGCTCCATTTGCTGAGATTTACAGAAATTATACTTCTGAACAAAATTTCTTAGTAATGGGAATATATGCACTTATGATTGGTGTGTTAATGGTTGGTGCTTCATTTTTTGAAAGATCACCAGAAAAAATAGTGAAAAGAGTAACAGGTTTAGTGGTATTCTTATTTGCCATTGCATTTGTTCTTTCTCAACAACCTATTTCAGTAGTAGGATTTGAATTCAAAATCTTTATGGCTATTGGTTTAGGTAAAATGTATTTTAATGCATTAAACTTAGAAGATATCAAAACAGATATTCGCCAGACAAAAGAGTTAATTAAGAATATTAAGAATTTGAAAGCGATTAAGAAATCAAAAGAAATGATGAATACTAAATCTCCAAAAGTAGTCAACTTAGGTTTTTAATATTCAGCTATTTACAAGATATAAAATATAAATTGAAGGTATACTGTTAAGCAGTGTACCTTTTTTTGTGTCTGAGTTTTTCTCTTGAGAAGAAATAACAAATTGTACTTTAGTCCAAAAAGTAAGGACATAAAAAAAACTCCTAAAGTATTTTACGATTTGGTAATACTTTAGAAGTTTAAATGTATTATTTTAAATAAGAAGGAACATTTACCATTGGTGTTCCTAAATCAGATAGATTATATAACCAAGAATGTTGATATTCTAATGCTAAATTTCTGTGATAAGGGTGAATAATATTAATGAAAGGTGTATTGGGTTCAGTAATAAACTCCATGACCTTTCGGATGATATTCACATCTTCAGCATCTAACTGTTCTTTTTGAGCCCCTGAATGAGGACATAATTTGTTTAAGGTTTTCTCTGCTAATTCTTTGTGATCAGGTATGATAACACTAATGTATTCAGCAATAAATCCAAATTTCATAGATTCTCGTAAACCAGCTTTTATTATAGCAATAATATCTTGCTCTTTTTTAGATAAAGCTCTCATGATAGTTGGTGGAATTGTTATAAGTTACCTAGAAAGAACGCACACTTAATATTTGACATAATTGGTCTAACGTTCCAATATGCATAATAGGAAAAAATTTTGATTTTTATCTAAAATGTATGTTTATATTTTGTAATAAGTGTGTATTATTATAATATTAATAATATAAGTGTATCTATTTTTAAAATATTTTAATATTAATAAATTAGTTTATGATTTACCATATCCTAAATGGTGACAGTACATTGAGTATGTGGGAACAAAATCAATTTGAAGGTGTTCCTATCGTTTTTAGAGAAATGTTGGTAGAAGGAAATTGTGTGGGTGAACTCTTTACGAAACTCTTTTTTGAATCCAGAATTAACTTTATCGAGACCCATTACGACATCGATCCGTGCAATTTTGCTACCCAGTTGTACGATGATCTCCAAAAGTTAAAATTGTCTACTATCCAAGACGATATAGTACTTTGGTTTGAGAATGATCTTTTTTGTCAGATCAACTTGATGGCTGTACTTGCCTTTATTGGTGAAAATAATATTACTTATCGATCAATTGCAGTCATTCAAACTGAAGAAAATAAAGGTCTAGGAAATTACAGAGTTCAAGATTTTCCAGAATTGTATAATCACAGACTCCTACTAAATCAGAAGGATGTAGAATATGCTATGGAATTTTGGAAAAGATATACAGATAGCAACCTGACCACTTTCATGCCTTTTATTCATCAGCATCCATCTAGTTTTGCTTTCTTAAAAGAGGCCATGATTGCTCATTTAGAGCGTTTCCCAAATCCTGAAACAGGAATAAATAAAATAGAAAGAAGAATATTAAAATTCTTAGAAATAGAGCCTTTATCATTACATAAATTAATAGGAAAACTACTTCGACGCCAACGATGGGAAGGGTTTGGAGATTTACAATATGAAAAAATGATACTAAATATGGCTCCTGAATTAATACATGAAGAGGAAGGGAAGTATTATTTATCTGTGTTAGGAAGGCAAATTTTAAGAGGTGTTTCCAAATACGATGATTCTCATTTACCTTATGTTTATCTAGGGGGAGTGAAGCGAAGTGATTATTATTTTGACCGCACAAATAATTTGGTAATCGAAAGGAAATAATGCTATTTTGCATTCGTATTTTTAAAATAGCACTATGAAACAATACCACGAGTTACTTCGAAGAATTTTAAACGACGGCGCAAACAAAGGAGATAGAACTGGTACAGGTACACGATCGGTATTTGGACATCAGATGCGTTTTGATTTATCGGAAGGATTTCCTGTCTTGACGACAAAAAAGCTTCATTTAAAGTCTATTATCCACGAATTACTATGGTTCTTAAATGGTGATACTAACGTTAAATATTTACAAGATAATGGCGTTAGAATCTGGAATGAATGGGCAGATGAAAATGGTGAATTAGGGCCTGTATACGGTAAACAGTGGAGATCATGGGAAGGAGCTGACGGAAAGACAATTGATCAAATTACTTGGTTGATTAATGAAATAAAGAACAATCCAAATTCAAGAAGATTAGTAATTTCAGCTTGGAATGTTGGTGAGTTAGACAACATGGCTCTAATGCCTTGTCATGCTTTATTCCAATTCTATGTAGCTGATGGTAAGCTGTCTTGTCAATTGTACCAAAGAAGTGCAGATGTATTCTTGGGGGTTCCTTTTAACATTGCTTCTTATGCATTATTGACGGTAATGATTGCTCAAGTTTGTGATCTTGAACCGGGTGATTTTGTACATACTTTAGGAGATGCTCATCTTTACAATAATCATTTAGAACAAGCTGAACTTCAATTAACAAGAGATTTTAGAACATTACCACAAATGGAAATTAATCCTGATGTGAAAGATATTTTCTCTTTTAAATTTGAAGATTTTAAATTGACAAATTATGATCCACATCCACATATTAAAGCAGAAGTATCTGTCTAAGTGGTTTTAAAGGATTATTCTAATAAAATGAAAAGCCTTGAATAAGAATACTTGTTCAAGGCTTTTTTTATACCTCAGAAGTTTACAAATTACAGTAAGCAACAGGTTGAATACTATGAACACATTACAAAAAGGAGATAAAGTACTTGTTGTTGCAGCATCAGGAAAAGTAGATGTAGAAGCAACTTTACAAGGAATAGAAACATTAAGAAGTTGGGGATTATATGTTCCCAATGATCAAGAATGGGCTGCGGAATGGGGAAGCTTGGCTGGTGCAGACAGTAGAAGAATCAGTAAATTACAAATGGCATTAGACGATCCTGAAGTCAAAGCTATTTTTATGGCTAGAGGAGGATACGGTCTAACTAGGATCATAGATCGTTTAGATTGGGCCAAATTCATTGATCATCCAAAATATATCATTGGATTCTCTGATGTAACAGCCCTTCATACCTGTATCAATAATTTAGGTTTCAAATCTATCCATGCACCAATGGTAGCTCAGTTTGCTAATAAAGATTTAGAGCTAAGTGTAAGTCAATTAAAGGGATTATTATTTTATGGAGAGATTCCTTCTTTAAAAGGAGAAGTAAGTGAAAGTTATAGTGATCGCGTCATAGAAGGAGAAATTGTAGGAGGGAACTTATGTTTATTAGCAGATCAAATAGCGACTTATTCTGAACTGAATATGGAGGATAAAATCCTTTTTATTGAAGAAATAGGTGAAAAACCCTATCAAATAGACCGTTATTTAACGCACTTACAAAGAAGTGGAGATCTCAAAAAAATAAAAGCTGTGATTATGGGACAGTTTTCTGGAATTCCAGATGAATCAGAGCCATTTTTTCCTTTAAATATCAAACAAATAGTCAAAGAAAAAGTAGAAGTGCCTGTAATTTCGGAGGTGACTGCTGGTCATGATTATCCAAATACACCTATTGTTTTAGGAGGGAAATATCAGATAAAATGTATTGGTGATAAGGCATTAATACAATTTATAGATAATCAATAGTACTATAATAAGAATCTTATTTCATCAATTATTATTCAATAGAAATTAAATAGGAGTCATTGTATATTAATGGGATAAAATAACCTATTAATTATGAGACAATTATTACTACTAGCTATTACTCTATTTCCTGTATTAGCATTTTCTCAAAGTATAAAAGAAATTACGCCTGACCTCCTTGTAAGAATAATGAATGGAGAAAAAAGAAGTGATGTCTATGAAATTGATCGCGATGTTGCTTTTGGAACACTAACTGAAGCAGAAATACAATCTCTAGTAATAAAAGCAGGTGAAACACTAGCTATATGTGGTGATTTAAAGTTGGATAAGAACTCATTATTAAAAAACGAAGGCAATCTAATCATCTCAGGTAGTTTAATTCTTGATGAAAATGATGTTTTTAACGGAGTTCCAACAGCACATAAATTAGAGAACAGTGGATATATAATTGTCGGAAAAGATTTTAAAGGAGTAGATGAAATCCAAAATCCTCAAAACAATCAAATTGTAACTTCTGGTTACATGGCCATCGGTGGTAATCTTAAAGTGCATCATTTGACAAACTCAGGATATGTTTGGACATCTACAACCCATAGAGGATCAGTTGGAGGTGTGAAAGTTGTAGGTTCTATGGGAATCAATATCATTCGTGAAGTAGCAGAACTGAATCATGTAGTTCATCATTTTGAAAATCTGAAATCCAAAAAATGTTCAGAAGATGAAGATCAAAATTTAAGTTATATAGAAGTTAAATTTGATGAAGTTTTTAAAAAACAAGTGATTGTAGCTGCCAAAGAACAAGATCCAATTAATAAAGGTCTTCAAAGTATTTACAAAGTTACCACAACAATAAAAGATGAACATACAGTAGAAATTGGTTGGAATATAGATGTTGCAACTGCTCCAACAATTAAAAATATTACTGTTCAAAAGTCTGATAACAATTTATCCTTTAATACAATTTCTGAACAACCAAGTGCATCATTACCTACAGGACAAGACTTTGATGTCGCATTTGATGAGACAAAAAGTACATTTTATAGGTTAGTTGCCTTAAAAAATAATAACACGGTAGATACAGTTATTGTAAAAGGACCAGTATCAAGGTTACAATATTTCAGAGATAAATTTGGTCCTAACTTACAACGTCACTCAAAAACTTATGTTGGTAATAATGGAAAAAATTATGTAATCTACTATATGGAAGGAGATGTATCCTTAATAGATAATCGACAGCATTCATATGACCTTCTTGAAATTAAAGATTATGAAATTGTAATGGTTTGTGGTAATCTAGAATTATTATCAAAATATAGATTACATATAGAACCACACGGTGCTTTACAAGTAGATAAAAGTATATCCTTTAAAGATGTTCCGTATACTACTAATAAAAGATATGATATACAAAATAAAGGTATCATCTTAGTTGGTGAAAACTTCGAGACACAAACTAGTGGAAAAGTAGATGATTTATCTATCGAAGGAGAAGGAGCTTTAGTAGTTGGTGAAATGTTCAAAAACAATGGACAAACCATGATGGATGGAGCTTTCTGTGCTTGCTATGATGGAATAATAGATCATGCAAACGAAGGCTCTTTTGTTGCACTTGGACATTTAAAAGAAATAGTTGATAAAACTCCTAAAGATGCAGACCCAGATAATGCTGTCAGTAAAATGAAACGTCAATTAGCAATAGCAAGTAAATTTGTCAATGATGTAAATGTTTCTTGTGGTTCAGGAATGGGTGCCATTACTTTTGATATTCTTTTTGGACATCATACTACTTTACCTGTTACACTTTCTACGTTTACAGCTAAAATTCAAGATGAAAATGTGACGTTAGATTGGATTGATGAACAGGAAGTGAATGTGGACTTCTTTGAAATCTCACGATCTACTAATGGTAAGAAATTCAAAGTGATTTCAGAACGTATAAAAGCGGCTGGTAATTCAGAAAAACGAGAAGTATATAATTACATTGATGATGATGTACCTAACTCATCATTGATCTATTATAAACTAACGGAATATGACTTTGATGGTAATGCAGAAGAGTGGACTAGGATTGTTCATACAGAAGGAAATAGTGACTATAATGTCAATGTATTCCCAATTCCTGCGGATACTAAGTTGAATGTGGAAGTACAAAATGTAAAAAGCGATCTAAATAAAATGAATATTCAATTGATCAATGTAGTCAATAGTCAACAGTTTAATTTGGATGGAAATGTGGATATGAACAATGTCGAATTCAATGTTAGTGAGATTCCTCCAGGTATTTATCTAATGGAAGTTTATCTCGGTAAAAAAATGATACATAATCAAAAAGTGATCATTCAATAATTTTGATCTAAAAAATGAGTAGTTCACATTTAATAAGGTGAACTACTTTTTTTTATGTGACAATTCCTCAATATTTGTTCAAACAAAAATTTTAGCATTATGAAACTAATTTATGTAATGGATCCTCAGTGCGGATGGTGCTATGGTAATAGTCCAAGTATCCAAAAAGTATATGAGGCTTACAAAGACGATATTGAGTTTGAATTTTTAGTTGGAGGAATGTGGGTAGGAGAGCATGCACCAAGAGGTGGAGCGCAGACTTCTCAGTTTATTCAACAACACTCTCCTGCAATGGAACAAAGAACTGGCGCTTTAGTAAGTACGGAGTTTTATGAACTAGCCAAGGATGAAACCTATGTTTTTTCAAGTTTTGAACCTTCATTAGCCATTACTTGGGTAAAAAAACATGCCCCAGAAAAGACTTTAGCTTTTATTTCAGAAATTCAAAAAGCACAATTCTATTTTGGTCAACGCTTTGATGACTTTAAAACTTATATTTCTATTCTTCAGAAATTAGAAATCGATCCACAACCTTTTATGGATTCATGGGGTTCTGAAGAAGATCAAAATGATACCATTGCAGAAATCAATCGTGCTCGTTTTCTGGCAAATGGATTCCCTTCTTTACTAATTGATAAAGGAGATGGAGAACCGAAGCAATTAGCCGCTGGATATTTTGATGGTGATGAAATGGTCGATAAGATTTATGGATACACTGTATAAAATGAATTGGAAAGATAAGAAAGTAATACTGACAGGTGGTTCTACAGGTATAGGTAGAGCTACTTTGGAAGTACTTCTTTTAAATGGTGCCCAAGTTGTCTTTTGTGGAAAAGAGGAAGATGAGGTCATCAAAACATCAAAAGTATTAAACGCTAAAGGTATTACTGCTGATTTAAGTACCGAAATTGGCTTAAAATCATTTTTTGAATTTGCTATTAAAGAACTCCAAGAAATCGATATTCTGATTAATAATGCTGGGTATGTCATTGTCAATCCAATCGACCAATTAAATAGAGAGGATTTTGAATTGATGTATGCCATTAATGTTATTGCTCCTGCTAGAATGGTACAAATGTGCTTACCTTATTTTAAAAAGAAAGGAAAAGGAGATATCGTAAATGTTGGTGCTACTGGTGGTCAAATGGGTTTTGCACAAGGAGCCGCTTATGCTTCTAGTAAAGCAGCGTTGATGAATTTATCTCAAACGCTTGTGAAAGAACTTCGAAAAGATAATATCCGCGTTTTTCATATAGATCCAAGTTGGACAACTGGAACAAATAACAATAATAAAGGAGGAGAAATACCTTTGGATGTAAATAAATTAACAGCGGCAGATTTAGCAGATACAATAATCATGATGCTGTCAACGAATCCAAGAGCATTTATACCTCAACTCAGTATCTGGGAAACAAATCCGTAATATCTTAAAAAAGTGACAGAAATCACTAATTAACAAAACAACCGATTTCGGAAAGAATGTTATGTATAATATCAATAATATGTCCTTAAACAAAATAGTATTACAACAAGGTGTTTAAATTTATAAAGAGTTTATTTGTTAAAATTAAGCTCTTTTTTTACGTTTTTTAGGTTGCATCTACAACCGTTTGTTTTAGGTTATTTAACTTAATTTCATCTGATTTATCTACTGTTACCCGTTTCGGTGATTTTTTACTTTTTCTAAACTGTTAATTTTAAGAATTTTATTTACAATAAATTAATCAATGTAAAATTTTTAAAGTGTTTATATTGCACTTGTAATGGAAAGAAAAATGAAATTATAAAAGTCTAAACTTAACTTTATTAGAAAAGAAACCTTATTCTCCGGGTAAAAAGTAAGATGCTTTTTTGCTCAATCAATGTATTTCCAACTGGAATGTATTCTAATTTTATTCTTTATTAATTAAAAAACGAATTACAAATAATATAATATTTGATATCTCTTTTGTACACCCTTTATCTTGGGTATGGAAAGGAAATGAAAATAAGATGAAGATTTGTAGTGAAAATAAAGTCAGAAGATAAACATCAACTGACAAATAATGCTTTTGTAGTGAAAATAAAAATTGTAAAGTCCATAACTTAATTTTTAACAATTAAAAGATTCTAATTTCTTGAGTGATGTGAAGAAAAATTCTTTACGGATACTCTCTGTTTACATTTAATCTAAAATATAAGCAACCTAATTTATATCTATATTATGAATAGAAAATTACGCATTACAAACAATAAATTTGTTTGTACCCTCCTGTGTATGCTTTTTACTTTCGTAAGTAGCTTCGTTTCCGCACAGGAAAAGTCTATTAAAGGAACTGTTGTTGATGAAACTGGACAACCTCTTCCAGGGGTAGCAGTTATCGTTAAAGGTACTACTCGTGGTACTACTACTAATTTTGATGGTGAATACACGCTTTCAGTTTCAGCATCAGATAAAACATTGGCATTTAGTTATATTGGTTATATGACTAAAGAAATTGAAATCGGAATGCAGCAAGTAATTAATGTTCCGATGGATGTGGATGCAGAACAACTAGATGAAGTACTAGTAATTGGTTACGGTAGTGTCAATAAAAAAGACGCTACAGGTTCAGTAGAAGCAGTAACTGCTGATGGGTTTAACCAAGGTGCTATTACTTCTCCTCAAGGTTTACTTCAAGGTAAAGTAGCTGGTGTTCAGATCACTTCTGGTGGTGGTGCTCCAGGATCAGGATCTACTATTCGTATCCGTTCTGGTTCATCTATGTCAGCTTCCAATGATCCACTTATCGTGATCGATGGTGTTCCAGTAGACTCTGAAGGTGTAGCAGGTATGCGTAACCCAATGAACGCAATCAACCCGAATGATATTGAAAGCATGACCGTATTAAAAGATGCGTCTGCTACTGCAATTTATGGTTCAAGAGCATCTAATGGTGTCATCTTGATTACAACGAAAAAAGGAGATAAAAACTCTACAGATATTCGTTTAAATTATACAGGTACTGTATCGGTAAATACGCCAAATGATCAAGTAGATGTATTATCTGCAGATCAATACAGAGATATTATGAAAGGTAGTGCTGGAGAGCATTTATTAGGTTCAGCAAATACAGATTGGCAACAAGAGGTATTAAGAACTACAGTTTCTACAGATCACAATGTGGGTGTTTCTGGTAACATTAGTGGTGTGCTTCCATTCAGAGCTACTGTAGGTTACACAATGGACAATGGTACTATGGAAACTTCTCAAATGGAGCGTACAACAGTGAACTTAAACTTGAGCCCTTCTTTCTTAGATGATCACTTAACAATTGATGCTTCTTTAAAAGGAATGTTTGTCGATAACCGCTTTGCAAATACAGGTGCTTTAGGTAGTGCAGTAGTTTATGACCCAACACAACCCGTACGTAGCAGTGATCCTGCTTATGATCCTTACGGAGGATACCATACATGGTTACAAAGCGGAAGTAAGTCTGTAAATGCTCCAAACAACCCTGTAGCAATGTTAGAGCAAGAAAATAACTCTGGTAATGTAAACAGAAGTATCGGTAATGCTCAAATCAACTATAAAATTCATGGATTTGAAGACTTAACTTTAAAAGTGAATGCAGGTTATGATTACTCTAAATCAGATGGAGGAATTGTAGTAGGTCCTGAAGCTTCATGGCATGAAAATAACGGTCCTGGCGGTGATATCCCTACAGGTGGTTATATTTCAAACTACACAGAAGAAAAGAGAAATGAATTATTAGATGTATATGCTCAATACAATAAAGAAATTGGTAAACACCGTTTCGATGTAATGGGTGGTTATTCTTGGCAACATTTCTACAGCGAAGGTTCAAATTCAGAAAATAATTACTATGGTACTGTTGCTAACCCTGAAAACAGAATGTGGGCAACAGAATACTATTTAGTTTCTTTCTTCGGTAGAGCAAATTATACTTTTAATGATAAGTATATGGCAACAGTGACAATGCGTTATGATGGTACATCTCGTTTCGCTCCTGATAATAGATGGGGTATGTTCCCTTCATTAGCACTTGCTTGGAAATTAAAAGAGGAGAATCTATTTAAAGATATGGATGCTTTAAGTACTTTGAAATTAAGAGCAGGTGTAGGTATCACTGGTCAACAAAATATCGGTGGAGATGATTACCCTTATATGGCAAGATATACTTATGGTGATCCTCAATCTCAATATACTTTTTTTGATCCAAATACAGGACAAATGGTATCTATTCCAACAATTCGTCCAGAAGGATATGATGAATATATCAAATGGGAAGAAACAACTACCTATAACATCGGTTTAGATTACGGTTTCTTTAACGATAGAGTAACAGGTGCAGTTGAAGGTTATTATAGAGTAACAAATGATCTTTTAAACACTATTCCAGTACCAGGTGGTTCAAACCTTACGAACATGTTATTAACTAACGTAGGTACATTGGAAAACAAAGGTGTTGAATTTAGTATCAATACGAAGATCATTGAAAAGAGAGATTTCCACTGGGACTTCGGTGTGAACGTAACTTGGAACGACTCTAAAATTACAAAATTAACAGTAGTGGATGATCCTTCATATGAAGGTGTGAAAGTAGGTGGTATTGCTGGTGGTACTGGTGAAACAATCCAAATTCATAAAGTAGGTTATGCTCCTTATTCATTCTTAGTATATGAGCAAGTTTATGATGATGCTGGTAAGCCAGTTGAAGGTGCTTATGTAGATAGAAACGGTGACGGTACTGTTGATGAAAGCGATATGTATATTGCTGGCGATCCAATGGCCAACGTTTACTTAGGTTTTACAACTCGTGTAATGTACAAAAACTGGGAGTTCTCAATGGCTGGTCGTGCACAATTTGGTAACCAAGTTTACAATAACGTTGATTCTAACAATGGTTACTATGACAACTTGTATGTTGCTGCGAATGGTAACACTAACAACGTAACAACTGATATCTACAACACTGGTTTCCAATCAGCTCAAATGAAGTCAGATTACTATGTACAAGATGCTAAATTCTTTAGAATTGACAACATCATGGTAGGTTATAACTTTAACCAACTAGGTAGTACTAATATGAGTGCTCGTGTATATGGTACTGTAAACAATGTAGCAGTATTTACTCCTTACTCTGGTGTTGACCCAGAAATTCAAGGTGGTATTGACAACAACATGTATCCTCGTCCAACGACATATATGTTAGGTGTAAATCTTTACTTCTAATCCTTCAAATTGAACAATAATGAACTTTAAAAATATAAAAAGATTTGTAATAGGAACAGCTTTGGTTGCTACTACTGCATTGACATCTTGTGTACACCAATTGGACACAGTTCCAGTTGATCCTAATGAAAATACACAGGACAAAATATATACTGATTTATATAGTTATCAAATGGGTCTTTCAAAGTTATATGCAGGTTATGCAGTAACTGGTCAGCAAGGACCTGATGGTAATGGTGATTTAGGTGGTATCGATGAAGGTGCTTCACAATACTTACGTAGATGGTGGGAAGCACAAGAATTACCAACGGATGAAGCAATAAATGGTTGGTCAGATCCAGGTCAGCCAGAAATGTCCTTCATGACTTGGGGTGTCAATAACACATTGAATGAAGCTTTATATTACAGAATTATCTATCAGATTACACTTTGTAATCAGTACCTAAGAGATACAAAAGATGCTCCATACGAAGAAGTAAGTACGTATAGAGCACAAGCTAGATTCCTAAGAGCATTCTCTTACTGGCATGCACTAGATATCTATGGTAATGGTGTTCCATTTACAACAGAAGAAAGTACTATTGGTTCTGATTTACCATTGCCAGCTGGTTCTGTAGGTGGTCGCGAATTATTCGATTACATTACAAATGATCTTTTGAGTATCATTAATGATGAAAATGAAGAGCACTTATTCAATGTAGGTGAAGGTCTTGTAGGTCAAGCAAACAAAGGCGCTGCTTGGATGCTTTTAGCAAAATTATACTTGAATGCTGAGGTATACATTAATGAAAGTTACCTAGATGAAGCACAAAAGTATACGGATATGGTAGTGAATAGCTATAGCTTAATCGAAGCTCCACAAGCAAATTCAAGTGCTTACCAGTCGTTATTCTTAGCAGACAATTACTTACAACACAACGAGATTATTTTCTCAATTAATTTTGATGGAAATAATACTCAAACTTGGGGTGGTATGACGTATATGGTTTGTGCTGCTGTAGGTGGTGATGATATGGACCCATCAAGCTTCGGTATTGGTGGTGGATGGGGTGGTAACCGCTCTATGCTTAATCTTTATGACTTGTTCTTGGACCAAAGTGGTAACCAAAATGACTCTAGAGGATTGTTCTTCACAGGATACAATCAGCCAGTAATCGAAAATTACAATATCTTTAACGAAGGTGTTCAAGTAGAGAAGTTTAAGAATATCACTGTTTCAGGTGCTGCAGGTTCTAACCCTACTTTTGTTGACACTGATTTTCCAATTTTCAGATTAGCAGATGCATTATTAATGCAAACTGAAATCTTATGGAGAAAAGGAACAGAAGATAAAACAAACATTCAAAGGTTATGGAATAGAGCGGGTAGAGTAGGTGCAGTTCCTACTATCGATGCTAAATTCTTATTGGATGAAAGAGCAAGAGAATTATACTGGGAAGGTCACAGACGTACTGACTTAAGACGTTTTAATGAATATACAGTAAATACGGTTGTATCTCCATGGCAATTCAAAGGAGGTATTGATTATAAACAAGGAAAAAGAGATATGGATGCAAAATATGAATTGTACCCTATCCCAGGATCAGAAATTGGTTCTAACCCTAATTTAACTCAAAACCCAGGTTATTAATACTACTTGAGAGCGTAGACACTACGCTCTCTTGAATTCAAAATCTTAGAATAATGAAAAAATATTTATATACATTATTGATTGCGTTAGTGGTATTCGGCTGTAAAGACGATGAACTATCTCAATTGGATAGCAACGAGAACTATGTTGCTCCTACTTTTGTAACTGTTCCAGAAGATCAACTGTATGTACTTAATGTTGAAGAAAAAGAAAATGTTTTTACGACATTGGAATGGACTGCAGCTGATTATGGTGATCCTCAATTAGAATACAAATACAATGTTGTAGCAGAAGTAGAAGGATACGAAAATGAAGCTATTGTTACTTCGGTTACAGGTTCTAGAACTTCTGTTGATATTACTGTTGTAGATATGAACAGTGCGGTAAATACTATTACAGGTATTACAAATGCTGGTGGTGTGAAAGAAGAAAGTGTTACACTTAGAGTAGAAGCTTTTATCGGTGATTTTAGCGATAACATTACAAACACTACAACATCTAATACACATTTAACAATCCAACCTTACTTCGTAATCGAATCACCTGAAAACTTATATGTGATCGGTGACGGTGTTGGTGGTTGGGACTGGGGTACTCACGATATCCAACTTGTACCTGTTCACTCTCATGAAGAAAAATTCTGGGCTGTACTTTACTTAGAAGCTGGAAAAGGAATTAAATTCTCTCCAGAACAAGCTTGGAGTGGTGCTGAGTTTGGTTCAAACGGTGCTGGTAATGGTGAATTTGGTGTAAGAAACTTTGGTGGCGATAATATTGCTACACCAGTTGAATCAGGATACTATATGGTTATTGTAGATTACGGTTTAGAGCAAATTCTTATTATGGAACCTGAAGTATACTTAATGGGTGATGTAGTTGGAAGCTGGAACTCTTATAATCCAGATGCTTTAATGGACGTGGATAACGCAAATAAAGTAATTACAACGACTAAAGATTTAAATGCAGGTGAGTTACGTATGTACGTTTCTGGTATGTATGAAGGAACAAACTGGCTAGGAGATTGGTGGCAATCAGAGTTCATCATTTTAAATGGTGAAATCGTTTACAGAGGTGCAGGAGATGATCAAGAAAGAGTGCCATTAAGTGGTGGTACTACTACGATCAACCTTAACTTCCAAACATTAGAAGGAGAGATTAAGTAATTAATAACAATTCTATATAAAGCTGATATACTTTGCATTAAGTAAAGTATATCAGCTTTTTTTTGCATGTCTATTTTTAAAGAATTAAATTAAAATAACTATTAACAGGACATTACAAGACAATTCTATCCCAAATATTCACTATGACACAACTAATTTTTATTGATGATGATCAATTGGTCATTGAAATTTCTAAAATTATCACTAATTCATTACCAGAAACTATTGATTTAAATAAACAGTATTACAAAAGTGGAGATTTCTTTTTCCATACAATTGACTCATTGCATTTTGAAGAAAATAATTTATTGTTTCTTGACCTAAATATGCCTGGTTTAGATGGATGGCAAGTGATTGATGAATTAATAACAAGAGAGTTAGTTACTAGCTTTAAAATATTTGTATTAAGTTCTAGTATGCACCCTAATGATAAAAAAAGGGCTGAAATCCACCCTAATATTGAAATGTATATTGAAAAACCATTATCCAAGCGTAAGCTTAAAGAGTGCCTTGAGTCGGTACATACATCGATTTAATAATCACTGTTTTGATTTTTAGTCTCTGCAATTTTATTCAACATATTATCTAATTTTGTTTTTACTTCTTCCTCTTCAAAAATCTTATTTCCTACCGTAAAAAACACAGTTTCTAAAAGGTCATGGAAGCCAATTTCTATCAATTCATCATATTCGATATATTTCATACTCCAGTCTTTGAAGATCCTCTTTTCTTTTTCATTTAAGAAAATAGATTTCTTAATATGATGCCTTTTATCATTCTCTAAATTGATGATAAGTTGCTTTATTCTAGCTTCAGGCCCTTCAATATATTGAATAAATGTATCTTTTTTAAAGGTTAAATAACCCGTAATATCATTCTTTTTATTTTCTCTTTGTGCTAGTTCTTGTATCTCATTAAGTTCATTAATCTCAAGGTGAGATTCAGAGTCACTAGAATAAATGTAGGATGTAATCATAGTTTTATATCGGTATATTAATAGAGAAAGTAGTGCCTTTATTGACTGTTGATGAAAGATCTATATTTCCACCTGTAGCTTCAACTTGTGTTTTTGTAAGGAATAATCCTAATCCTCTCGCATCTTCATTTTGATGGAATGTTTGATTCATCCCAAAAATACGATGTCCATACTTTTCAAGATCAATCCCTTTTCCATTGTCTTTTATTCTTATAATTATCTTTTCCTTTTCCTCGTATGCTTCCACTTCAATCTTTGGTAAACGCTCTTCAGATCTATATTTGATGGCATTACTTAATAGATTTAAGAAAATACTTTTTAGGTATTCTTCAGGATATTCAATAGAAAGATTACGTTCTACATCAAGACTTATAATAACACCATATTTGTTAATCTGCCCAGAAAGAATATCAAGTACTTTCATTAATTCATTCTTTACATGAATTGTAGTACGTTCTAATTTTGTTTTCTGCTGCACCTTAATTGCATGTGTAAGGTTATTGACAGTATTCTCTAGCTGTGTCAATGCTTTTTCAAAAAGTAGAAGATAATTGTCTTTTGCGTCCGTCTTTTCCTCATTTTGATACAACTCCATTAATGCTAGTAAATTGGATAATGGAGAACGAATATTATGAGAAGCGATATAAGTATAACTTTCTAATTGTTCATTTTGAACAGCAAGTGTTTGGGCTGTTTTTTCAGCAAGTTCTACAGTTTCTTTCCATTGTTTCTCTAATGATTTATTGTAAGTGTCATCAAAAACAATGGCAAGAACTTTTGATTCTAGATTCTTTGAATTTGGTTTTAAACCTATAAAATTCAAGTAAATCATTTCACCACCTCTATGAATAAATCGAAGGGTAGCTTCAAACCTTTTACCTGGATTTTTCACTACTTTTAAAAATAATTCACGATCATCGATATAAATCAATTTCATGAACTCCTGAAGTGGTATAACCTTATTGGTTTCGTCGATATCAAGCCAATTAATAATCGTTGAATTTAAAGCAATATATTCTTCTTTATCTTCAAAAATTTCTATTGTTCCAAATTGGTGAAGTTCAGAAATTCCTTCATAAGTATTGGCCACAACTTCTAAATTGACCTCACGATTATATTTAGTTGTGATATCTTCTATTGTTCCATATAGACTCACAATCTTACCTGCCTCATTTTTCTCTGAGAGACAGTGAAAATCATAATAATTTGCATTAATACACAAAGTAGTAGAGAAATAATCTCCTTTTGATAAACATTTATCTAAACCTTCTTTAAACGATTTTCTTGATTTATCATCTAATAGAGGTTCGATATTTCTCCAAAGGAAATTATCATAATTATCGTAATGAAAAATTTCTTTTACTGGCTCAGAAAAATTGAAAATATTAGATTCAGCAACCCAAGTCCATGTTTCTACATTTAAGAATGAAAAATATTCTTTGTAATCATCAACTTGTTTATTGAGTTGAATATTCTTCTGTTGTAGTTTCTGAATAGGTTTCAGTGTACTAATAGGGATAAACGAAAGAATAATGCCATAAGACTTACTAGCTTTATCACCGAAAGGAGAAACTCTAAGTAAATAGGTTTTACCTTTTTTCGTTTTCACTTCATGTTCTTGGAAAGAATTTTCCTTGATTGCTTTTTCAATAGCAGCCAATAACCCACCTTTCAATTCAAAAAAAGTATTGAATTGCATGATATTTCTACCAATATCTTCTTTTTCTATACCAAAAAACTCAGAAGTATTCGGGGCAATTCTTCGAATACTATAATCTTTATCAAGGTATAAACTTGCAATACCAGCGGATTGGAAAAGATTCAAGAAATCATCATTTAAAACTGAAATCTCGTCTAATTTATCTTTATACTCTTGGTTGACGGTATATAACTCTTCGTTGACGGATTGAAGTTCCTCATTACTAGATTGTAACTCTTCATTTGAAGACATCAGTTCTTCATTATTGACCTGATAATCTTCGTTCATTTTTTCAATCCTTCTTTGTGAAATTTTTAACTCTTGATGTAAGTGTTTGATTTCACTTTTTAGATTTTGAATGGTATTATCTTGTTCGATGATACTTTCATTTGTATCCTCTTTTCCTTCAAAAAATTCAAGAATGAATAAATCAATATTGTCTTCATTTTTCAATCTTCTAATGACAATTTCACAAACTACATTAGGTGTTTTCTGAAGTTTTAATCGATTTAATTTTCTATTCTTGCCATCCTCTTTGACTTTTTTGATGGTTCTAATGATATCTATATATATATCAAAATCAAATACTTCTTTTAGCACCAATTCATTCTTAGGAAACTTTAGATACTTACCCACTTCATCAGATGAAAAAATAATATCTTCCTTTTCATTAACGACGAGTATAGGTTGACAGAAATATTCGATGATCTGTTTTTCTATATTTTCGTAATCCAGTAAATCAGATCTTAAATTGTGATTAGTAGTGGTTTTCGGCACTTTTACTTTCTTCGTTGAAATTTTAGGATTTTTGTCGAAGTCAAAACCTTTAAATTTATCGACAAGTTTAAAAAATTTATGTTTGGTATTTTCTTCTTTTAGGAATTTATCAGAGAAATTTTTTTCTGATGGACCTAAGAAAAGATATCCATTTTTGTTCAATGAAAACTTAATGGTATTAAGAATTTGTTGCTGCACTTTTGGTTTTAAATAAATCAAAAGATTACGACAAATGATCAAGTCTATGTTTAAGAAAGGAGGAGTTGTTAGAATATCATGTTGAACAAAAGTGATGATATTTCTAATTTTCTCTTTGATGTGATAATTGTTACCTACTTTATCAAAATACTTCAATACAAATTGCTTTGGGACTTTTTCAATATCATCAGAAGAATATAGGCCTTCAGATGCTTTTTGAATGGCATAAGCATTTAAATCTGTAGCAAAAATCTTTATCTCTTTAATACTTTTATTTCCAATACTATTATCTAGCATCATTGCTACTGAATACGCTTCATGCCCTACACTACAGCCAATAGACCATATTCTAATAACATCTTTTTTATAAATCTTAGAAATGATATTTTTTTCTAAGTAATTCCATTCCTCCTTATCTCTAAAAAAACTTGTCACCCCAATTAAAAAGCTTTGCGCCAGTTTTTGACATTCTTGAGGTGAGTTTTCCAATAGTTCATAGTATTCTTTGATGGATGAAAGATTTTGATATTCCATCATTTTTAATACTCTTCTGTACAAAGTTTGAGGTTTATAAGCAGAATAATCTATGTTTTCCTGTTGGCCTATAAGCTCTAAAATATTTTCTATCTTTTGGTAATAACTCTGATGAAGTTCACCGTCTGTCTGAATGATATTTTTGAGGGAATCTGCAATTTCCTCTGCACTAATGATAAAATCAATTTTGGTAGATTTAATGGCAGAGAAGGGCATCCCATTAAATTTTGCAGAGTTGGGGTGTTGAACAAAAGTAATACCACCTGCATCATTGATTGCTTTTAAACCTTCTGTACCATCGCTACCTGTACCGGATAGAATAATACCTATAGCATCTTTACCATATTCTTTTGCCAAGCTTTCAAATAATGTATTGATAGGAAAAGTCAGCATCTTTTCATCTTTTGTCCTTTCTTCAACACTTAAAAGTTTATTCTTAACAGTAAGAATAGAATGGTTATTAATAATATAGATATGGTTGGGTTCAATAATATGAGACTTATTGACTTCGATTACAGGTAAGTGAGTTATTTTTTGTAATAACTCAGGCATCAGACTTTTATGTGACTGAGATAAATGCTGAACGATAATAAAGGATACACCTAAATCTGTGTGATAGTTTTCAAAGAGGTTTTTGATAGCCTCTAAACCACCAGCAGATGCCCCAATACCGACGATATAGTTTGATTTATCCGTAGTTTCAGTCATAAAATTTAATTGAAAGTGTACTTTTGTACTCTCAAAATAGATTACTTTGAGAACTTTTACAACTAGAAAGTAAGAATGTAATTCATCCTACAAAATATTTTTTAATAAGTGATGTTGAAAATAAAAATAGCAAAGACAGAAAATGATCTTCAACAAATAGAAAAATTAGCGTTTGAGATCTGGAATGAACATTATGTACCAATAATTGGGCAAGAACAAGTTGATTATATGTTGGATAAATTCCAGTCTATTGTAGCAATGCAACAACAAATTAAAGAAGGGCTACTCTACTACCTTTTTTATTGGAATGATGTTCCTGCAGGATATTTAGGTTTTAAAGAAGAGGAAGAAAATATCTTTTTAAGTAAAATTTATGTTGCGTCAAATTTTAGAGGTAAGAAAATTGGAAAGGAGGGGATTGCTTTTGTATGTCAATATGCTAAAGATCATGATAAAAAAGGTATTCGATTGACGGTAAATAAATATAATACTAACTCTATTGAAGCCTATAAGAAGATGAATTTTGAAGTCATTGATGAAGTAATCGCTGATATCGGTAATAACTATGTAATGGATGATTACATACTGCTTAAAACACTGTAAATGTTAATTTTAACCCTATTTTGACTAATTCTAGGTATTTTTTTTATTGTAAATACACGATTTAGACTATTTATGACGTTTTAAATTTAGAAAGAACCTATATAATCCTATCTTTGCGGGAACTTATATAACAAGCAAGAATTATATGAAAACTTCTATACTATTTTTATTACTTATGTGCTTTATGAGCACATTAGGATTCGCTCAAGATTATTATGTACTGCACTTAAATGGTGAAATTAAAGACGCGAATTCTCAACGTAACCTGATGGTCGGAGATATGATTAAATCCGATACTGAACTTATTTTCTTTAGCCCTAATGCAAAAGCAATTGTTATTAGTAAAGAAGAAGGAAGAAAGCTGTTAGATGGAACTAAAGCAAGAGATAATCATCATGGCGAATTTGAAGCATTATTAAAACAAGTAATAATGCCTGTAGCTGCAAATGTAACAATGAGTAGCAGAAGAATTAATGCTATTCCTAATGAAAACATTAAAAATATTGAAGCTTATTTTGGCTCAAACCAACGTGTTGTCTTTGGTGATGAATATGTGTTGAACCTTGATCCTGAGGTATTCAAAAAGAAAGGAGGACATACTTATATTTATCGTTATGAGATAGATAAAATGCCAATCAATAAAGTATTAAAAATCTATGATGGTCAAGTGACACTCAGTAAGGCTGCACTTTACCCTATAGACAGATATGATATTCCTGAAAATGGTTCTAAAGTAGAAATTTATCACACAAGTGTAATTTCTAAGAAATCAGAACTTATGGGTACAATAAAAATCTGCTTCTTGAATGATAAAGTATTATACAAAGAAATTCATGCATTGATCAATGCTCTTCAATTAAAAGGGGACGACGAGGCAATCATTGCAGAATCCAATAATTATATCTCAGCTCAATATGGAGAACCTTTTGAAGGTGATCTAAAAGATTGGCTAATGGATAAAAAGTTTATTCCATCTACTGTTGATTTGAAATGAGAGGAAGATAAGGATTAAAAATCCATAACTTTAAAATGACATATCTCAAAAGGGTATGTCATTTTTTGAATTTAGATAGGTTGAATAAAATGAAAAAGGTACGCGAAAAATTCACATACCTTTAACCTTAACCAATAAACAACACATAAAATAAACACATGCTTGAAGCCAATGAGGATTTACACCTCTGCCGCATTTATTCGATTTTTGATCAAATTATGCTTAGCTTTTCTGTATTTGAACTACAAATTTAGTGTATATTTCATTTATTTGAAATCTTTTTAAAGTTATTAATCCATTTTTTCAATAATTGTAATAAATTTGGGGTATTAATGAAGTGGATTTAATAAAATGGCGGAACTAATGGAAAAAATACCTGAGATTGATCACGTGGATATTAAAATTCTTTCCGAATTGCTTAAAGATGCGAAGACTCCTTATACAGAAATTGCTGAAAGAATCTTTGTTTCGGGTGGTACGGTACACGTGAGAATGAAAAAAATGGAGAAAATGGGTATCGTAAAAGGATCAACTTTGGATTTAGATTTTTCAAAGTTAGGGTATGATATCACATCTTTCCTAGGTATTTATTTGGAGAAGAGTAGTCTTTACGAAGAAGTGTGTACTGAGTTAGCTAAGATTCCTGAAATTTTGAACTTGCATTATACAACTGGTGATTGGAGTATTTTTGTTAGAATTGCTTGTCGTGATACTAACCATTTACGTCAAGTAATTCAGGACAAAGTTCAAAGTATCAATGGTATTACTAGAACAGAGACATTTATTTCTTTAGAGGAAAAATTCAACAGACCTTTAGCGTTTGATGAGTCAGATATGACTGAAGAAATTATTTAAGAAACTCTTTTTTTAATAGATACTACTATAGTACAAGGCCTAAAAGTACTATAAAAGAAAAACGTTCTAGAGATTAATATCTTAATGTCTAGAACGTTTTTTTATTTTCAGAATTTAATGAAGATTATAAACCGACATTCCATTCTCTCATCATTTTTTTAATACTTTGTTTGATTGGATCATTGCTTTCAGAATTATTCATGACAATACCTATTATAGGTAAGAAATTATCATCATAATTCATCGTCCAAACAGGCCTACCATAACAAGCATTTGGACAGATTAACCACAAGAAATCAGGTTTTTGATGATCTCTTTTTTCTCCAATCACTCTCACACAAGTATAATACTTAAAAGAAGACTCTTTAAGATCCTGCTCCAATACTGTTTTAGCCATTTTATATTTGGCATCTAAAATACCATATCTCAATGATAAATGAGGGTCACAGTATTCTAACACAAAGTCAGGTGTATAATAGAAGCTGTCTCTATGTGGCTTACCATGTAAAACCAAATGAGTATCTCCTGGTTCTCTTCCTATCTGAGGTTGATACAATAAGTTCATTTGCCATTTACCATTAATAGGCTGTATGGAAACACGCTTCGGTATAAATTCTCCCTCTTCGATATCACCAATTTCTAATTTGTAATTAAAGTCTTTGAAGCATTCTAATAATCCATCATACAATTGATAATAGGTGTACAACTCGTAAATCTGGTCAAGGAAGGAAGTCTTCACTATTCCAGAACTGTCTTGCGTATCCAATTTTAAATTATAAACCTGTAAAAGGTTTAGAAAGATATTAGAATACACGTTTACACTGCTGAACCTTTTGGTCAATTGAGGTGGATGTACATTTGGCTTTGAATTAGGGAAGAGTTGCATGTACTTTCTTTCTAATCGATAGAGCCTTGTACGAATATCATTGGCGTCCTCAATAGCTTGAGCATTCAGAATAACCTGAGCGGCTTCAAAAGTAGCATATCCACTTCCTTCTGTCTGTAACAAACTTTTTTGATCATTGACAGCTTCAATATGCGTTATCAATTCATCAATAAGTTTTCGAGCCCAGAAAAAGCCACCAAGAATACACTCATTTTCGTACAATGCATACTCCATTTTAATAATAGGAGCATCTATGCGATCGATAACAGTATATTGACCGTTGATCTCAATAGCATCTGGATGATCTTTTAATGAATCATCAAAATAAAGTTCATCTAAATGCTCAATCAACCAATCTATACTTTGTTCATCAATATTTGCGGTAGCAAAATCTTGAACCTCCCTATCTTGAACAGTAGTATATCTCGGACTGTGTGCTAAAGCAGGCAACACCTTTTCCATATCAGTAATAAACTTCTCCAAAGGGGAGAGGCGTGTCATACTGATTGTATTGGAATGATGATGTTCAGACTTTTCCTCAGTAGTAAAAAGTTGAAGTATCAACGACTTATTTTTATGATATAAATAAGTAATCATACTTTCAGCGTCCTCACTACTCAATTTAGAGGCATCAATACGAACTTGAAAAGCGTCTTGTCCACAGCGGACTGTTGCGAGTCCAAGCTGATTTGAAAAATGTTGTCCTAAGCCTACAGTGACATATCCATTTTGTTCATCATTAGTGATCAATGTAGGTTCAATTTCTACATCGTCAATGTACACTTGAGTGTCATGAGGCAGTTCGTAATAATGAAACTCTAATTCATAGAAATGATGCTCCAAAACGACGTGTAAGCCGTCGATTGGGAGCACCTCTTCTCTTTCAGTATTATAAGGTGGAGTACTTTCTTTTCTTATATGAAAAATTTTGAACTCCATAATTATCCATCAATTGAGAAGTAGTTATAGAAGTGATGATTAAATCCTTCTTTGCCACCTCTTTCCAACATTTTTTGTAAAGTCCATTCTGCATGAGAATCTTTTAAGGCAAAACTCTTCACTATTTCTAGTAATGATTTAATGCCTTCTCTTGCTTCAGGTCCTTGTAGATTGATACGTGTGAACACTCTTTGCGCTAAACAATAATCTAAAGGTCTGAATTGTTCGATCATAGCTGAATGAGCAAGGTTACAATATTCGATGACAGCCTTATGAGTACGTAAACTAATCTGAATACCTAAGTTTCTCAACTCAGAAGCAATTTGCTCAAAACGCTCTTCCAGTTCTGAATCGATAAATTCAAGCTGATCTGGAGCTAACTCTTGTTTAAAATCTTTAAGATCAAACAGTGAACGAACGCTTTCAAATGGAATCTCAAAAGGTTCAGGCATAATGATTTCAGAACCAATCAATGGCATATCATGTCTTGGTAAATCCAAACGAACAATATGACAACGATCTAACAATCTAGGAGAAACTTGTTCTGTGGTAGAATCCAAGTTTAGCGTCCCCAAGAATCTTAAATTATTTGCATATTCTATTGATTCATTATTACCTAAAGAAATCTTTAAACCTTTATCCAATTGTGCTTTTGAATCTGTCAATGAATAGAATGAAGCCCAATAATGTTCTATAGGACTTAGATTTGCTTCATCTAAAAGACAATAAGACATTGGAGATTGTAAATAAGTGGAATTTGTAAATTCACCATCCAATTGTTTCAATAAGTCATACAAATCTGTATTTGCTCTTTGAAAACGCTTTGATAGTGGATTCGCAAAACCAATAATATCTTTTTGAGAAGACCAACCTCTAGCGACAGAAATCTCAGAATAGCGTTTTGGATTGGTCAATGACTGAATCATATAACGCCCTAATGAAGTCTTACCAGAACCAGGAGGTCCCCATAACAACGTAAGAGAGTTTTGATGCATTGAAATCAAAAGGTTGGCAATAAAGTGTTCTGGATAATTTCTACCCAAACGCCCCAATCTTTTGTGTACTTTCTGTGATAAATCTTTTAAA
Organism: Flammeovirga sp. AWQ4_249; assembly: GCF_056161045.1. Lineage (NCBI taxonomy): Bacteria > Pseudomonadati > Bacteroidota > Cytophagia > Cytophagales > Flammeovirgaceae > Flammeovirga > Flammeovirga sp. AWQ4_249. Next base: position 304,885 of record NZ_JBSWYJ010000001.1, read on the forward strand.
GTTGAAATAGGAGAAGGATTTTCAATAGAATAATCATTCACTACGACAACTTCTTCAGTAGGTGTTGCTTTCTGACTATTAGAACCATTTTGATTGAAAACATCCAATTGCATTTTTGTTTTCAATAAATTTTTAAGTGCAGTATCAGCATCTTCTTGAGCCTTAATAAACTCTTCTTTTAATGCAGAAATAGACACTTCAAGGTTATGTTTGATGTCCTTTGCGTTATCAATTTCTTCATTGATACGGGCCAGGTTATCAAAAGTATGTGCCAACTCGATTGCTTCAGCACGGTCAGAAAGTTCTTCTCTTACTTTTTCTAGTTTAGAAAGACCTTCTTCAATTTCTTTGTTGATTGCAAATTCTCTTTCCTTCTGAAGGCTTTCACGAATCTTTTGCTCATTGGCTCTAAGATTATTGATGCCTTCTTCTAGGTCTTGCATTTCTTCTTGTAAACGACCTGTTTCTTTTCGTACAAGGTCACGTTCACGTTTTTGCTGAGCAACTGCATTGTCAAGTTCCAACTTCTCATTTTGAAGGGAATCAAGACTAGCTTTGAAAAAGTCATTTTCAGCAAGCGAAGTTACAAATTGTTGTAGATATTGAAGGTTTTCCTGTGGTTTTTGGAAAAGTTTCTCTAGACGCTGGTATCGCTCTTGGAATGAGTGAATAGCATTGTCTTTTGAGATGGCTTTCCATACTTTATCAGCTACTTCAAGAGATTGTTTTTTATTCAATTGGTCTTCTGCCCATTTAAATAAATCTTGTCTGCTGATAAAATCTACAGTTTCCTCAATGTAGTACTCAATATCATGGGTACTACGAACAAGCTTACGTTTCAATCCTTCTTCTGGCATATTGAATTCCAAAAATGCCTCTGAAGGTAAGTTGTAAGCTTCTACACTTTTACGAACACCAGTTGCCGAAAGACGAATTGCTTTTGCTTCTGTACTCGTTTTAACACCAACAAATGGACCGTAAACCAATCCATTTTTGGACTCTACAAAGAACTTACGTTCCTGTGCGACATACACCTCATTGATGATGTCATAATAATGTTTGTCTGGATGAAATAAATGTAACTCAAAGTCAATTTCACCAGGGAAGATTTCAAATAATTGATCTTCAGAAAGTACGCTTAAGCGATCAGCATGGGTAATATGCTTAGTTAAAGAGTGTTCTTTATTATGCTCATCATCATCTGTGAGCTGTTTATTTGGTCGAACACCTTTAACTTTTATTAATTCCTCTAATTTAAAATCAGTCGTTAATGTATAGGGAGCACTTGCTAAAAATATTGTTTCACCTAACTTACTAATGTCTAATTTAAACCAATCTTCACCATCGAAATAAAATAATGGAATGATAAATTTTTTATGCTGCTTAAAATTCTGAGGGTGCTGTGCACCAACTATATAACTTTCTTCACCTAATGCCTTGTAACTATCATAATCATCAAAAATTTCATCTAATTCTTTAATTTTCATTTTAAAATATGTAATTGTAATTTTTTCTACTTGAAAAATAGTCAAACTTACGCATTAATAAAAGTGATTTTTTTTAGTTTGTTTACTCTCTCTTCAATAAGTTTGTGAACAATACGACTTTGAACTCCATTCTAAATGAAAAAACTTCCAGATACTTTAGTTATCGCATCGGTTATCCTACTTATTTTTATTGGTTTTACATGGATTATTCCCTCAGGTGAATATAGCCGTGAATTGTTGGACGGTAGAAATGTTTTAGTACCCGGATCATACCAGGAAGTAGAGGCTTCTCCTCAAGGAATTACTTCATTTTTTACAGCACCATTAAAAGGGTTTATTTCTGCGGCAGAGATTATCGCTTTTATATTTATTGTAGGTGGAGCCTTTGGAATGATGAGTGCCACAGGTGCTATAGAAGCTGGTTTACAAGGTCTCGTTGGGTGGAGTAATCAACATACTTTTTACAAAAAAATCATCATCCCGTTTATAACTGTAATATTTTCTATTGCAGGTGCTACATTCGGTATGTCTGAGGAAGTATTGATCTTCATTTTAATAACCATTCCAATGGCCAAAGCAATGAAATTGGATCCTATCGTTGGGGTCGCTATTCCATTTGTGGGTGCGGGAGTAGGTTTTGCAGGAGCGGTAAGTAATCCTTTTACAATAGGAATTGCCCAAGCTATTGCAGAAGTACCACTATTTAGTGGATGGGAATATAGAATTTTCGTTTGGGTGATTTTTACCTCAATTGCTGTAATATATTTGATGCGCTATGTATCCAAAATTTCAAATGATCCAAGCTTAAGTTTATTAGCAGGTCGTATTGAAGATGAAAATACTTTAGAAGATGCGGAAGAAATTGATTTGACTTGGCAACGTGCATTTGTATTATTTTTATTTGCTTTAGGTATTATTGCATTAGTAATAGGTGTAGCCAAATATGGATGGTATATGATTGAAATCGGTGGATTATTTTTCGCTATCGGTGTTATTGCCTGTATTGTTTGTGGTATTCATATGGACAAAATGAGTGATGGATTTGTTAAAGGTGCTAAGGAAATGATGACAGCAGCATTAGTCGTTGCTTTCTGTAAAGGTATTTTGATTATTGCTACAGACGGTAAAATCATTGATACTGTATTGCATGGCATTGCCTCAATGGTCAACGGACTTCCTCAAGTGGCATCAATTGAAGCGATGTTTTTATTCCAAAGTGCTTTAAATACTTTCCTACCATCAGGCAGTGGACAAGCGGCGTTAACAATGCCAATTATGGCTCCTCTAAGTGACTTATTAGGTATTTCAAGACAAGTTGCTGTGCTCGCTTTTCAATTTGGAGATGGTTTGACCAATTTAATTATACCTACAAGTGGCGTAACTATGGGCGTTCTCTCTATTGCAAAAATTCCATATGAAGTATGGGTGAAATGGATGGGACCTTTATTGTTAATCCTCATGTTTGCAGCTGGGCTATTATTACTTGGGCCTATGTATATTGGAATATGGTAAAAAAATATCAAACGCAAATAGGTTGGTTTTTAAAAAGTATAGCAGTGGTTTTAGCACTGTTTGCTACTTATAAATTTGTAGAATACTCCCCATGGGAAAATCTACAAATAGATGCCCCTGAGTTTCTTTTTTTAGCCATTATTTTAATGCCATTGAATTGGTGTTTAGAATCTAAAAGATGGCAAATCCTTTTAAAACCTTTATTTAAGGTAACTTTTAGAAAAGCATTATTTGGAGTGTTATCAGGGTTAGGTGCCTCTTTTTTGGCAGGGAAAACGATTGGTAATGTATTAGGAAGATATTGGGCAATACCTAAAGAAGTCGATAGAGACAAATCAATAGGGGCTTTGTTTGTAAGCCAATTAACCCAAGGAATTCATACTTTTTGGATAGGTATCCCTTGTCTACTTTGGTTTTTAAAAAGTCATGTAATAAAGGTTCAGGAAGAATATCTCTATTACTTAACTGGTATGTCTGTTCTATTGCTATTAATCGTTGTGGTATGCTGGAAGAATATTCAACAATTATCTTTTATTCAACATATTTTCCAACGTTATTTTTCAATATTAAAATTATATACCTCAGAGACTATACTAAAGACATTCAGTTTAGGTTTATTGCGTTATTCGGTCTTTACAATACAGTTTTTATTAATAGTTCATGCACTAAATAGTTCCATTGCTATTGGTGTGATATTACTTGTCATTCCCGTAATCTTCTTAATTAAAACGATATCTCCCAACCTTGGAGGTTTACTAGATTTAGGCATTAGAGAGATTTCCACTCTTTATATTTTCGAATACTTATCCTTGGATCCACAAACAGCATTAATGTCAGCTTTGATCATTTGGGGAATTAATATTTTAACTCCTTCATTAATTGGATTAGGAATACGTTGGAAAATTTAGTTTTTCATTATTCATTCTTAATTTTTCATTAAACTAAAGTCATACCTTACAAATTCTCATTCTTGATATGAAATATATATTCATGGGCATAATTATCTAGTTCTACTTTATTTTCTTCTTTGGTGAAGTAGATAGTTCCGTGAATTGTAAAAATGGGTTTGTAATTCATTCCTGTTAAAGATGCAGATTGTTGAAGAGGGCGCATTAATTCACTAATTGTATAATTATTTCTAGCACCAGCCTGATAAACGTCTTTTGGTCCTCCAACGGTAGTTGCTACCATGAAATCTTTACCATTAAGTTTATCTCCTTTACTTCCATAACCAAAACCATATTCAAAAACATCATCAAAATATTTCTTTAATAAAGGAGTGACATTATACCAATACAAAGGAAATTGAAAAACGATTCGATCTGCTTTTAGCAATGCATTTTGTTCTGCATCAACATCAATATCCCAATCAGAATACATTTGGTATAAATTACGTACTTCTATTTCAGGGTATTTTTGTAATTCATCATGCAATCTTTTGTTTATTGTAGATCTGCCAAAATTGGGATGGGCGAGAATAACTAATATTTTCATGATAATTAATGATAATAAGGGCAATGGGTAAATAATTCTAAGTAATTAGTTTTGAGTCTCAAAATTTTTTAATGTAACTTCTCACTTTAAGAATAGAAAAAAATAAGATTATACTATTGAAGAAGTATCTTTAATAGTAAATCGTTTTACTACTGAATTATTAATATATGAAGCCCGCTTGGACAAACTTTCACAGTCATACTTTTTATGATGATGGTAAATCACCTCTAGAAGATTATATTGTTGCTGCGATTGAACAAAATGTAAAGTCTTATGGCTTTTCAACACATTCTCCAGTACCTTTTCCTTCTTCATGGAATATGAAAATGGAAAACTACCGTGAATATTTAGCAGAAATAGACCATTTGAAAGAGAAATATCAAGGGGAAATACAAATTTATAAAGGATTAGAAGTAGACTATATTGAAGGGAGATGTGGTGTGCATACTTTTCCAGAATTAGAATACTCAGTAGGGTCAGTGCATTATGTTAATCAATTTGAAACGGGTGAGTATTGGGAAATTGATTATACCAAAAAACATTATGATAAAGGACTACAAGAGATTTTTGGAGGAAGTATTCAAAGGGCTTTTCAACGTTATGTAGATTTGAATATCAAAATGTTAGAAGAAGATACGCCATCTGTTTTAGGGCATTTAGATAAAATGAAAATGCATAATTCAACAGGGAAATGGTTTGAGGAATCGGAAGAATGGTATCAGGAATTAATGCAAAATTACTTGGAAGTAGTAAAAACAAAAGGAGTAATTGCAGAGGTAAATACAAGAGGAATGTATAAAGGGTATTCAGAATTGTATCCCAGTCAATGGATCTTAGAAAAATTAAATGAGATGAATATTCCAATTACATTAAGTTCTGATGCTCATATAACTGCAGAAATAACAAAAGGGTTTAGAGAAACAGCACAACTTTTAGAAGAAATTGGTTTCAAAGAAATGACTGTTCTTTGGGATGGAAAATGGCAACCTTTTAAATTTGATAAGGAAGGAATTTATTTACCATAAGTAAAAAAAGGGTGTAATGGATACGCCCTTTTTTCATCTTTAATATTTGACAAATTTTCCCAAATGTACTTCTTCTTTTTCAGGGGAATTGATATAATGTTTTAAGGTAAATGTGGAGGATTCGAAGGCAATTTCTTCCCAAGGAATGTCTTCTAAATCAAAGAATGAAACTTCTAAACTTTCTGAAGTAGACTTTTCATATTCTTCACTTTCCAAATCCACTAAAAATAAAAGATAGACTTGATTAAAGTTCGGTAATGAAAAAACAGTATGTAAGCGATTAATACTTCCTTTGGCACCTGTTTCTTCAAATAATTCTCTTAATGCACCTTCTTCTGGAGTTTCTCCATTTTCTAAGAAACCTGCTGGTAAATTCCAATAACCATAACGAGGTTCTATTGCTCTCTTACCAAGTAAAACTTTTCCATTAAACATAGGAATACAGCCTGCAATGATACGAGGATTTTGATAATGTATCGTATCACATTGTGCACAGTAATAGCGATGTTTATGATCACCTTCAGGAATAATAAACTCAAGTTGTCCGTTACCACAGTTGCTGCAAAAATTCATAAGTTTAGTTAAAGGATAAGTTTAAAAAAGAAGAATTAGATCTAATTTATAAAAAACTTTACAGAATAAAGAAAACTAATTTTTAATCCAAGGTAAAGTAACTACTTTTGAGCACAATAATAAACACTCAGTTATATTCACTATAAATATAAATCAAGTAATTAGGTATGTCTAAGAACGTAATACGTAAAAAGGACTCATTAGAGTACCATGAAAAACCGATACCAGGTAAAATTGAGGTAGTACCTACAAAAAAGACAAAAACACAACGTGACTTATCTCTAGCTTATTCTCCAGGTGTAGCTGATCCTTGTTTGGAAATTGCCGAGAGAAAAGAAGATGTTTATAAATATACAGCAAAAGGAAACTTAGTAGGTGTAGTATCAAATGGTACAGCCGTTCTAGGTTTAGGAGATATTGGACCTGAAGCGTCTAAACCTGTAATGGAAGGTAAGGGCGTACTTTTCAAAATCTTCGCAGGAATTGATGTATTCGATATTGAATTGGATGCAAGAGATCCTAAGAAATTTATCGAAGCGTGTAAAACGTTGGAACCTACTTTTGGAGGGATCAACTTAGAAGATATAAAAGCACCGGATTGTTTTGAAATCGAGCAAACATTGAAAAAGGAAATGAATATTCCTGTAATGCACGATGATCAGCACGGTACAGCTATTATTTCAGGTGCAGCATTATTAAATGCAGCTGAAATTATAGGTAAAGACTTAAAAGATTTAAAAGTGGTAGTGTCAGGTGCAGGAGCATCAGCAGTATCATGTATTAATATTTTCTTTGAGTTAGGAGTAGACAGAAAAAATGCTATCGTTTGTGATAGTAGAGGTGTAATTCGTAAGGACCGTGAAGGTCTTTCAGGTAACAAATTAGATTTAGCAACGGAAGTAGATGTACATAACTTAGAAGAAGCATTAGTAGGTGCTGATGTATTCTTAGGTTTATCAAAAGGAAATGTAATGTCTGCTGAAATGTTGAAATCAATGGCTGACAATCCTATTGTTTTCGCATTAGCGAACCCTACACCAGAGATCGATTACGATTTGGCAATGAGTACTCGTGATGATATCATGATGGCTACAGGTCGTTCGGATCATCCTAACCAAGTAAACAACGTATTAGGTTTCCCTTATATTTTTAGAGGTGCACTAGATGTTAGGGCAACTGAAATTAATGAGGAAATGAAATTAGCTTGTGTTAGAGCAATTGCAGCTTTAGCAAAAGAGCCAGTTCCTGAAGCCGTTACACAAGCGTATAATGTAGATCGTTTGATCTTCGGTAGAGATTACTTCATTCCAAAGCCATTAGATACTCGATTATTGACAACAGTAGCTCCAGCAGTTGCTCAAGCTGCAATGGACAGTGGTGTTGCTCAAACAACAATCGATGATATGGAAGCATACAAAGAGGAACTAGTTCGTAGAATGGGAACAGGTAACGATATTATGCGTCGTTTAGGGGTGAAAGCAAGAAATGCTTCTAAGCGTGTGGTATTTGCGGAAGCGGATAACCCTCATGTATTAAGAGCTGCACGTATCGCTATGGATGAAGGAATTATCGAACCAATCTTATTAGGTCGTCGTTCTAGAATCCGTACAATGATTGAAGCTTTGGAATTAGATGAGTTATCTAATGTTGAAATCATTAACCCTCGTTCTGAAGAAAGTAAAGAAAAATGTAAAGAGTACGGTGAGAAATTCTACGCTAAACGCCAAAGAATGGGTACTACTTTATATGAATCATTAGACTTAATGACAAAACGTAGTTACTATGCTTCTATGATGGTGGAAGAAGGAGATGCTGATGCAATGATTGCCGGTATTCACCGTAACTATATCTCTTCTTTAACTCCTTCATTGAGAGTAATCGGTACAGTGGATAATAAGTCTGTTTCGACAATGTATATGGTCTTGACAAACAAAGGACCATTATTCTTTGCAGATACAACAATGATTGAAAATCCTACACAACAACAAATCGTTGAAATTACTGAGGCGGTTACTAAAAATGTGAAGGAATTCTTCAAAATTGAGCCACGTGTTGCTTTATTAAGCTACTCTAATTTTGGATCATCGAAAAAAGGAGAGGATTCTCAAAAGATGAAATATGCTAGAGAAGTATTGAAAGAAAGAAATCCTAACTTGGTAGTAGAAGGAGATATTCAAGCTAACTTTGCTCTGAATCCTGAGAAAACAAAAGCCAACTTCCCATTCTCTGAGTTAGCAGAAAAATCAGCGAACGTTTTAGTTTTCCCTAATTTATCTTCAGCAAACATTGCCTTGAAAATGTTAGAGGAAATTTCTGACTCTACTTTAGTAGGACCTATCGTAATGGGAATGAAAAAACCAGCTCATATTTTACAAATGGGTGCCAATGTTCAGCAGATTTTAGATATGATCACTATCGCCAACCTTGATGCTCAAAATCAAGAAGGTAATTAGTATTTTTCAAAGAAAACATAAATTAATAGGGATATTTTCAAAAAATATCCCTTTTTCTTTTGAATTATATATTTAACTGCTTAAAATTGCAAAAGACCATCAACCAATGGTCTTTTACTTTACATCATTAGTATAGTAAACCGATAGGGGATAAGATATAAAACTAATATTATACTCATCATGAGAAGCTTTAGAACCGAACTTGAAAACCCAATAGTCGAAAAGGATATTCTAGATTTAGAAAAGAAAATTAGACTATTTCACGAAGGAAATATTGACGAAGAAAAATTTCGTAGCCTTCGTTTAGCTAGAGGTGTTTATGGACAACGTCAGCCAGGTGTTCAGATGATCAGAATTAAGATTCCTTATGGAAAATTGACAATGAGACAACTGAATAGAATCTGTGAGGTTTCTGATACTTACTCTAATGGTAAACTTCATATTACTACTCGTCAAGATATTCAAATTCACTATGTTTCTTTAGATGATGCACCGCAACTGTGGCATGAATTAGAAAAAGATGAAGTGACTTTACGTGAAGCATGTGGTAATACTGTGAGAAATATTACGGCTTCTGAGAAAGCAGGTATTGATGCAGAAGAACCATTTGATGTGACACCTTATGCACATGCGGCTTTCGAATATTTCTTGAGAAACCCTATCTGTCAAGAAATGGGTCGTAAGTTCAAAATTGCTTTCTCATCTTCAGAAGCAGATACTGCTTTTGCTTTTATTCATGACGTGGGAGCTATTCCAGTTTTGAAAACAATTAATGGTGAGGAAAAAAGAGGTTTTAAAGTATTGATCGGTGGTGGTTTAGGTGCTCAACCTTACATTGCTGAAACAGCTTCTGAGTTTTTAGAAGAAGAAAAACTTATTCCATTTATCGAATCTCTAATTAGAGTGTTCGATCGTCATGGTGAACGTAACCGTAGAATGAAAGCAAGAATGAAGTTCTTGTTACAAGATATCGGTAAAGATGAATTACTTCGTTTAGCAGAAGAGGAAAGAAAATCATTAGAACACCAAGAGATCTGGGTAGACCGTACTAAAGTAGATTCAGTTGTACTACCTTCTGAAAATGCAGCTGTAGAAGTTGAAGTTACTGATGAAGCAAAGTTTAATAAGTGGAAAGAAGCGAACGTTTTTGAACAAAAGCAAAAAGGTTTCTATGGTATCCTTGTTCGTTTAACTTTAGGTAACTTTGATACAGCTACTGCTAGAGAATTAATTAAGATTGTAGAAAAATATACTGCAGATGATTTTAGGCTAACTATTCGTCAAGGTATTTTATTAAAATATGTACGAGAAGCAGATCTAAAAGCTATTTTTAATGCTCTAGATAAAATAGGTTTTGCAGAAATCGGATACGATACTACAGCAGATATTACGGCTTGTCCTGGTACTGATACTTGTGTATTAGGTATTTCATCAAGTACAGGTATTGCAAGAGTATTAGAAGATTTAGTGAAAGTGGAGTATCCTGATTTAGTGACAGATGATACTTTCAAAATCAAAATCAGTGGTTGTCCGAATGCATGTGGTCAACATACAATTGCTCAATTTGGTATTCATGGTAGTTCATTAAGAAACAAAGCCAATAAAATGCAATTACCTGCTGCTCAAATCTTATTGGGTGGTGGTTTTGATAGTAAAGGTACACCACATATTGCTGATAAAGTAATTAAGATCCCAAGTAAAAGAATTGAAGAAGCTTTCAGATTTGTAGTAGATAACTATGATGAAAATGCAACAGAAGGAGAGTATTTTGTGGATTATTACAAACGTCAAGGAAAAGATTACTTCTATGAAATCTTAAAACCATTGGCAGTACTAGATAATCTAACTCCAGAGGATTACTTAGATTGGTATACAAAAGACGATAAATTTCAATTACATAAAGCTGTTGGTGAATGTGCAGGTGTAATTATTGACCTTGTACAAACATTGATCTTCGAAGCGGAAGAAAAAGCAGGTTGGGCTGAGGAAGCATTTAGTAAAGGCTTATTTGCGGATGCTATTTATCATGCTTACAGTAGTTATGTGAATGCTGCAAAAGCACTTCTTTTAGATAAAAAAGTAAAATTAAATAGTCATATGACAGTAATTAATCGTTTTGCAGAGCATTACGATGAGCAATTTAATTTTGCAGAAGGTTCATTTGTTGATCATGTTTTGAGAATCAATAAATACCAGGCATCTGAAGAATTTGCTACTAAATATATCGAAGAGGCTAAAGTATTCTTAAATGATGTTTCTAATCTTAGAAAAGAAGATTTAGCAGCTGAAGAAGTTTAAGTTTTCAACACCTGATCGTACAACGGTCAGGTGTTCAAGAAAATCTATCTACTAACGAACTAAAGACACACCTATTATGACAAAGACATTACAACCAGAGTTAACCCTTGTTGGGGCAGGGATAGGAGATCCAGATTTAATTACTGTGAAAGGGATGAAGGCACTGATGAGAGCAGACGTGGTTTTATATGATGCCTTAGTCTCAGAAGAACTTTTAGAATATGCACCCAATGCTAAGAAAGTATATGTAGGTAAACGTGTTGGTCAACACTCATTTAAGCAAGAAGAAATCAATCGTTTGATTGTATCACATGCTTTTGGTGGCGGTCATGTTGTACGTCTAAAAGGTGGTGATCCTTATGTTTTCGGTCGTGGTCATGAAGAAATGTTATATGCTCAGAAGCATGGTATTCGTGTGAATTTAGTACCCGGAATTAGTAGTTCAGTAGCAGCTCCAGCATTACAAGGTATTCCTGTAACACGTCGTGGTGATAGCCAAAGTTTTTGGGTAATCACTGGAACAACCAAAGAAGGAGAGGTATCTAAGGATATTGCTTTAGCAGCTCAATCTTCTGCAACAGTAATTATTCTAATGGGTACAAAAAAAATTGATCAAATTATGGATAGTTTCAAAGCTGCCGGTAAAGAAGATACCCCAGTAGCAATTATCCAAAATGCTTCTACTCCTCATGAACGTGTCGGTATTGGTCATGTACATAATATCGCTGATATCATGAGAAAAGAAGGTTTAGGTTCACCCGCAGTAATTGTGGTGGGTGAAGTGGTAAAACACCACGCAAGATATCCTAATCGCCTTTCTGATGTAGTAGTTAATGCAACAGTGAATGCTTAGAATAAAAATATAACAAATCATTAGTGGAGACGTGGCGTTGTGTGTTTCAATTTATAATACAAAGACATACATCGGTTAGTGGTTCAACAGTGTGCGTTGCGTTCCACTGATGGTTTTGACATCTAAAATTGCAGGGTATTTTTAAGTTTAACTTAATGTCCTGCTTTTTTTATTTAGTTGGTTTAATGTATTTTTGATTACATTATTTTTTAATACAAACAAAAAAGAACTTCCTATTATGAATCAAATGTTTCCCATATTTATAAAGATGTCTGAGATCTCAACACTAATTGTGGGTGGAGGTAATGTTGGACATGAAAAATTAGAAGCTATTCTAAAAAACAGTCCTAATGCAGTAGTGACAGTTGTTTCCCTAGATTTTGGAACAGATTTATTAGAATTAGCAGCTAAATCCCCATCTGTAAAATTGGTCAAAAAAGGATTTGAAAATTCAGATTTAGATGATCATCATATAGCTTTATTAGCTACAGATGATTTTGGGTTACATCAAGAAATACAAAAAGAAGCCAATAAAAGAAAAATGTTGGTGAATGTGGCTGATACACCAGATTTATGTGATTTCTATCTTGGTTCAGTTGTGACAAAAGGAGACTTGAAAATTGGAATTTCTACGAATGGAAAGTCACCGACTTTAGCCAAAAGAATGCGTGAATTCTTAGAAGATGCACTTCCTGATGAAACACAACAATTATTGGATAACTTGAGAAGTATCAGAGATAAATTGAAAGGAGATTTTGCTTTCAAAGTGAAAAAATTGAATGATATTACACAACAAGTTTTTGATAAGAAAGAATAAGAAAAAGGCCTTAATAAAATCGTTTTTTATTAAGGCCTTTTATTATCATTATGCTTCCCAATCAACTAGATTTTGGTCACTACTGACGACACCATCTTCATCGACATATACATAATTACCATCGACAAGTTCTAACCCACCAACATTAGCATGAAGATAAATTTCAATAGGTTCTTCTTCTTTGATGGCTTTCATTGGATAACAACGATTGGCAAGAATACCAATTCTCATTTTATCCAACTCGGCTGTATGTCTAAAATTAGCATCAGTGATCATTCCTTCCCACTCTTGATGGAGTAATGCATAGGCAATTTCTTCATCAATTAAAGCATCTAATTTCTTACTTTCCCATTCAACAACAAGTATTTTTCCTTTCCCATTTTCCTCTTGAATTCTTTCCAAGACTAATTTGGGGTTGTTTGTTTTTAGGCAAACAGCAGTACCATGAAAAGCTTTTTTATTTCCAATTTGTTTGAATTCTCCAGAAGCAACTCTAACCTTTTTTCTAAACTGATCACAAAGGAAACTTGTTTGGATTTTTACACCACTATCAAAAGATTTATTCTCTATAAATTTAATAGTATCAGCTACAGATTTTTCAGGTATTTCTTCCATTGGAATATGGCCCACACCTTCATAAATAATCAATTCAGAATTGGGTAAACTAAATTGGAATTTATAAGCATTTGTCAATGGAATCCATCTATCTTTTTCACCCCACATGATTAATGTAGGTGTATCCATTTGTTTTAAGTTCTCCGAATGATCTTCTAAGTGACTATTCGCAATATTGATAAAAGCCTCTCTATTTCCTTTTCTAGAGAAAATTTCATGATATCTATTAAGTGTTTTTTCATTCACTCTCTTAGGGTCACCGTAAGCATTTTTCAAGAAGAATTCTACAAATGATTTAGGAGCTTTGAAATATTCAGCAACTCCTTGGAACATTTTGAATTCCTTCATGATTGGATTTTGTACCAACTTGAATAGCATTGGAATTGAATGCTTGTCATTGAACCCAGCAGCATCTAAAAGGATTAATCTTCGAACTTGTTCTCTAAATTGGAAAGCATATTCCCAAGCAATCCAACCACCCAAGGAAGAACCTGCTAAGTAAAACTTTTTAACTTCAAGTTTCTTAAGAAAAGTATTTAAGAAATCTATGTATATATCTACAGAATACGTTTTATCAACCCTAGGACCGGTTAATCCAAATCCAGGTAAATCTAATCGTATTACTTTATATTTTTCTTTTAGTTTTTCAGCCCATTTATCCCACGTATGCAAAGATGAAAAAGTGCCATGTAGAAGTACGATAGGAAATCCATTTCCTTCTACTTTATAGTGGACTTTCATCCCGTCAATCTCCATAAATTGAGAGGATTCATCAGTATATTTTTCAAATAAATTAATTGACATGATTCTCTTAGTTTAGATGAATATACGTTCATATATCAACAATATATACTTTTTTAGAGAAAAATTAGTTTCTAACTTAAAACATATTAATAAATTATTGGAATCGTAAAAAGGTAGGTTTAGTTGGTTTAAAGTCTTGTAAAGGTAAATCAATTCGAGTACCAATTAATACTTCAAAAGGACTATTGTTTAGGTTTGCATTAGGGAAGTATCTTAAATCTAAAGTGAGTGTATTAAATACTAAGTTCTCATTACGTGTTCTAATACCTGCACCAACTGAAGTGTATATGTCTCGTTTAGAAATAGAGACTTTATCTCTATCTGATAGTATACCGACTTCTACATTTTGATATATAGCGAATTTAAATCCAAAGAAAAACCACTTCGTAAACCAGATATTTTCCTGTTTCATTTGAAACCTTTTGGTTCCTTTTTTTGAATATCTGTTGATTTGATAATCAGAAAATGTGTCATTGTTCTGAAAATAAAGATAATCACCAGGGATTCTGTCATAACCATCTAAGTAATCTATATCCAATAATAAACGAAAGAAATTTTCTCGAACAGCAATTAAATTGGTGAAATATTGGAAATTTAAATGAAAAGTTCCCTGCTTGTATTCATCTGAGACAAAAGTAGCACCTTCCGCTAATACTTTAAAATAACCATAGGGAGAAAATTGACCTACATCTATGGCCATACCAATATAAGGCCTCTGACCTAAAAATTCATTCTGTTCCCAACCTGTAGTAACAGAAGTAAGCCATCCGTAGGGAACATCCTCGGTACGGCCAAAACCTTGAAGGTATTTTAACTGTCTATAATTTCGTTGATTTAACGTCAGACTGAAAGCATATTGTGCCTTATTATGGTAATAATATAAAGTATCATGAGCCGTTTCTATAGGGCGTTGGAAAAACTGTATACGATCAAAACCTCCACTTACCGTAATATTTTGATTTTGTTTACCATTTAAGTGAGTAGCTCTGCCTAACCATCCACCCATATATGTAAGTTCAAGTGGTTCGAAAAAAGATTTATTATCCTCGACATTTAAATAAGCACTATCTGAGGTGGAATAACCATACAACTGCCTACTATTTGTCAATCGATAACCTCCAGCAGTTTTTGTATTTGTCGTTACGAAATCTTTATCAAATTCAACTTCAAAAATGGTTTCAAGATAATTATTACTCATCTTTAGATCAGCATCAATGAAAGTACCTTGGACGTTTTGGAATCTATATTCAAAGTTATAGCCTAATGGTTGAGAATTATCTTCAGATTTGACGACGGCTCCAAGGTAAACATATTGACCAGTTCCAACGAAATTGCTATTAAAAACGCCTAATTCAAAATCAGTGAAACTACCATACCTACCACTTACACCGATCGTCCATTGATCTTGAGTAATAATATATACATCAATAAATGTTTGGTCGACCTCACAAGCATAGATTAATGCATCTTTAATAAAATCAAGGGCACGTAGTAAACGTTCCGAATCAGAAAAATCAGTGTCATCAATGACGTCACCAATATTAAATACAATGTTTTTATCAATTACTCTCTCTTTAGTTCTCGAGTGAACACCGTTAGCATATCTCGTAAATCGAGTTGTTATAATTGGGTCAGGTTTTTTAACATCAGCACCAAAAGGTTGCAAACGAATATAGGTAATACTTCTTACAGTCTTTCCTTCAAAGCACATACCTGTACTTATTAATTCTTGCTGTGCATTCTTTGTGATTTTATTTCCTTTCTGTTGAACAAAAAGTAAATTCGACAATTCTTTTGTAAGTTTTCTCTTTCCTAAAAACTTATGAACTTTTTTATAGAATTCCTGTGATTGTAAATGTGAAGTTGAATCAATATCGATCAAACCTGGCTGTAGATATAATACCGTATCATGATCCCATGTGTATACGGAATCTTTTATTACAATTGGTATATAGGCTTTGACTTTAACTTTTTGATATAACGAATCAACCTCTTGAGCATAACCGTCAAGTTGTAAAATTATTGCTAGAGTAAAAAAAAGACATTTGGCTATGTATTGATAGCGACAGTGGCTCATTGAGGGTTGATAAATTAAAACAGTATTGCAATTTAGTAAATTTACTTAAGAGAGTAGAGGTTAAGAATTGAAGATTTATAGACAAATCCTTGATAGTGCTATAAATGAATTATATAGTTGATATTTGATGTGTGAATTTTACTATTTAGTCCCTTCTTTATTACCTTTATGACCTAAACTCAATAAGAATAAAAGACAAACATGATAAGATATTTTTCCTTGGGAGTACTTACAGTAATTGTATTATTTGCAGGTGGTGCTATGTTATTACCTTCAGGGTATGATGTAAAAGAACACGTTTTTATTCATCAACCTGCAAGTAAAATTTATCCTTACATTGATAACCTAAGGAACTGGAATGAATGGGCATTTGCTGAAGAAGAAGAAGGAATTAGATTAATGCCTGAATATAAAGGTCCTGATGAAGGAACTGGAGCAACACATACTTGGATGTCATCAGATGGACAAAGTACAGCTGAATTAAGAATCATTTCATCAAACCCATATGACAATATACAATTACAGATGTCAACCAATGAAGGAACGTTTATTTCTGATTTGAATTTTCATTTGGAAGAATCTGATAAAGGTACTTTAGTGACTTGGGAAGAAAAAGGAGACTTTGGATTTCAATTGGTTACTCGTGTAATTGCATTTATGTCTGACTACGATAAAAGAGTAGGAGACAAGTACAAGGCAGCACTAGAAGTATTAAAACATAAATTAGAAGAGCAAAATTCTAACGAAGGACAATAGCACCACCAAATCGGCCTGTTTGTCCTGGTGAAGCTTTTCTAGCTGAAAAAAAACGCTCATCGGTATAGGTGTCATAAGGGAGAAATTCAATATTCTCTTTTTTGATACCTAATTTTTTACACTGTGAAAGCTGTGCTTCTGTAATATTTAAATAAGCTTTTTCAGGGTTTGAATGTGGTAATAAAATGGTATTGATGTCTTCTGGATAAGCTTCTTGGTATAATTGAATGACGTCGCCTCCAATCTCATAATTACTTTCCTTGATAAATGGACCAAAGGAAATTTTGATATCTTCGATCTCTGAAGAAAAGTCATTTTGCATTTGCTCTACAGCGCATGTCAAAATTTTTAAAACAGTACCTTTCCATCCCGAATGAACTGCACCAATCACTTTTTTTACTGGATCAAACAATAAAATAGGAGTACAATCAGCAGCTAAAGTTAGTAATCCAATATTTTTGACATCTGTCAACATACCATCAGAATCAGGAAAGGGATTGTCCATATTGAGATAGGTATCCACATTTTCTTCTGTGATTGAATAGACCTTATTGGTGTGTTTTTGATCTGCAATAAAAAGTCTTTTACAGTCTAAATACTCTTTGACGATTTTACGGTTAGCAATTACATCTTCTTTTTTATCATGAAGCATATTGCCCAAGTTTAGAGAAGCAAAAGGAGGAGTACTAACTCCTCCTTCTCTTGTTGTGACAAAATGATCTAATTGACCATCAAATGCTTTTAACTGTTCAAAACTTAATGTTTTTAGACTCATTTTGTTACTATTTTATTTACTCATATGTTGGTATATGTCTTCAATTGAAATTGAATTTTCATAGATTGCTTTTCCAACAACTACAGACGGAATACCCGCATTTTCTAAAGCAACTAAATCTTCAAACTTGCTGACACCACCACTTGCAATTAATTCAATATGTGGGAATTGTCCCATAATTTCACTGTAAAGAGCCGTGTTAGGACCTTGCATCATTCCATCTTTAGAAATATCAGTACAAAGTACTTTGGTGATCCCTTTAGCAGTATAATCTTCAAGGTAATCAAATAAAGGGAGATTTGAATTTTCTTGCCACCCACTTACCGCTATCATCTTATTTTTGGCATCAGCAGCTAGGATCATACGATCACTACCAAATTTTGTAATCCAAGAAGTAAACTTTTCTGCCTCTTTTACAGCTATACTTCCGCATGTTACCATTGCAGCTCCATGATCAAATACTTTTTGAAGATCTTCATCTGACTGAATACCGCCACCAAAGTCCACAATTAATGAAGTATTAGAAGTGATTCTCTCTAATACATCATAGTTGACGACATGTTTTACTTTGGCTCCATCTAAATCCACAAGATGTAACCTTTTGATTCCTGCGTCTTCAAATTGTTTAGCAATCACTAAAGGATCGTCTGCATATATTTTCTTTTGATTATAATCTCCTTGAGACAATCGAACACATTTACCATCTATTAGATCAATAGCTGGGATGATATCTATTTTTCGAGACATATTTAGATTTTTGTTAGAAAGTTTTCGATGATTTTTTGTCCTACATCACCACTTTTTTCTGGGTGAAATTGTGCTGCATAAAAATTATCTTTATGTAATGAAGCACTGTAAGGGTTAACATAGTCAGTGACTGCAATTGTATTTTCGCACAATTCAGCATAAAAGCTATGTACATAATAAACATAGTCATCATCATGAATGCCATCATAAAGTGGAGTTTTCAAGTCATGAATATTGTTCCATCCCATATGAGGAACTTTCAAACTTTCACTTTCAAATTTTTTGACATTGACATCAAAAATCCCGAGGCAATCTGTATCTCTTTCTTCTGAATGTTTACACATTAATTGTAATCCTAAACATACACCTAATGTTGGTTGTTTTAGATCTCTAATCAATGAATCCAATTGACGAGCTTTAAGGTAATCCATAGCAGATTTTGCTTCGCCGACACCTGGAAAAATTACTTTGTCAGCAGCTTTGAGCTCCTCAGGGTTGTCTGTCAAGATGGGATCAATCCCTAATCGTTGCAATGCATAACGTACGGATTGTACATTACCGGCATTGTATTTTAAAATGGCAACTTTCATCTAATAGACAGTTTTGTTTGTTCGCATTCTTGCGATGTAATAAGTTATTTCAAAATTAAAACTCTTTCTATAGAATGAAAAATACATTACTATTTTTCATAAAAAAAGGAGTGTTTTCTGCTAATAAACTAGAAAACACTCCTTTTTGTTAGATTTTTTTTAATCTAAAAAGCAATATACAAAGCTCCATACATTGGAACAGAAATCGTCAAGCCACTTTCATTACCAGCATCAAAGTCCAATTCAATAGTCTTGTCTGTCAATAAATCCTTGGCTGTGAGCTTTTTCTCTTTAATTCCCATTAAAGTTAAGACTTCATTTGGAACAATAATATCAGTAGTAATTTCTTTTTCATCAAAGTTAGCCACAACAAGTACTCGTTCTTTGTTTATATATCGGATAAAACTATAAGTCTTATCCACATTATAATTTCCATTGGTACGATTGAACTGTTGTAAATCAATAAGATGACCCTTACGAATTGCTTCAGATTTTTTAGAAGCACGTAATATCTGGCGGTATTTATTTCTTAATTCTAATTGTGCTTCGCTTAATTGCCCACCATCATACTGATGATTATTGACCCATTTCTGATGTTCAGGTATTCCCCAATAATCGAAAATTGTAGATCTACCATCATCACTACTAAATCCAGATGCACCAATTGCTGGTTCACCAACTTCTTGGCCAAAATACATCATCACAGGACCGCTACCTAATGCAGCACTCACTGCCATGCCTGGGATACCTAATAATGGGTCGCCAGCAAACTCTTTAGAAGCTATCCTTTGTTCATCATGATTTTCAAGGAAACGTAACATGTGATTATTGAAACCATCCATGTCTTTCCACACTTTCGTTAGATGAGAAAGGGATGAACCTCGACGATTTTCCATAACAGCTCTTAAAGTGTCATAAACACCAACTTTATCATAGAGGTAATCAAAATTACCTGTAAAAATGTAATTCCTGTATTCCTTCGGATTGTAGACTTCGGCGATGAATCTGATTTTTGGATTGATTTTTTTTATTTGAGGAATCATCCAATGCCAATATTCTACAGGAACCATTTCAGCCATATCACAACGGAAGCCATCTACACCTTTTTTAGTCCAATACGTCAGAATAGCTAATGTTTTTTTCCAAGTAGAAGGAACATCTCCATTAATGTCAAATACTTTTTCACCATTTCCACTAAGATGATTTACACCATAATTTAGACGAACAGTTTCAAACCAATCGTTGACGGTAGGGGCATTAGTTACGGCTCCATTTCCAGAAACTTTTGCAGGATTTTCATTAAATTTTCCATCAGAAGTCGGAAATTTATCTCCTCCCAATGGAACATACCCTTCTGGTACAATAAAAGGCTTTCCTGGGATATAGTAAAAATTATTATTCGGATCAAATCCTACTTTGACGTTATCTGAAGCACCTAAATCTTCCACTTCTTTTGGACTTTTATCAGAATGGTATTTTCGTGCAACATGATTGGGTACAAAGTCAATAATTACTTTTAATCCATTGTCATGAGTCCTTTTAATCAAAGCTTCAAATTCTTCCACTCTTAAGTCTACATTATCCGCTAAATCAGGATTGACATCATAATAATCTTTGATGGCATAAGGTGAACCTGCACGACCTTTTACCACGTCCGCATCGTCTAATGGAATACCATATTTTCTATAGTCTGTGATAACAGCATGTTCTATCACGCCAGTATACCAAACATGTGTAGCACCAAGGTCTTTTATTCCTTGAAGGGCAGCATCATTGATATTGTTAAACTTACCCACTCCATTTTCGGCTAAAGTTCCCCAAGGTTTATTGGTATTTTTAATGTTCCCAAAAAGGCGGGTCATCATTTGGTAAATAATGATTTTGTGGTCCTCTATTTTTTCAGTGGACTGTGATTGTGTAAGAAGGTTTTTCACTTTCTCTTTTTCTTTATCATCAGTAGTAGAACAACTTAGTGTTAGCAATGAGAAGAGAACTCCGACGACAATTTTTTTATTTATCATTTTATAGACGTAAGGGGATTATTATTTAGAAAATTAGGAATCATATTTATTTTTATCTTAAGACCCTTTCTTATTATAGGCTCTTTTTTGATTGAGTGAATTCGCGATTTTGTATAAATCTACTTGCTCTAAAATTGTATCATAAAGGGCACGATGCTTTTCAACATTTTTTAAATCTTCTTGCATTTTGACAGCCACCGTAAAGGGGTTAGTATCCTTCAATTGCTTTCTTAAAGCATTTAAATAATCTTTATCTTTTTTGATTGCATTTAGGACAATTTCTTCAATTTCATTCATAATATTTAGACAGGAATAAGATTAGAAATTTGTAAATAGTATTACAGTAATTATACTCAATTTTTATCAATTTTTGAAATTAATTTTAATAAGAATAAAAGAATTTTCGAGATCTTATTTAGTTAAAATAAGACTTCATCTTTTTCTATTTATAGTATCCTTCTATCTTTGCAGCAATAAAATAAAACCTATGATTTCAGTTGATAATTTAGCCGTAGAATTTAGCGGTCAGACACTTTTTAGTGATGTGAATTTTGTGATTAATCCCACAGATAAAATTGCCTTAATGGGTAAGAATGGTGCGGGTAAATCAACCATGATGAAAATCGTGGCAGGGGTACAGAAAGCAACCAAAGGAAATGTTACAGCTCCTAAAGATGCTGTTATAGCCTATTTACCTCAACATTTATTGACTGAAGATAATTGTACTGTCTTTGAGGAAGCTTCTAAAGCGTATCAACATATTTTTGTGATGCGTGATGAAATGGAAGATCTCAATAAACAATTAGAAACACGTACTGATTACGAGAGCGATGAGTATATGAAAATCATTGAGAAAGTAACTGATCTTAGTGAAAAGTATTATGCTATCGAAGAAATAAATTATGATGCAGAAGTAGAAAAGGCTTTGAAAGGTCTTGGCTTCAAACAAGAAGATTTTCAACGTCAGACCAGTGATTTTTCTGGTGGGTGGAGAATGAGAATTGAACTGGCAAAGATTCTTTTACAAAAGCCCGATTTAATTCTACTTGATGAGCCGACTAACCATATTGATATCGAATCTGTCATTTGGTTAGAGGATTTCTTAGTAAATAAAGCGGATGCCGTAATGGTCATCTCTCACGATAGAGCATTTATTGATAATATCACAAACCGTACTATCGAAGTGACGATGGGACGTATTTATGATTATAAAGCCAACTATTCTCATTACTTAGAATTAAGAGAGGATAGAAGAGAACAGCAATTAAAAGCATATCAAGAACAGCAGAAGTTCATTGCAGAAACGAAGGCATTTATCGAACGTTTTAGAGGTACTTATTCAAAAACGAATCAAGTGAATTCTAGAGAAAGAATGTTGGAGAAATTGGAAATTATCGAAGTGGATGAAGTGGATACATCAGCATTAAAACTGAAGTTTCCTCCTGCACCACGTTCGGGTGAAATTGCAGTTACTGTTTCTGATGTTGCCAAATCTTATGAAGATAAAGTGGTCTTCAAAGGTGCAAATATGTCGATTCGTAGAGGTGAAAAAGTGGCCTTTGTTGGTAGAAATGGTGAAGGAAAGTCTACAATGTTGAAATCAATTTTAAAAGAAATTGGTATTGATGAAGGGGTTTCAGAGCTAGGTCATAATGTAAAAGTGGGGTATTTTGCTCAAAATCAAGCATCACTTTTAGATCCAAAATTAACCATTTTCCAAACGGTAGACGAAGTTGCTAAAGGAGATATTCGTAAGCATATCAATAATATTTTAGGTCAATTTATGTTCGGCGGAGAGGATGTGGACAAAAAAGTCGGTGTTCTTTCTGGAGGTGAAAAAACAAGATTGGCAATGGTGAAATTATTGTTGGAACCTGTCAATTTATTGATTCTTGATGAACCAACAAACCACCTTGATTTGAAATCTAAGGATGTATTGAAAGAGGCATTAAAAGATTTCGATGGGACATTGATTTTAGTTTCTCACGATAGAGATTTCTTACAAGGACTTTCTGAAAAAGTTTTCGAATTTAAAGAACAAAGAGTAATAGAACACTTTGAAACAATTGATGCTTTCTTGGAGAGAAATAGAATAGAAAGTATTAAAGATATTAATCTAAATAAATAAAAAATGAAGCCCCTTTTCATCACTGAGAAGGGGCTTCATTTTACATTAAAATACTGCCTGGATTCATGATACCTTTTGGATCCAAAGTAGCTTTTATATTTTTCATTAATTCAATATTTCTTTCTCCAATTTTACCCTTCATCCAAGGCGCTAATGCTCTACCCACTCCATGATGATGGGAAAGTGCACCTTTATTTTGAAGAATAGTATCTACTAATCCCTTGTGGAAATTTTGATAATCTTCTAGAGGAGCAGATTTATCAGTGGGAGAGATGAAGGTAAAGTATAAATTTGCTCCATTTTCATAAACATGAGAGATATGACACATGCAAACGGTCTTAGGTCTCAACTTTACATACGAACGAACATTTCTCCACAATTGCTCTAAATCTTTCCATAAAACGGCAGTTTCAATGGTGTCTGTCATTAAGCCTAAGTCCATAAGTGGCTCACGCATATAAGCTGAATGAAAACGTTGAGATAACCATTTTTTTGTTGGTCCTGCGCCAATTGATCTTCCTCCATGCTTTTTTGCTGTAGCTTTTATTTTATTGACCACAAAAGAAGTATACTCTCTATCTCCTTCTACAGAAATAAACATCAAGCATCTACTGTTTGGTTTGTATCCAATGGCTTGTAAAGCTTTGTCAGAAAAAGTTCCTTCAAAACCCTTCATTCGGAAGGCAACTTCAGTTTCTTCGTGATCTGAAATTCTAAAAAGATGCGGTAATCCAAATTGCCCTTGAATACAGTCTTTCATGGCATTCTTTGCTGAAATAAAATCCTTGAAAAGAATACATGCATTCTTCCTGTTTTTAGGATTAAATTTTCTGATCTTTATCGTTGCTTGTGTAATGACACCTAAAGCACCTTCAGAACCTATAAAAAGAGGAGTGTAGTCCCATCCTTGTGCTGTCTTTGGATACGTTTCGTTGTCAATAATTCCAGTAGGAGTATAGGCTTTGAGGCTTAAAACAATATCTTCGATTTTACCATAACCTGTTGAACATTGTCCAGCCCCTTTTGCTGCAATCCATCCTCCTAATGTTGAAAATTCGAACGATTGAGGAAAATGACCACAAGTGTATCCTTTTTTATTTAAAAATTCTTCTAATACAGGTCCACTAATTCCTGTTTGTGCTGTAACAGTGAGGCTTTCTTCGTCCAAAGCAATGATTTGTGTAAAATGCTTTGTTAAGTCTATGGCAATACCTCCGTCCGGTAATCCAATACCTTTTGTGACAGAAGAGCGTAATCCTTGTGGACTAATCGGAATATTCCATTCATGACATTTGGAGATTACTTCTTCTAATTGAGTTTCACTATTGGGTGATAAGATCAAGTCTGGGGGTGTAGTGACTTTCTCTTGACGTAATTCTAATAATTCACTATAAAATTTTCCAGTGCCATGAACAGCTCTATCAAAGTCTGATGTTTTAATATTTTCAGCCCCCACGATCTCTGTAAATACCTGCACTTTTTTGGGAGGAATACCAATACTTTTTTCAACGACAACTTCTTTTTCTCCCGGTAAAAAAGTAGGAAGATTGACTTCCATTACCGGAATACCAACAAGATCTTGAATCGTTCGTTTGACATCCTCTGATAATATTTCTTGATGTTGTGGATCCCCCCATTTAAATATATTTCTATAGGTATTTTGAAGCAATGTTTTCATGATTTAATGCTTTATTGTAGTAGTTGATAATGTGTTAGTAATCGTTCTTTTTGTGTACTCATTATTTCATAAGTGAATTGATGTTTCTCCTTTAAAATAGAAGCCACTTTTTCTATCAAATCTTCTGATGGTTGATGTAAAGTACCCAAACCTGTTCTTCGTAGGAAAATATCTTCTAGCGTAAAAGCCATTTCATTTTCAATAGCAAAAAAGACTTGTGCTAAAACTTCTCCTTCATCAGATAAAATCTCCTGTTGATCATCTAGATTAAAATGATGTGATAAAAGCGTATTGGCCTCTTCACCATACATATTGACAAGAGTTTCTATTTGAATCGTTGATGCTTTTGGATATTGTTCTTGAAGATGCTTTTTATAATTTTCAAGATTTATAATACTACATCCAAATAATGGTTGTTTGGCAGTTTTCTCTCTTTCATATACTATATCAATGCGGTCCGAAATTTTGGTACTCAAAACTTCAGCAAGGTGTCGAGAAGTCGTATATTTTCCTCCTTCAACTGTAAAAAGGCCATCAAAACCTTCTTCTTTGTGATCTACAATTTCATGTTTACGAGATTGATTGTAAGTATTGTTATTGTCCTGATCAACCAAGGGGCGTAATCCACCATAATACGCAGTAATATCTTCTTTTCGAAGCACTTGACTTTGGTAACAACTATTGACTTCTTCTATCAATTCATCGATACTTTCAGCAGTTACTTTCCAATCTTCTACATTACCATGATAAGCCTTATCAGTAGTGCCAATAATTGTATGTCCTCTCCACGGTAAAAACATTATATGTCTCCCTTTTGGTGTGATCAAAGCAATAGCACTCTGATGACCTAAAGAAGGTGTAACAATATGAATTCCTTCAGATCTCACTTTGATAGTATCAACTTTAGATTCAGTATTTAAAGAAAGGATGTCATTGGCCCACGCACCTCCACAATTGATGACAGCATTACTTGTCAGTTTAAAAGTAGAATTGTGAATTAAATCAAAAGCTTCAATTCCTTTTACTTTTTCGTCTTCAATAATAAAATCAGTGACTTTACAATAATTTGCAGTATCACAACCATATTCCATGGCTGATTTTAAAAAACTTAATGTTAGACGTTCAGCATAAGCATTTTGACAATCATAATAAAGATAGCTTCCTTGAAGATTTTTTTCTTGAACAATCTTTTCGCGAATCAATGTTTTTCTTTTACTCAAAGTTTGATACTTCGGTAATGCATTTTCCTGTAAAGTAGTTTTATCTTTATCGTAAGACAAAAGATCATACGCTTCCATTCCCGCTTTCAGCATCCACTTTTCTGAAAGAGAATAAAAAGGAAGTAGAAAAGGAATTGGACGTACAAAATTTGGAGCAATATCTGATAAAAAACGACGTTCTTTCAGACTCTCACGTACCAAACCCAATTCAAGGTTTTTGAGGTAACGTAACCCTCCATGAATTAATTTAGATGTTGCGGCTGATGTACCACTGCCAAAATCACTTTTTTCAAGTAAAGCAACTTTAGCACCTTTGATACACAGTTCATATGCAATAGAAACTCCAGTAATTCCTCCTCCAATGACAATAGCATCATAATGAGAAGTAGAGAAACCTCTATTGGACATAGGATGTTGCATAAGTGTTTATTTATTGGTTTATGTCCAAAAAATAAGGAAAAGAGATTGTATTTCAATATAAATCATTCATTTATTTTTTATCTGAGTGCCCTAAAGAACGTTCAGGGTCAATTAAATCTCTAATCGCTTGTTTTACTTTTTTAGGCTCTGGAAACCCTTGTTCTTTACGGTCCCAAACCATTTGTCCATCCACATATATTTTAAAAACGCCTCCATTGGTCGGTCGAAGTGTAATTTCTTCAATTTCGTTCTGAAAAGTATAAAGTAATTCTTGTTGCACCCATACAGCTCTTGGCGTCCATTGGCAGAGTGTACAGTATTCTATTTTAATATTAATTTTCTTCATAGTACTATTTCTACTTTCTATCGATTGGAATAGGTTATACGTAGAAATAAATGTAAATAATAAATTAAAAAGTTGTACTTTGAGGAGTAAATTAATCGTAAAACAAATGAAAAAATTATTATTCTCTTGCTTAGCTTACCTTGTACTAATGCCAGCATTTGCACAAACTAATTTTTATGTCGGTACTTATACAGGTACTACTTCAGAGGGCATCTACAAGATGCATATCGATACTAAAGCCGATAAACTTGTATTAGATGGAGTAGCTGCTAAGTCAGAACAACCTTCTTATGTAGCATTTTCGAAAGATCATGAATATGTTGTTGCCGTAAATGAAACTTCAGATGAAAAGCTACCAAGTAAAGATGGAATGATCAGTTTATTTAAAGTAGATAAATCAACAGGTGATCTTACTTTTGTTAATTCAATGCCAAGTGGAGGAGCTCATCCTTGTCATGTGTCATTAGACGATAACAATATGATTTTTGTAGCCAATTATTCAGGAGGAAATGTTGGAGTTTTTAAAATAAAAGATGGAATGTTAACGCCTTCTACTGAGGTGATTCAATATGAAGGTAAAGGCCCTAATAAGGCTAGACAAGAAGCTGCTCACGCACACTTTTCTAAATATTTCCCCAAAGAAGAGCAAGTAGTAACTGTTGATTTAGGAAGTGATAAAGTTCATTTTTACACAGTAGAAAATGGGAAATTAAATGAAATAAAGACGATTGATGTTAAAGCGGGAGGAGGTCCTAGACATACAATGTGGTCTCCTAATGGAAAATACTTTTACGTTTTAAATGAATTGTCTTGTGAAGTTTCTGTTTATCAAAAAACTTCAGATGATTTAGTTTTTGTTGAGCAGATTTCAACATTGCCGACAGACTTTAAAGAGACAAATACTTGTGCAGCCATTAAAGTGTCAAAAGATGGAAAGTTCCTTTACGCTTCTAATCGTGGACATAACAGTATTGTCACTTATAAAATTGATAGTAAAACTGGCAAGTTGAAGAATCTAGGTTTTACATCGGTACATGGAGATTCACCTAGAGATTTTTCATTGACTCCAAAAGAAGATTTTGTAGTAGTTTCTAATCAAGTTTCTAATAATGTTGTATTATTAAAGAGAGATAAGAAAACAGGATTATTAGATTTCAAAGATGAATTAGAATTGCCATTACCGGTAAATATTGTATTTTGGTAAAGACAAATTAGAAGATATGAAAAACCCCGATCTAAACTGTATCGGGGTTTATTTTTTTGATGGAAATCGTATTTAATATTTTTATCTTGTTGCTTTGATAACAACCTTATCTCCACTATACAAGTGTAATTCTTTACCTACAATCTCATAATGGTCAACTGTATTCACTTGTATGAAAAATACACTTTCAACTTTATTATCACCGCACATCATCTTTGTTGACATTAATGGACCGATTTTAATATTTTTAGAGTAAGCATCAATAGTATATCTTCCATTGAATTTATTACAACTTCCGCTTCCATATGCTTTACCATCTTTATCGAAAAAGATATCAGGAATATTTCCATTTAAACTAACTACTCCTTCAACTTCAGTTACTTTCCAATTTCTGATTAAATCTCTATGATTGACACCTTTCTTTGCTTTTACAAGCATTTTATCATCTTGATATAAAGTTAATTCATCACCATCAATGGTAAAACGATTAAAATTTTCTAAGATTTTGCTTAATGCTCTTTCATTAGCTGCAACCTCTTCACAAAACATCATTGTGGACATAAAGGGTCCTGCTTTGATTGTATTTTTCTCCGCATCATAACTCATATTACTTCCTAAGCCATTACAGCCTGCATAACCATCGATTCTATTTTTAGAAGGGTCAAAAGAAATGTAAGTAACAATTGGATCAGCTGTATTTCCATTGATAGCATCGATTACCCAAGTACCAGCCAAGCTAGCGTAAGGATCTTTAGTCTCTTTCAAAATCTTAACAAGTTTATAATTTAGTGATGATGCATCAGCAGGAGGGTTTTCAACTTCAGAGATACTTACCTCAATTTGGTATGTATTTCCTTCTTGATACTCAAAACCTTCTATTGAACCATAAAATGTATTCCATTCAGTACTTCCATCTTCTTTGATTTGAAGACATTTTTGAGCAGCAACACCATTACAGTCAATCTGTTGACTATTAATGGTCAGTGTTTTTGTCATTTGTTTAGCGGGTTTGCTTGATGCACAGCTAAAGAATGAACCGATGCTAATTATAAAAAGGATGTATTTATAGATATTTGTCATATTGTCTCTGTAGTTATGTTGAATTTACCTTTACGGTGTAAAAATATTTAGGTTTTTATATATACTTTCAAATAAAAAGAATTAATTTTAAATGTGTTGTGAATCAATATTTTAACTTAGATTAAAAATAGTTAAAATACCCAAAACATTGTCAATTTAAAACAGGGACTACTTGAGCATTTTTTAAGCTTCCACTAAAAAGTCTTTATTTTATTTGTTCAATAATCTGTTTGGGTTGTCATTATATTGAGTAGAGAATTAAAGTATTATGACTAGATATATAAAAAACCTAATCCTATATATTTGTGTGGCATTTTCAATATTATCATGTTTAGAAAACGAAGAAACTTCAGCAGTCTCATCTTGTGATAATAATTATATAAGACAGACATTTCTAAATTATGTAGATATTATAGAAAATGCAGCTTCACAAAATGATTGTACAACAATAACGGATGAGAATGAGAATATTCTTTCTTTTATTGATGACAATTATAACTGTATTGTTATTTATCTCGTTTTAGCAGATAATAATATTGACCATGAAAGTCAGGCAAGTACTGAGCTTCAGGAATTGAAGAGTTTGATTTCTTCTTTAAGTTATCAATGCGAAACCAATAATAGTATTAATCTGAATGCTTTAAGGTTGCTGATTAAATAATTTTGAAAACACTTATTCTTATAATTGAAAAGAGTAAGTGTTTTTTTATACCTAAATCATTAAAAAAGAGATATTAATACAACTAAATCTTAATGAATTTACATAAGTCGTTAATTTTATTTTAGAATTAATTACTTTTGTTTCTCTTTTGCGAAAAGTAAATTCTAATTGCTTTTCAATAAGAATTTTAACTGAAAAATTTAGACGCAATAATATACAACTTATGAGTTTATTAACTGTAGGTTCAGTTGCATTTGACGCAATTGAAACACCTTTTGGAAAAACGGATAAAATCATTGGTGGAGCTGGAACATATATTTCTATCTCATCTTCTTTCTTTGTAAAACCTGTTCGTGTTGTAGCAGTAGTAGGAGAGGATTTTCCTCAAGAATACATTAATACTTTGAAAGAGCAAGGTGTAGACACTGAAGGTCTTCAAATCAAAGAAGGTGAAAAAACTTTCTTCTGGGCCGGTAAATATCACAACGATATGAACTCTCGTGATACTTTAGTGACAGAATTAAATGTTTTAGAGCACTTCGATCCAATCGTTCCGGAAAGCTACCAAGGTACAGAATATGTTATGTTAGGTAACCTTTCTCCACAGGTTCAAAGTACAGTAATTGAGCGTTTAAATAACAGACCGAAATTAGTTGTAATGGATACAATGAATTTCTGGATGGATATCGCGATGGATGATTTAAGAAAAACAATCTCTATGGTTGATGTTCTTTCTGTAAACGATGAAGAAGCTCGTCAATTATCAGGTGAATACTCATTGAAAAAGGCAGCGAAGAAAATCATGGCAATGGGACCTAAGTACTTAATCATCAAAAAAGGTGAGCACGGCGCTTTATTATTCCATGAAGATCAAATTTTCTCAGCTCCAGGTTTACCATTAGAAGAAGTATTTGATCCAACTGGAGCGGGAGATACTTTTGCAGGTGGTTTCATTGGTTATTTAGCAAAAACTGACGATATCTCTTTCGAAAACATGAAGAAAGCAGTAATCTACGGTTCAGCTATGGCTTCATTCTGTGTAGAAAAATTCGGTACTGAACGTCTTCTTGAGATCACAGAAGCTGATCTTGAAGCAAGAGTTGAGGAATTTCATAAATTAGCTTCATTCTAATTCACTTTAGCATTGAAGAAATCAAACTTCTCTATTATTTTAGGTACTTTATCTGATAATAGAGAAGTTTTTTTTATGCCTCCATATTTCAACGCACATACACATCAAAAAGAAAATACGACGCTGAGTTTAGTCAATTATTTTATTCAAGAAGATTTTATCATTGAAGATAATAAACTTTATAGTACTGGTATTCACCCATGGCATTTGGATAAGGTGAATGTAGAGGATTGTCTACTTCGGCTAAATGAAAAAGCAAAAGAACTAGATGCAATAGGAGAGGCAGGGTTGGACAGAGCCATTGATTTTCCTTTTGAAAAACAGATAGAAATTTTTGAAGCACAAATTGATATTGCTGAAAAATATCAAAAACCAATGGTGATTCATTGTGTAAGAGCGTATGCTGATATTCTTCAGATCAGAAAAAAGAAAAAATGTAAGACTCCATGGCTGATTCACGGTTTTATGGGTAATATTCAGATTGCACATCAATTGATTCAAAAAAACTGTTATTTGTCCTTCGGAAAAGCCCTTTTACAATCTCGACCTAAATTGGAAAAAGTAATGTTTGATACGCCTTCAACTTTCCATTTATTCGAAACAGATGATGAGAGAGCATTAAAGATTGAAGATATTTATCAGAAAGGAAGTGCCTTATACAAGCAAGAATTGAATGTAGTAATTGAAGAAAAAATTGAAATTGCTAAAAACTTATTTCCCAAAATTGAACAACTTCTTTAGATTTGCACCCACATTATAAATTTACATTCAAAAAAGATGGGACACTGGCAGGAAAGAACAGAATTACTGATTGGTCAAGAAGGAATTAAAACACTTGGAAGAAAGCATGTATTGATTGTAGGTGTTGGTGGAGTTGGCGGTTTTGCTGCTGAAGTAATCGCAAGAGCAGGTGTTGGACAAATCACAATTGTGGACGGTGATGTAGTAGATGAAAGTAATAGAAATCGTCAGATTGCAGCTTTAGAAAGTACAACAGGAAAACCAAAGGCTACTGTAATTGCTGATCGTATAAAAGACATAAATCCGGATGTAACATTACATGTCAAAGAGACTTATCTAGAGGATGAGGAAGCAATTGCAGCATTATTAGATGAATATCCTTACGATTATGTTGTAGAATGTATCGATACTTTGACGCCTAAAGTGACCTTATTATCACTTTGTGTAAAGAAAAAAATCAAAGTAGTCAGTTCGATGGGTGCAGGTGGAAGAATGGACCCTACACAAACAAAAGTTGGACGTTTAAGAGATACCTATAATTGCTTACTAGCAAAACAAGTAAGAAAAAGAATTACACACGAATCGTTTAGAAGAAAGATTAAATGTGTATTCTCTTCTGAATTAATCGATAAAAGTAAAGTAGTGACGGTAGAAGGTGTGAAGCACAAAGCGTCAACTATTGGAACAATATCTTATATGCCTGCAGTATTTGGCTTGACAGTAGCTTCTGTGGCTATTCGTGACTTATTAAAATAAATGCCTTAGAAACAGGAAGAAAGAACTCATCATGTACTATGGTGAGTTTTTTTTGTATGTTAATAATATTTACCAAAAATAAATATCTGTTTTTGTCACAAACTTTTGATCTTTTCTGTTGTTACTTTTGTTAATACAGTAATATATTTTTACTCTAATTAATACTTTCTCCATAGAGCGTAAATAGAAAATATGATACGATTAATATTTCGTTTATTATTTAAAATCAATGGTTGGTCACTAAAAGTTGATCATATTGCTAAAGAGGATATCAAAAGAAGTGTTTTTCTAGCTACTCCACACACTTCGAATTGGGATGCTGTCTATATGGTTGCAGCCATGCTTAAAATTAAAGTAAAATTACGTTTTGCGATAAAAAGAGAATGGTTACGCTTTCCGTTAAGTATTGCTTTATCCCCAATGGGAGCAATTGGTATTGACAGAAGACCGCAAGGAGATAGAAAAGAAAAACTAAGTATGGTCGAGGCGATGGCCAATTTATTTAAAGAAAATAAAGAACTTTCTTTGGTTGTTCCTCCTGAAGGGTCGAGGTCTTTGAGAGACAAATGGAAATCGGGCTTTTACTATGTTGCTGTATCAGCAAAAGTACCGATTATCTTAGCCTACTTGGATTATGATAAGAAAGAAGCAGGAATCTATGAAGCATTTATGCCAACAGGAGATTTTGAAAAAGATATGAAATACATAACGTCTGTATATAAGAAGCACAACCCCGCTCCAAAATTTACGGAGTTATTTGCTTATGATACACGTTTTGAATAAGGAAAAGCGAAAGGGAAACTTCTCGCTTTTTTTATTTTAATATAGGATTTATTGAATAATAACATTTACATTCCTTACTTTTGAATTATACACCCCAACTCATTGATTATGGAAAGTAATATCAAAAAACAAGTGAATAAAGATATAATTGCTCAAATCAATTCAAATAAATGTATGTTCCAAATGCCTTCAAAGCAAAAAGCTGAAGAGTTTGTGGATGATATGTTTCGTTTTCTATTTCCTGTAGTATCAGGGGTAGAACAAGGTTATTATGCTGCTGAATTAGCATTGATTCGTCTTAATGGCAAATTACAAGAGATCATTCTTCCAATTAGGGATCAATTCGAAATGGGTTGTAGTAGAGCTACTGACAAATTTTTTGAAGCACTTCCAGTAGTACATAATAAATTATTAAAAGATGCTCAAGCAATTTTTGATGGTGACCCTGCCGCAAAACATATAGAAGAAGTCATTTTAGCATATCCTGGCTTTTTTGCTGTATTTGTCTATCG
Source organism: Flammeovirga sp. AWQ4_249 (assembly GCF_056161045.1). Classification (NCBI taxonomy): domain Bacteria; kingdom Pseudomonadati; phylum Bacteroidota; class Cytophagia; order Cytophagales; family Flammeovirgaceae; genus Flammeovirga; species Flammeovirga sp. AWQ4_249. Next base: position 338,443 of record NZ_JBSWYJ010000001.1, read on the forward strand.
AATGGCTCATCAGTTGCTACAATGTCAAGTACCCATTGTCCCTAGATTATTTGCTGAATATGCACATAGCAAAACAGGAATAGATATTCATCCAGGAGCTACAATTGGAGAATATTTCTGTATAGATCATGGTACAGGTATCGTTGTTGGAGAAACCACAAAAATTGGAGATCATGTAAAGTTATACCAAGGTGTAACATTAGGTGCCTTAAGTGTGAGTAAAGATTTTGCGACTATGAAAAGGCACCCTACGATTGAGGATAATGTGATTATCTATTCAGGAACAACAATTCTTGGAGGGGATACGACAATTGGTAAAAATTCTATTATTGGTGGGAATGTTTGGTTGACAGAAAGTGTAGCACCGGATTCCACAGTGTATAATCAGAGTTCCGTTAGCGTCAGAAAAAAGAAAAATTAAATATAAAAATAGGCCTCTAGTTCAATGAAGAACAGAGGCCTTTTTTTAAAACATGAATAATTAAGCGAAGTATTTTTGATCTGATCGAAATCAGGTAGTTTTATCTATTTTTGCAATATTCTAAATGTCCTAAGGCATTATTTAAATCATCAACACCACTGTTTAAGTGTTCAATTGCATCATGCAAATGATCGACAGCATTGTTTAAATGATAATGCATTTCATTCATATCATCAGCATAATGAGCGTCAGATAAAGTTGTTGTTGCAATGTCAAATACGATTTTAGCATCATGAAAAGATCCATGTGCTTCTCCAGCATGTCCCTCAGCATTTGAGCATACATCTATAGCCTGTGACTTTGCACTATGTGATTCGTCTTTTGCAAAATGAGCATTCCTCATTGCATCTTGAGCTTCTCGTTTTGCATAACCTATATTTTCTTTAATACATTCTTCTGTGTGACAGTCAAAACATTCATTGATAAAATATAATGCGGTTTCAGCACCCTCGTGTGATGTTTGGTAAAAATCATAAGCATCATGAATATCATTTTCAATAACGTGGTGTTGACTAAATCCAAAATTGATAATTAATAGATTTAAGATAAAAAGTATTAGTTTTTTCATAAGGGGTTATTGTTTATTACAACTACAGAACAAAACCCTTCTATGATTAGTGCTTGGAAAATCTCATTAAACTGTAAGTCTTAAATAAGTGCTATCTAAATATTGGAATAGTACTATTTTAGTATTTAATAAGCATAAAAAAAGGCCTATAATTTTATAAACTATAAGCCTTTCATTTTATGATTACAGCAATTACTTATTTTTCAATTGCTCTTTTAATTTATCTAATTCAGATAAAGTATCTCCACTACTACTTCCTGTAGAATTATCCGTAGAAGAAGTATTTTGATTACTAGACTGACCAGCATTCTGAGATATTTGTGCTTTTAATTTATTCAGCTCATCTGATGTACCTAATTGAGCAGCTGAAGAGCCTCCGGTTAATCCTAATGCTTGATCAATTTCTGTATCTACAGATTGATTCTTAAGATCAGCCATTTCACCATAAGATTCTGCTAAAGCTTCTTTTTCCTCCACTTTTTGCTTCATTTTTTCTAAACGAGCAATGGTAGTTGAAGAATCAACGCTAGATAATTGTTTATTTAATTTGGCAGAAGCATCACTAACTGTAGCTCTAGCACGTAAAGTTTTTAATTCATTTTCCCAAGTTGAAATCTGAGATTTTAAGCTTTGTACATTGCTTTCCATCTTGGTCAACATTCCTGAGTAATTGTCGATATTTTTTTGGTTAGCAACGGCACGTTGCTCATATTGTTGTTTACGCTCTAATGCCTGACTTGCTAGTCTATCTGCTTCATCTGCACTAATATGTCCACTTTGAGCTCTTTGTAATAATAAAACTGCTTTTTGCTCAAAGTCTTTTGCATTTCTATGATTTGATTCAAATTCTTTTTTCTCACGAATCGATAAGGCCTTTACTTCAGCAAGTCCTTGCATCGATTTTGATAAATCAGTCTTTAAATCTCTGATCCCTTGTTCAGTTTGTTTTATAGGGTTTTCTAATTTATCTAATACGGAATGAGCTTCTGATTCTGCTATTCCAAAAAGTCTTTTTAACCATCCAAACATGTGCTATTCTCTATTTTATATTAATTTTTAAATTTCTTTTCAAAGTAAGTATAGGCTTCATTGATTTGTAATGTTACCTTTTTTGCTAATTCTTGCTTTTGAGGATCATCCGCATATAAATCCGGGTGATATAATTTAACTAATTTTCTGTACGATTTCTTAATAGTTGGAAAATCATCACCTCTTTTTACCTCTAAAGCACTGTAATATTCATCTTCTTGACTTTTTTGTTGAGGTTGTTGAGAAGAATTTTGTTGATACGATTGTTGATTATTGTTGTTTGTACTTTGATATTCGTAAGTATCATTTTTAATTTGCTCATAGTACTTTTCCCAGTCTTGCTTATCCTCTTCTTCAAAGAATTGCTTAAAAACGGGATTACTCTCAATCTTATCGTTAATTGTTGACTTTAATATGTTCTTAAATCGGTCGACTAACATTCTTGTTTTTTATTTTCTAAATAAAATATAATACACGTCTATATATATAACACGAAAAGTTACTAAAAAAGATGTATTAATGCTCAAAAAGTTATTTGTGAATGATTTTTCATCCATTTTTTTGGAGGTAATATGTAATAGGTGTATATTTGACGATTATTAAAGAAGTGTTAATCCGCTTCGGCTGAGCACTAACACTCAAACATTTTTTTTATCTTTCTGATAAACCTCTTTTCTTTTTATTCAAGAAATTGGTTTTCTTTAGATCAATTATCTAATACTACACACATATAGAGGTTTTTATCTCTAACATATCAACATTTTGCAAATGGAACAAAATTTTCCTTGGCATAAGCACTATGCCGATTTTACTCCCAAAGAGATTAATCCGGACAATTACCACTCTTTAATTAAGTTATTTGAAGAATCATTTGAGAAGTTTTCAAATAAAACAGCTTACGAATGTATGGGAGGGAAGCTAACCTTCGCTGAAGTGGATAAAGCATCAAAAGAATTTGCAGCTTATTTACAAAATACGTGTAAGATGAAGAAAGGAGATCGTATTGCTATTCAAATGCCCAATACACTCCAATATCCAATTGCAATGATCGGAGCTATCCGTGCTGGTATGGTGGTAGTAAATACCAATCCATTATATACTGAAAGAGAAATGGAACATCAGTTTTCGGATGCTGGTGTGAAAACAATTGTTATACTTGCCAATTTCGCAGATAAATTACAAAATATAAAAGATAGATTGCCTGAGCTACAAAATATTGTAGTGACTGAACTAGGTGATCTTTTACCATTCCCAAAAAGCCTTATTGTAAATACAGTAGTGAAATATGTGAAGAAAATGGTTCCTTCATTTAGTTTACCTAAAGCAATTAGCTTCAAAAAGGCATTGAGATATGGAGCAACTTCTGAATACCAACGTCCTGTATTAACTGGGCAAGATCATGCTTTCTTACAATATACGGGTGGAACAACAGGTGTAGCTAAGGGAGCAATCTTAACACATAGAAATATTGTAGCGAACTTAGAACAATCTAATGCTTGGTTACAAGGAAGTTTAGAAGAAGGAAAAGAATTGGTAGTTACTGCACTTCCATTATATCATATTTTTGCATTGACAGTGAATTGTATGACGATGATGAAGATCGGTGCTCACAACTTACTAATCACGAATCCAAGAGATATGGATGGGTTTATCAAAGAACTTGGTAAATACAAATTCTCAATTCTTACGGGAGTAAATACTTTGTTCAATGGAATGTTGAATCACGGAAAATTTGCAGATTTAGATTTTTCAAATCTTAAAGTGACGATTGGAGGTGGTATGGCAGTGCAAGAAGCTGTAGCAAAACGTTGGGAAGAGGTGACAAGTTGTACCCTTGCAGAAGGGTATGGCCTTACAGAAACTTCACCAGTAGTTTGTGTACATCGATTGGATAGTCCTAAGATTGGAACAATTGGATTACCTTATCCTTCTACAAACGTAAAAATATTGGATGAAAACGGACAAGAAGTAGCAGTAGGTGAAGTAGGAGAACTTTGTGTGAAAGGTCCTCAAGTAATGAAAGGATACTGGAACCGTCCAGAAGAGACTGAAGCAACATTTTTTCCTGATGGTTGGTTGAGAACTGGCGACATTGCAACTATGGATCATCATGGTTATTTCAAAATTGTAGACCGTAAGAAAGATATGATTCTTGTATCTGGCTTTAATGTTTACCCTAATGAAGTAGAAGATGTTTTAGCAATGCATGAAGGTGTGGATGAATGTGCAGTCATCGGCGTTCCTGATGACAAGTCAACTGAAGCTGTAAAATGTTTCATTGTCAAAAAAGATCAACATCTTACGGAAGAAACATTAAAAGCTTTCTGCAAGCAAAACTTGGCAGGTTATAAAGTGCCTAAACATTATGAATTTAGAACAGAATTACCAAAATCAACAGTTGGTAAGATTCTAAGAAGAATGTTAAAGGAGGAAGAATTAGAGAAGACAAAGAAAGTACTTCATTAATTCTCACTACAAATAAATAGAAAGGTACTGTCATTACGGTACCTTTTTTCATTTATAAATAATAGAATTCAAAAAATCATGGATATACATAAAGAATGGGTACCTGTTGCAATTGATGCTCCATTTTATACCAATGCAGCCTTATCAAAAGAAGTAGAAAATTTATGGATGGTTTTTCATGGCTATGGACAGTTAGGAGAACATTTCATGAGAAGGTTTAATATCTATGACAAGGAAAAGCATCATATCGTAGCTTGCCAAGGATTATCGAGGTTTTACTTAGACAATACCTATGAAAAAGTAGGGGCCTCATGGATGACCCGTTTGGAAAGAGAAGCCGATATTACACATCAACAACGTTACATTTCTGCAGTTTATGAAAATAGATTAATGGCACTTCATCAATATGACCGTAAAGTCAAACACAATTACTTTGCATTTTCTCAAGGTGGTGCCACTTTATTGAGATGGATGAAAGCTTATCAACCAAAAGTAGATCATCTGATTTTATGGGCGGCAGATGTTCCTAAAGAATTTACATTAGATGATTTCTCTTTTTTAAAGAAAGAATCGAAACTAACCATTGTATTTGGTGAAAATGACCCATTTAGAGGGTTTATTAATATTGAATGGTTAAATGAAATTGTTGAGAATGTGGATTGTAAAGCAGAATTTATAACTTTTGATGGAGGTCATCATGTAAGGAGAGATGTTCTTAAAAAGATTGATTTGTAATTAACTACATAAACATAGATTTTATTTTATTAAACATGAAATAACCATTATAGCTATAGATAGTTATATTTAATCTCAACCTCAATGCGTTTAACTATCATTGTTTTGTACTGTTTTGTGATGTAATAAATTATTATATCAAGTTTTAAGAATGAAATATTACTATTAACTAAAAATGTGTTAATATTTTTCAATCTTATATTTGTCTAATATAATTGAAAGTGCTAAGTTTGATATTGTATCATGCTGAAAAGCACTTTTTTTGTGTCCTATGAAATGTAGGATGACTTATTACTTACTTCAATGACCTCTTCAATTTTTACCTCGATGAGATGTGTATTCGTATGCATTTTAGTGACTAATGCTCTATTATTTCTTTTTCCAAATACACTGTTTGGGCAAACTGAAAATTTATCTCCAGTTCAAATGGTTGGGGATTACTACACCGGTGAATCTGTAGTCGTAGAAAATGCAAAAGGCTCTACTTTTGTCACAAATTACATTGTGAATCAACAAAAGATTATCACAGAATTTAGTCAATACATTTTTATCCATGATATCGGAAGATATGATGAAGATACTTACTTAAACGCTTTTAATAGAGTATCAGGCTTGGCAATGGGATTTGATGAAACGGTTGCAGGGAAAAACAACCATACTTTAAATTATTACACAGGTTATAATAATAAAGAGAATATCGTCATCATATTTCATTACAATGAAATAGACCAATTGATACAGATTAGAATTAAGCATATTTTGAAATCAGCAGAGATCTAATAGATATCTTATAGTTGATATTTTTTCCACATTTTTTCTTCTCTTTCTAACAAAGAATCAAATTTGCTTGGATAAGGAACGGAAAAAGTGAGTTTTTCTGAAGTTCTTGGATGTAAAAATGTGATTCCGTTACTGGAAAGAAATAAACCTTTTCCTTTGAGTGTATTTCCTTCTTCACCATATTCTTTATCACCAACAATAGGATGTCCTAGCATGGCAAGATGTCTTCTTAGTTGATGTGTTCTCCCTGTATGTGGTGATAATTCGACTAAGGAAAGTTGTTCACTTCGTAAGGAAGGAACAGACTTTATTATTTGATAAGAACTGTGACATTTCTTTTCATCTAGATCAAATAATATATCACCTTTAGATTCTTTAAATTTCCCCATAGCTACAGCGTGATATTTTTTCTTGATGGTTTTATCTTCAAACTGTTGTCCAAGTTTTACTCTCGCTAATCTAGTTTTGGCAATTAATAATAAACCAGAAGTAGGGGCATCCAATCTATGACATGGCTTAGGCCAAGGCATGGCATCGGCCATAGATGAAGTTTGAAGATTAAAAAGCAAAGCATTTTCAATGGTTTTAAATTGATTTCCGCTCACTGTTATTCCTGAAGGTTTATAAATAACTGCAAGATCATTATCTTCAAAGATCACATCAAGTTTCAATTCAAAGACTTTTGGGGGAGGTGTGTCTTCTCCTAACACTTTGAACTCTTGATTAATTTCCAACCACTCACTTCCATTCATTGGTGTGTTATTACATACGATACGACCTTGCTTGAAGGCTTTTTTTAGGCCGTTTCGAGAGGTAATAAGAGTACTTTCTTTGAGTAGATAATCAAAAATACGTATCCTTAATACTTGATTATCAGAAGATTTTATTGTCTCGAGTACTTTTTTTTTCATCCCAAAAAATGATTTGTTATTCGAAATAGTACTTCACTAAAACTGAATTTTTAAAAGATACTATTAAATTTTGTCCAAGAATTCTTTAAAGATATTAAAAATAATTTCACAAATCGTTTTTAAAACTTACATCCAAGCAGATTTTTCTCACTAACTCCTTTTAAAAAAATGCGTTTACTTTGTTACAAAGCTGAAAAAACTGATTATCAATTATTAATGACCTATGAGACCCTATATTTTTATATTGTTACTACTTTACTGCAGCATAGATTCTTATGGAACAGATTACTATTCTACCACTGGAGGTGATATATACAATGGAGCAAAGTGGTCAACAGATTCTGATGCAGCGGCCAATTCTGGTAGCGTAAAAACATCATTTCTTTCAACAGATAATTTAATTATTAGAGCAGGTGATTTTGTTTACCTACCTTCTAGTGATGTAACAGTAAATACTATAAGAGTAGCAACTGGAGCATTCCTGGGAGATTTTCAGGCAGATAATATTGATTTAGTTGTTAAAAACTTGATTGTACAAGGCTCTTTATCTTTAACTGCACCAAGAACAGGGTGTACTATTACATTAGAAAATTTTATTGTTTTAACTAGTGGTAGTGTTACGTTAGGACATGATAATACACAAATTACACATAATGGTTTATTGTATGCTTCTAGTAGTTCTACTAGAGTTGTATCAACACCTTTAACCAATTTTTCTGGAAATGGGTCATTTGATGGATACGCAGATTTTAGTACACCTGATGCAATGGGAACATTATATCTTGCCACAAGTAGCACTGAAGGTACTTTGGAAGATATACCCTCTGAACTAGCTAGTGAAACAGCAACATTTACGCTTGTTAAAGATTATGTTCTAAAAATATCATCTCCTATTGGTTCTGGTATTACATTTAGTGCAGGTTCAGATGGATCTGATGGAACAGAAAATGGTAGTGTTGAATTTTTAGAAGGTGCCTCGGGAACTTTCAATTCAAATGGAAACCCATTCAATAACATGGTAATGAATACTTCTAGTGGTATTACTCTAAATGCAGATGTTACTTTATCAGGTCAACTTACATTAACCAATGGAATCATTCATACAGGAAGTAATACATTGACTGTTGAAACAATAGGATCTACTTTTGCATCAACAAGTGATCGTAATACAACTCTTCCAGGCGGATCTAATTCTACTCATGTTGATGGAATTTTAGCCTACAATGCTCCAGCAAGTACTAATTATGTATTTTTACCAGTTGGAGATGAAAGTAGATTAAGGCCCGTAGGTGTCCGTAATACTACTGGTACACATGGTTTTACTGTTACAGCTCAATATATTCAGGCTGCACATGCTGATGCTGCAGATGTCAATGGTTCATGGGATCAAAGTACTGTAGAACATTGGGATATCAGTGTAACTGGGGATGCAATTTCAAATTCTAATAACTTTGATGTAATTCTGACCTACGATTCCTATTCAAATGTGAACACAGGTAGTTTGGAAACATTACACCTAACACATTATGTTAGTGGTACATGGGAATCAGAGATAACAGCAAATCAACCTGGTGTGCATAATGTTAAAACAGGTACTGCAATTGATAATGTTACAGGATTTTTAGAAACTTCAGTGACCCAATTTAGTCCATTTGGAATGGGTGGAGGAGCAGGACAAGATCTTCCAATTGAACTTACTTATTTTAATGCGGAAAGAGACAATCAAAATATGATTTTTAATTGGGAAACAGCCATAGAAATTGATAATGATTATTTTGAAATAGAAGGATCAACCGATAAAAGAATCTCAGAAGTAGTTGCCATCATAGATGGAGCAGGAAATTCTCCGACTCCTTTAAAATATGCTTACAATGCTTCAGAATTAGAGTGGAATCAGTATAGATATTTTAGGTTGAAACAAACTGATTTTGATGGAAAATATTCTTATTCAGAATGGATAGAAGTAAATAATAGCATTGATGTAAATTTTGATTATATACTTTATCCCAACCCTTCTCATGATGTATTAAATATTGAAACCATTTTGCCCAATAATGAAGTAATAGAGTCAATGCAAATAGTAGATTTACAAGGCAAAATGATTCTGAACCAAAAGTGGGATAATCAAAAAGAAATAAATACCAGCCAACTCAATAATGGAGTCTATCTTATGATGATTACCACAAGTTCTGGAGAAAGGAAAATACAACGTTTTACTGTTCAATAAGAGAACTACCTTTAGAGTGCTTACTTTGAAAAGAGTAAGTACTTTTTTTAGCCTTAATACTAAAAATAGAAATATTTTGAGAGGTCATATTACTAATTAAATATTTGTTTTTAAAGTTTAATTTCAACCCTTATTAGTCCAAAAATAAACGAACTGTAACCTTTTTTTAATTGTTATGAAGATGAAAACTAATACAATCAATTATTAAATTATTTTGATATGAAAGTCTTTATCTTTTTAACTGCTCTCATAAGTTTGACATCAAATATTTATGCAGCAGATTTTTATTCAACTAATAGTGGAAATATGTATGCTGGTGCAAGATGGGCTACTACTTCAGGAGGTGTTGGTTCACCGAAAACAGATTTTACATCTAGTGATAATTTATTTATAGAAAGTGGCCACACAATTGATCTGCCTAATAAAGATAATATCGTTATTAATAATCTTACAATTTATGCAGGGGGTACACTATCTAATTTTACAGAAGACAACAATGATATTACCATAAATAATTTGATAATCTTAGGTAGTTTAGATTTTGACGATACATCTATTTCAGGGTGTAAAGTTACAGTAACAAATATCTATTTTATTGGGAGCAATTATAGCTTTACAAGAAGTGAAACCAATACTACTGTAGATCATTCAGGGATTATTTTTGCGTCTTCAAAAACATCTCAAACTCCTCCCTCTGATGTTACAAACATTACAGGTAATGGACAGTTGTCTCAATATATGCAAGGGTCTGTGGGAAAAAATATATTGCATTTAGCGAGTGGAGCAACAAGTGGAACCTTGGAAAATTTACCTTCTTCTTTTTCAACAGAAACCTCATCTATTACTTTAAATTCAAATTTTACTTTAACTGTAAATACCTCTGTAGGTTCAAGTTTTTCAGTAACAGCAGGTAGTAATACGAATGTAGAATTTATTGGAAATTCATCTGGTACATTCATACCAAGTGGAGTTTTTAATAATATTACTATGAATACATCTAGTGACGTTACTTTAGGAAATGATCTTGAAATAGCAGGAACACTTACATTAACGGATGGTGTTCTTACAACAGGTTCAAATTCAGTTACCGTTAGAACAGGTGGATCCATAAGTGGTTTAAGTACTCAAGCTGACCCTGATGATGCTTTATGTGGAGGTTCAGATGCATCCCATATTGATGGAACTTTAATAATGAGTGTTTCAGCTACGAATAACTATGTTTTTCTACCAGTTGGGGATAATGCAAACTTAAGAACTATTGGGGTTAGAAACCTGGTAGGTTCTCCAAGTAACTTTGTTGTTACAGCAAAATACAATAAGTCAGCACATTCGGATTATAGTGATACAGACGATGGTGATTTAAAAATGAGTAATATTGAATATTGGGATATTTCAGTATCTGGAACTGATGTTAATGGAAGCCCAAACTTTAATGTAGTCTTAACCTATGATGATAATTCTGAAGTAAATACTGGTAAGTTAGGTGATTTACATGTAATGCATTATCGATCTGGACAATGGCACTCTGAAGGTAGTGGTGGAAGTGGAGCATCTCATACTTTTAGTCCAAAGAATAATATTGCAAATGTTAATGGATTTTTTGAAGCAGCTACAGCTACATTTAGCCCTTTTGGATTTGGAGGTGGAGCAGACCAAGATTTACCTATTGAACTTACTTCTTTTGAAGCAAAGCAAGATAATAACGAAATGGTTTTTAGTTGGGAAACTGCTCAGGAAATAAACAATGACTTTTTTGAGTTAGAGGGTTCTAAGGATAAAAGAAGTACGAATACTATCGTAAAAATAGATGGTGCAGGTAATACCCAAACGGAAAGAAAATATAAATACAATGCCTCAGCTTTTGAATGGAATCCTTATCAGTATTTTAGGTTGAAACAAACTGATTTTGATGGGACTTATACGTTCAGTGAATGGATTGAAATAAATAATTCAGCAAAAGCATTTGATTTTTACCTTTATCCTAATCCATCCCATGATATCATGACAATTAATACAGTTTTAGGTCAAAATGATACTATAGAAACCATTCAAATTGTAGACTTACAAGGGAAACAATTAAGTAGAATGGATTGGGAAAATCACCATCAAATCAATACTTCTTTTTTAGATAGAGGTATATACATTATGATATTGACTTCTTCCTCCGGTGAAAGAAAAATACATCGATTTACAGTCCAATAAATTATATATAAAATGCCAGGTTTGTTCATCAAATTTGGCATTTTCTTCTAAATAATGAAAAGAAAAAAAAATGGTACTTGACCAAAAAATAACTATACAAAGAAGTAATTAAAACATGTTTAGATATAGCGTTATTTCATTTAATCTTCTTAAAAAGTAGAACTGAAAACTTACAAAGTCTCAAAAAATAGAACGGGAACTGATCTAAATATTTTTGTGTTATCACATCACACGCTTAGTAAAAAACAAGAATAACAATATTTGCCTATGAAAGTCTATATCTTACTATTAGCACTCATAAGCACCGCTTTTAGAGTTTATGCTACTGATTATTATTCAACTAGTACAGGATTTATTATCAATAGTGCAGGATGGGCCACTGAATCAGGAGGAAGTGGTACAACTAAATCATCTTTTAACTCAGATGATAATTTATTTATAGAAAGTGGTCATACAATTTTACTACCTAGTACATCAGGGGTTACACTTAATACAATTACAGTTTTAAGTGGTGGAACTTTACAGGGTTTTAAAACATCAAACATGACAATAACTATTAAAAATTTAGTTGTTGTAGGTACTTTTACTATACCACTTGAGTTTATTTCAAATTGCACGATAAATGTTGAAAATATTTATTTTATAGGATCAAATTATTCATTTACTAGAAGCGAGACAACTACAACAATAAATCACACTGGTCTTTTGTATGCTTCCACCCAAGGTTCACAAACTCCACCATCAGATGTTACTGGAATTACTGGTGATGGACAACTAGAAGAATACATGTCTAGTAGTGCCGCAAAAGGAACATTACATCCAGCAGCATCAACATCAGAAGGTACATTAGAAGATTTACCATCTACTTTTTCGTCTGAAACAGGTGGTATTACTTTAGCTTCAGGATATACTTTGAAGATAAACAATTCAACATTAGGAGCCAATTTTACAATAACAGCAGGTACAAATACAGACATTGAATTTCTTGGAACTTCTATAGGTACTTTTACACCTTCGGGTACATTCAGAAATATTACAATGAACACATCTAACAATATTACGTTAGGGGCAAGTTTACAGATTTCAAATCAATTAACTTTAACAAGTGGAATTATCAATACAACAGATGATTATTCCGTTTCTGTCGCTGGAACGATTAATGGAGCCTCATATAACAGTAATCCTGATAACGTAATAACGGGAGGTTCAAATAGTTCTCATGTAAATGGTGCTTTAACTGTACAAGTGACTGCCACATCAGATTATGTATTATTGCCTGTTGGAGATCAAGGTAGACTTAGAGTTGCAGGGGTGAGAAACTTAGTAGGTTCTCCTAGTAATTATATATTAACAGTTCGATATAATCAAGCAGTACATGATGATGCTGCAGATGTTGTGGATGCTGGAGTAGATTTGAGTACTGTAGAATATTGGGATATTCAAGTTACGGGTGCTGATGTAGATAATACTAACGAACATTTTAATGTAGTATTAACGTATGATGATTTTTCTAATGTCAATACAGGTTCTTTATCTACCTTGCATGTAATGCATTACAGAGGAAGTTCTTGGAATTCTGAAGGAAATGGTGATGGTGGTGGAGCAACAAATACTGCAAGTCCAAATACAAATATTGATAATGTTAATGGTTTTTTTGAAGCGCCAACAGCTACATTTAGCCCATTTTCATTGGGTGGAGGCGGAGGACAGAATCTCCCAGTTGAACTTACGTCATTTGATGCTACGCAAGATAACAGTGAAATGATTTTCAGTTGGGAAACCGCTCAAGAAATCAACAATGACTTTTTCGAGTTAGAAGGGTCTAATGATAAAAGAAATACGAATACTATTGCAAAAATAGAGGGTGCTGGAAATTCTCAGACAGAGAGATTATATACATACAGAGCTTCTACTTCTGAATGGAATCTATATCGTTATTTTAGATTGAAACAGACCGATTTTGATGGAACTTATTCTTACTCAGATTGGATTGAAGTGAATAATACAGTTGATGTAGATTTCGATTTTGTTGTTTACCCCAATCCTGCACATTTAAATTTAAATGTGAATACTTTTTTAGGTAATAATGATAAGATTAATACTTATCAAATTACAGACTTACAAGGTAGGATTCTAGAACAGAAAGAATGGAATAACATGGAAAATATTGATATTTCATTTCTCAATAATGGCTTGTACTTAATCACCTTAACGACAGAATCAGGAAAAAAGAAGATCCATCGTTTTACAGTGCAATAATGAATACCTAACTTAGTAGCTATGGTTTCAAAGTAGATTTAGCTATGCAAGAAAAATATATGTATCGTGCATTGCAGCTTGCTCAAAAAGGGATAGGTAACGTAAGTCCAAATCCAATGGTAGGTGCTGTAATCGTATACAATGATAGAATCATCGGAGAAGGGTATCACAAACAATATGGGCAACCACATGCTGAAGTCAATGCTGTTACTTCTGTAAAGGAAGAAGATCAACATTTACTATCTAAAGCTGATATGTATGTGACGCTTGAACCTTGTAGTCATTATGGGAAAACACCTCCTTGTGCTGATTTATTGGTTAAAAATAAATTCAAAAATGTATATGTCTGTAATTTAGACCCTAATCCATTAGTAGCTGGAAGAGGGATCAAAAAATTGACAGACTCAGGTATCCATGTTAAAACTAAGATTCTTGAGAAGGAAGGTTTAGAAATTAATAAACGCTTTTTTAAAGCAATGATTGAGAAAAAACCTTTTGTAATGCTAAAATATGCTCAAACAACAGATGGATTTGTAGCAAGAGAAAATTTTGATTCAAAATGGATTAGTAATTCATTTTCTAGACAATTAGTTCATAAAATGCGAGCTGAAGAAGATGCAATTATGGTCGGAAGTACTACCGCAAAATATGATAATCCTACATTAAATGTAAGGGATTGGTTTGGTAGTAATCCTGTACGTATTGTCATTGATAGAAATGCAACGTTAGAGCCTACACTAAATTTATTTGATCAATCAATTCCTACACTCGTTTATACAACTTCAAAAGAACAGTCTTTAGAGAACCTGTCTTTTATTTCATTGTCAAAAGAAAATTTCTTTGAGGAACTACTTCATGATTTATTTAATCGTAAACTACATTCATTAATTGTAGAGGGAGGAAGTACCTTATTAAAGCAATTCATTGAAAGAGATTTATGGGATGAAGCACATGTTTTTACTTCTTCCACAGCTGAGTTTGGAAAAGGAATTGAAGCTCCTTTATTAAAAAATGCTCTAAAAGTGAAAAGTCAAAAGATAGATAAAGATGATTATACTATCTTTAAAAGGAAGCCTTAGCCTTCCATCAAAAAACAAGCAAAAGAATTATCTAAAATGACAAAAAACGAAGTAATGGACGCTCTCTACCAATTTGGTAATGAGGGTACGAAATCAATCTATCTAAAACATGGTGCGCAAGAACCTTTTTTCGGAGTAAAAGTTGGTGACCTAAAAACGATTCAAAAAAAAGTAAAGAAAAACCATGAACTCGCTTTGGAATTGTACGCCACTGGAAATTCCGATGCAATGTATTTGGCAGGGCTTATTGCAGATCAAAAGAAAATCACAAAGGAAACACTAGAGGAATGGGTGAAAGCAGCCAATTGGTATATGTTGAGTGAATATACTGTAGCTTGGATTGCTTCCGAATCTCCTTATGGTTGGGAATTAGGTCTTGAATGGATCAAAAATGCCGATGAAGGCATTCAAAGCGCAGGCTGGTCTACCTTAGCCAACTACATTGCAATGATTCCTGATGAAAAATTAGATATCAAAAAAATAGAAGAATTACTCGATGAAATCAATACAGATATTCACGATTCATTAAATAGAGTACGATATACGAAAAATGGATTTGTTATTTCAGTAGGTTGTTATATTCCATCGTTGACAGATAAAGCAATGAAAGTGGCAAAACACATTGGTAAAGTTGATGTAAATGTAGGTGATACGAGTTGTAAAGTTCCCTTAGCTACGGATTATATTCAAAAAGTAATTGAAAAAGATAGAATCGGTAAGAAAAAGAAGAAAGCAAGGTGTTAGATAACACCTTTTTCTTTTTGTGAAGAATTTAAAAATGAAATTGAAGCTTCATTAGAATTGCTTACTTTCGTGCTTCAACTTTAGAAACGATAAAAAATGACTTACGAGGAGACCTTAAATTTTCTTTATGCTCAACTTCCTATGTTCCAAAGGGAAGGGAAATCAGCTTTTAAGAAGGATTTATCCAATACGATAGCTTTATGTAATGCATTGGATAATCCTGAAAATAAATTCAAGTCAATTCATGTGGCAGGGACCAATGGAAAAGGTAGTTCTTCTCATATGTTATCTGCTATTTTACAAGCAGCAGGCTATAAGGTAGGCTTGTATACTTCTCCTCATTTGAAAAGTTTTACTGAAAGAGTTAGAATTAACGGAAAACCTATCGCCGAAGAAAGTGTTGTTTCTTTTGTTGAAAATATTAAACCTACTATTGAGGAAATTCAACCTTCTTTCTTTGAACTTACCGTGGCAATGGCTTTTGATCATTTTAGAAATGAAAAAGTAGATATTGCTATTATTGAAGTAGGACTGGGTGGAAGATTGGATTCTACGAATGTTATTCAGCCTGAGGCTTGTTTAATCACCAATATTGGTATGGATCACATGGATATGTTAGGTGATACTTTACCAAAAATAGCAGCTGAGAAAGCAGGAATTATTAAAAGTGAAACGCCTATTGTAGTTAGTCAAAAACAAACAGAGACTACTCCAGTTTTTCAAGAAATTGCAAAAGAACGAAATGCTCCACTGGTATATGCTGAAGAAATTTTTGGTTGGAAAAAACAAAGCTTATATCAACAAGAAGATCTATTTATAGAAAATATTCATATTGAAGTCAAAGGAAATTACCAACGTCATAATGCATTAGGAGTTGTTGCCTTAATTCAAGTTTTAAATGAAAAAACAAATTTTGATGTTTCTAAAGAAGCAATTAAAGAAGGCCTTGAAAATGTAAGTGCATTGAGTGGTATCAAAGGAAGATGGCAAACTTTACAACAAGATCCATTAATGATTACGGATGTCGGTCATAATGAAGATGGATGGAGATTTGTTTTAGATCAAATTGCTTCATTGTCGTATAGAAAATTATGGATTGTATTAGGTGTGGTTCAAGAAAAAGACCTTCCAAATATGTTGGATAAATTACCAAAAAACGCCTTTTATTTCTTCTGTAAACCAAATGTACCTCGAGGTCTTGATGCTCAAATACTTACTCAAGAAGCCTATAAAATAGGACTTGAAGGTGAATGTATTTCTGATGTAAATGAAGCAATCACAGCCGCAAAAAGTAAAGCACAAAAGGAAGATTTGATCTTTATTGGAGGTAGTACTTTTGTTGTTGCAGAAATAAATGAACTATAATTCATAAACAAATCTTAACTTAACAGGGTAGGTAAATTTGAATTTAAACTAATACTTTTGCCTTGATAATGAGAAGTTTTAGCACTTTACCCGCTTGACTTCTTGATGTTTAACGAACTTTTGAGTTTATGAAATGTAGAAAAATTTTCTACTTTCTATTTGCTCTTTTTACTGTGACTTACTTATATTCTTGCAGCAGAAAAGCAAATTCAATGAACAATCACTCTGTTTGTTACGAAAAAGTAATTTCAAGTGAACCTGTTGTTAATGCGAATGGACAATTAATATCCTTTAGAGATGCTATGTATTTACATCTCGATATTAATGGGAAGAATGTAACAGGGACTTTTGAGTGGACTCCTTCAAAGAGGAAACACACAAAAGGAACATTGAAAGGAAAAATTGAAAATAATTTGATCAAAGCTGTCTACACTTATACTTCTAAAGAGGGAGTAAAATTAAGAGAAGAAAAGTATATCAAGTTGGATGAAGATTCTGCCTATTTTAGAATAGGAGGAAAGAAAAGGTTAGAAAACGGGATATATGTTTATGCAAACGATCAAAGAAACATGAAATTTGGAGCAGCAATACCTCAAAAATATTGTAGCTACTAAATAAAGAATCAGAGGAAGGTAAAACTTCCTCTTTTTTTATACCTCCTTTATTATCTTAATATAATTTGTACAACTGCTAGATTTACCTACTTTTGCAGTGCAATTTATTATTGAATTTAGAAATCAATTATCATGATGGATGAGAATATGATCGCAATGCAATTTGCAAATGCGATTAATACAGCAGAAGATGAGAATCAAATTGCAACAATGATGCAGTCTGCTTTTACAATGTTACAAGGAATGAATTTACCTGAAGAAAATGTAAAAGAAATTGCTTCTAAAGTATCAGGCTTTTTAGAAAACATGGAAGTTGAAGCAGGTTCTCAAGCAGAAAAAAATAAAGCAAAAGCAGTGGAAACACTAGCTTCTCTTATTGGATAACTAAAGAAGACATCTTAAATTGTAAGGTGTCTTTTTTTGTAGTAAAAAACTACTCTGAAAATAATTTAAATTCAAATGATAACTATTTAAATAACCCTAAAATAAATTAGCATAGATCAATTTAAATTGTCTTATATACAGAAAATCAATCAGTTTTACACTTGTTAAGAAAATGGAGTAAAACTTTTTTCATTAACAACGTATTATATTAAACAATCGAAAACAGAAAAGAACATTATCTACAAAATACTATTTATTATGAAAACGCCTTTTAAAAATATCCTTATCTTATTGAGTTTCTTTATAGGAATTTCATTTTCTACTTTAGCACAAGAAGCAGATACTACTTTAACTAAAGCAGAGAAAAAAGCATTAAAAAAAGAACAAAAAGCCAAAGCTAAAGCAGAGAAAAAAGCTCAAGCTAAAGCTTTTGAAGAATTACAGCATCAACAAGCAATTGCAGCAATTGATAGTCAACAATTCGTTTTAGAAGCAAATCAGTTATATGACCGTAGAGGAAGAACTGTAAATGTTCAATCGAATATTAACTTCATCAAAGTTGCTGGAAATACAGGTGTACTTCAAATTGGTTCTGCTCAACTAATTGGGTGGAATGGAGTAGGAGGTATTACTGTTGATGGTAAAATCTCAGACTGGAAAGTAAAAAAAGATGAAAAGAACAACAGAACAAATGTAACTTTTAATATCATGGGTACTGCTTTAGTAGCAAGAGTTACTTATGATTTAGATGGAACAGGTAACTTCTGTAATGTAAGAGTCAACGGAGTTTTCAGTGGAAGAGAATTACGTATGAGAGGTATCTTAGTACCGAACAAATCAAGTTCAACGTATGAAGGTATGATTAGATATTAATCTTACATTAAAAAAAAATCATGATAAGGCTTCTAGAATAGTTTTCTGGGAGCCTTATTTTTTTTTTGAAGATATCGTTTCTAAAAAATGATTATATTTAAATAGGTTGAAAATGAAGTATAGCTAAAACAGAATAAGACATTGATGTTTTCTAAAGCGTGTACCTATGGTATTAGGTCACTAATTTTAATTACCCAAAAAAGTATAGAAGGGAAGAAAGTAGGTGTAAAGGAGATCGCAAAAGAAACGGTTACTCCTGAACCTTATACTGCTAAAATATTACAACAATTATCAAGGCAAGGTCTCATAGAATCTATAAAAGGTCCAAATGGCGGATTTTACCTTACGGAAGAACAACAAAACCACACTTTGTATAAGGTCGTCAAAGCAATAGATGGAGATTCATTGATGAAAGGTTGTGGCTTAGGGTTTGAAGATTGTTCAGATGATAGACCTTGCCCTATGCATGAAAAATTCAAAGCGATAAGAATGTCTATTAATCAAATGTTGAATACTACAACTTTATTAGACATGAGTGAAGATGTCGAAGGAGGACTTTCTTTTCTTTACCTTAAGCATTAACAGATGCTTCTTCTTTTTTGAATCCAAAAAATCTACGAACAGCATTTTTAATCATAATTTTCTGATATAAAAAATAATCTTTCGCAGCGATGTAAAGTAGTTTATCAGTCTTAAATTGTGTTTTTAATAAAAAAGCAAAACCAATATAAGGGATACTAGACAAATAGGCTCCTAATATACTAATCTGATTTCCGAGCCTCCACTTTATAAATAAAGCCTTTAATGAAGCATTGATGACAAGAAAGAAAATAGGAACAGCGGTAGCCCAGCTTATTTCTCCCTGAATAAAAGAATAGCCAACAGCTCCGGGAATCAATATATTATCAATCCAAACGGCAACAAAACTCCAGACGATAAGGACGTAGCCCACTCTAAAAATTTTGGAAACACCTTTCCCAATACTATGTTCTACTAAGTAAGAACACTCTTCAGGTGTATATTTTTCATTGTTTTGAACAAAACTACAAAAGTTGTCTTTTGCACATTCACAATGTTCCTCGAAGTCTTTCATATCTGTATCCAAAATAGTAAATCGATTGTTAAACAGTTAATATTAGTTCATAGATAAAACCAAAAATAATGAACTATCGTTTTCAATCCAACCTTTTTGCTGTTTGATCCAATCCATTAACTTTTCATGTATGGTTGAACGCATTAATATCTTAGGATTCCCCAAAAAGACCATTTGTTGTTTTGCTCTTGTGATCGCTACGTTTAATTTTCGATCTACTATACCATCTTCCGTCAGTGAAAGCATATTTTCGAGCTGGAAAGGCGTATTCGCACAAAAAGAAATAAGGATGACTTCCCTTTGACTTCCTTGATAACGTTCTACAGTATCAATACTAATTTTATTCGCTTCTTCAAATCCGATTTCCTCCAAAGCTTGTCGAATAGCAGCTATCTGATTTCGGTATGGAGCAATTATTCCTAAGGTTTTATCAACATCAAAACTACCTTTTTGTTCTAAATATCTTTCTTTGGTTAAAACAGCAATCTCAGCGATTTTTCGGGCTTCCTCCATATTGATTTTATCAGATGAAGCAGTATTGGTATTTTGTGTAGGAAAGAAAAGTAAGCGTTTTTCTTTTAATAATTGATCCAATGCTGATTTAGGATTTTCTAATGACCAATTTACTTTTTCACTTTGCCAAGGCAATGGCACTGTTGTAAGCTTACCTTGATAGAAAAAGTCGTTCGCAAATTGACCAAGATCTTCATGCATACGACCTTGATTTTTTAATTGATCAAAAGCCCAATCCCAATTATTTTTTTGACATAATGAGAATATTCTTTCAAAGTAGGCATTCCTTCTATTTGTCAATTGGATTTCATCCAATCCTTTAAACTTAATTTCGGAAACGACCTTATCCTGTTGTGTGATAGCAGGCAATTGTTTTTGATCTCCAATTAAAACAAAACGATTTACTTTTGTCAATAAATCAACCAATTGTGGCTCTAATATTTGAGAGGCTTCATCAATGATAGCCATATCAAAATCCTTTATTTTAAATAAAGATTTACGACCTGAAATTGAAGCTAAAGTTGTGACAAAAATACGATGATCTTCAATCCCTTTACGAAGAGAAACCCTATTGTTAGCAGATTCTGCTAATTTATTCATCAAGTTATCCCTCCATTGTGGAGCACAAGAATGCTCAGATCCAATACGTAAAAATTTCTTACCATCAGCCTGGGGTGTGGTGATTGCTTCATCCAAAGCTTCACAAATTTCATCCACTGCACGATTGGTATAAGCTATAAATAAGATATTTCTATTTTGATCAGTATGATATAGAATGTGTGCTAAGTTCTTTAGCATTCTAGACGTTTTACCAGTACCTGGAGGGCCAACAACTAGACAATAATCTTCTGTAGAAAGAGCTTTCGAAAGCGTACTTAATTCCACCTTATTTAGGTTTTTGTCCTGTGCTAAAGATAGTACTTCTTCATGCGTATACATTTTAGAAGGATAAGTAGGTGGCTGTAAACCCAATAAAATATCTTTCTTTTTTTGGTTATCCCATGTAATAAAATGAAATAAACCTCTGTACATAGCATTAAAAGAAGCCTCCATAAAATCCCCCTCTAACGCCCAGTATCCACTGATATTAAACGTTTCATCATTACGTTGCTGATGTCTTAATTGAACAATAATTTCATCTTTTGTAATACTGGTGATTGTTCCTTTATTAATCTGACCATGGGTGGGTAATTGTCCATCTTTATCTCTAGGGTATAATGTAACAATATCACCCTCCCTGAAATTGACAAAAGCATTTTCCTCGTTTGTTCTTTTAAAAACTAAAATTGGTGTAGGATCATTGGCAAAATTTTCAGTGACTTCTAAATCAAATAGAATTTTAAAACTATCCTTTTTAGTATCGAAATCATCCAACCAAAGTGATGCTACACCTTGACTAAAGATAGTATCACCCACTTTTGCCAATTGATGTTCTTTAGCTATAAAACTAATAAATGAAAAAAGATACGCACGTTCCATTGTTGAAAGAGCACGAACTTTCATAATAAACGTATTCACATCTTTCTTGACAAATGGAGCTGCTCCAGCAAAAGCGACTTCATTGATTTGTTGAAGTACTTTCCCAACGTCCTGTAAGGTATCTGCTTTCGAAAGCATTAATTCATTAAGCACCATTTCATTTCTCGTGTAAAGAATTAATTGTTCCATACGAGTTGTAAATGTATCGTACCTAAGGGGGGCTTGAATGGCCTTTGAATAAAAGATCATTGGGTAAATATTTTGCTGATCACATTGATATGCATCTTTTAAAAGCATTTGATACATCAAAGTTTGGACAGCATGATTACTCCAAAGCCCTGCATTTCCTATACCTGGTTGAGGTGGTTTTCCTGATTTTAATTCAACAATTCTGTATTCTTCTTTCTCAGGATTAATGTGTAATAAATCAAGACGACCTTGAATTCCGTATTTTGGTGAATAAAATGAAGGTTCTATTGAACAACCATCTTTATCTATTCCTTGTTGTCTAAAGTTATCGTTGACTGTTTTAATGATATTTTCAAACTGGAATTTAGCATTCTGCATAAATCCATTAAATCCTTCTTTACTTTGTAATTCTGGTAATGTGATATAATCCAGTGGATTAGCCTTAAATGTCTTGGTGAAAATCTGAATAAAATCCAAAGACTGAGCATCTTCAGCGTGAATAGCTTCATCAAGAAAAAAGTTAGCAACACTTCCCAAAAGTATAGGCACACTTGAGGCAGATGGCGTAAACTTTTTTAATAAAATCGTCAATGGAATACTTCCTGTCATCGTAAATGATTCTGCAACAGTTGTGACATCTAAAAGGTAATCTGGTTCAATGACAAAGTGTTGAGGAATGAAAATATTATCTTCTTGAAGACGGACATTTATTAAATTCATTTGAATGCCTTCCCATAGTTTAGTCATGGTTGTTGTAAAGACTTCGTTGATATTTAATTCGTCATATTTTACTTGAATAAGTTCTTGACTTTCTGCGTCATCATCTTCTTGACAATGAAGGATTTTATTTTCAGTATCAATTTTTACAACTTCTACTCTCAGTGTGTCAATAAAATTTTCTTTCTGTTTATTGGCTTCTTTTTGAGTAGGTAATTGTGGTAATAATTGATCTAATTCTTGCGGTATTTCTTCCTCATAAATACGTTTTATAGTTTCAGCAATTCCTCTACTAGCAAAATTAATATCATGAATGCTTATGACTTTCATTGACCTTTTAGAAAGTCGATCATTAATTCGAACTTTTTGAAGTCGCCAAACAAGTAATTGAGGTAATTTTAATTTTTGTCCAATGTATGCAATTCTAGCAAACAAACTAGAAAGTAAAATCTTCTCTGTTTTGGTTTGTTCTTTACACAACCATTCCAATAAATCTTTTAATCGATGATGTTTTTGGGGTAGGGTAAAATCCTCTGAATGATAAGTATTTATAATATATTGATAAAAATCTTTGGCTGCCAGCATTCGTTTATTCTTAAAATTCCGTACTTGAATTTGCTAAATTTCAATTAAATATATCATTAAATCCTTTTTTTACCTCATTCTTGAAAAAACAATATTTTAAATTATCCGTAAAAGAAAAAAAGTGTTAATTTTAAATAAACTAATATTTTTAAACGCTGTAACATTATAAGAAGTATTTTTTCTCTTCTAAACATTACAAAATGTATAACAATACTTATTTATTACAAAAAAAGAGTATAGTCACTATATTTTTAGCTCTTTTCTTTAATGGATGTGGCCCTGAACTCAACGAAATCGAATTACCACCAATAGAAAATTATAAAGTAGGAGTTCCTCTTTTTGATGGAAGTGTGGCTTTTGAAGATTTACTATCAGAAGATGATTTAGATATGTTGGAAACTGACCCAGAGACCAATAGTCTCTACTTTGAGATACTAGATTCAATCGAGATAGCATCAACAAATGATATTGTACAAGCTTTTGGTAGTACAAGTGAAGAAGATTTTTTCAGTTTACAGTTTCCAAATCCAATTCCAGGCATTGGTGTACCAGGTGTAGATGATCTATCAGTAGCATTTACTGTAAATTCTTCAGGTGCTTGTTCACAAGCAGATTACTGTATCAAATTATTAAATGATGTAGAAGATGCAGTTGCCATTTCATATATCCGTTTTAAAAGAGGTGGATTACAAATCGATTATACAGCTAATCTAGGAGATATTCTCACATTAACAATGGATAATATCACAACGGAGAATGGTTCATCTACAATCACCGCTACACATACTGCAGATTTTAATGGTACACAACCTCCTTTGACACTTGATCTAACAAATGTTGAAATGGACTTAACACAAACACCTATTTTGACGATCTCATTAGTGGATGAAAATGGAAATGATGCAGGTACGATTACTAGTGTTCAGTTAACGCCAACTAACTCTGCAGATAGAATTAAAATGTTATTCCAATCGGCTAGAGATGCAGAAATTGATGTGCCAACAGCTCAAATTGATACAGATTATTTATCAGATATTTTTCCAGAAGACACGGATGTTACATTTAAAGCACCAACTGTAAAATTCTCATTTTACAATCCAGTTGGAGCAGGAATTGATGTGGACTTAGGATCTAATACAGGGACTTCTCCTCCCAAAAATGGAATTATTGCAATTGATGGAGATGGTAATACCAGACCTGTGAGTTTTAATACAGACTCTACCTCAGCTCTTAAAGGAACTTCATGTAGTCAGGTCATCAATGTTTTAGCAAGTACAGATTTTGATAATATTGCCCAAACCAACGTTTTTGTTTGTGAAACTGATGAATTGTTGAATATGCGACCAACACAAATGGTTTATGATGGTACCGCTAGATATTCAATTGCTGCAAATCAGGAAGTATTGTTCACTGCAGCATCAGAAGTAAAGGCTTATTTTTATGTGAAAATTCCATTGTTTATTGGTTTTTCTAGTATGCCTTACACAAGTGGATCTGACCTAGATTTAGAACCTACAAGTGAATTAGAAGAAATAACAACTGCAATTATACATTCCGAAATCACGAATTCGATTCCTATTGGAGGATCTCTAAAATTAACCATAAAAGAGTCTGAGAATGGGGCAACAACTGCTGAGATTTTCTTAAATGGAAATCAAGATGGACAAGATCTTATTAAAGCAGCGACAACAAATCCTGATGGTACAAATGCACAAGAAGTAACAAACTATCTACAAACCTCATTAACAGGTGAAGAGGTTAGAGCAGTTTTAAATGCAGGTTATCTAGAAATGTCTTTTGATGTAAAAGCAGATGCAGATACTTTGACTTCAGTACCTGATCCCGTTGAAATAACTAGTACGCAATCTATGTATTTCAAAATGGGACTTTACTTAGAAAGCACAATTCAATTAAACTTCGATTAACTCTCTTTACTTGACATACTCAGATGAAAAATCTTAAATATATAATCTGTCTCTTTCTATTGATTACTTCAATGCAAATTAGTTGGGGGCAGCAAGTCAATACATTATATTTTATGAATAGTGTTCCGCAATCCATGAAATATAATCCAGCAAAGCAGTCCGAACATAAATTTACTTTGACGGTACCTGTCGTAAATATGTCCTCTCATTTATACAATCAATTTAATTTTGATGATGTTACTTATGAGGAGAATGGAACTACATTTTTAGATATTGATGGATTCTTAGGGAAATTAGATCCTGATAATACACAATTGTCACAAGTTTCATCAGAATTGATGGGCATTTATTATCAGAAAAATAACTTTGGATTTCATATTAGTGCAAACTACCAAGTCATTGAGCGTTTAACCTATTCAAAAGGAATGTTTGAGACACTTCTGAAGGGACCTGCTTCTGATGGAGTTTTAGGCGTTGAGCAAGATATGAATTCAGTGATTAATGCTTTTGCTTTTTATGATTTGACAATTGGCGGTAATTATCGTATTAATGAAAAATTAGTCGTAGGCGCAGCGTTTAAAGTTTTATTTGGAACACATCAAGTACAAGCAAATATTAATGGTAATTTTCTTCAAGATAATCCTCCATTATATGGGATTACAGTTGGTGGAGCTATTGATCTTCAAACTAGAGGATTAGGTGATGTTGTAGATGAAAATGGTGATTTACTTTTAGACGATGAAAATCAATTTACGGATTCGTTTGGTTCACTTTCAAATACTGGATTTGCTATTGATTTAGGAGCGGTTTATGAATTTTCTGATGAATTGACTTTTGAAGCATCAGTAAAAAACTTAGGAGCTTTATATTGGAAAAATGATGGTTTATTTAGCTATTCTGCACCTTTGGACAATATTTCATATTCTGGTATTGATCCGGGAGCTTTATTAGAAGGTAATGTTGATGATGCTTTTCCAACTGTGTCTGATTCGATTTCATTTAGCCAAGTAGATACCTTAGGTGTTGATAATAAATCAAGTTTACCTACAGTTGTAAATTTAGCAGCGACGTATGAAGTATTTAATCATGCAACAGCAGGAGTTCTTTTCTCTCAAATGTTTTATGAAGGAGATTACTTTCCTTCTTTAACTTTATCTTTGGATAAACAATTTGGAAAATTCTTTGGTTTAGGATTAAGTTATACGATTGATAAGTATAGCTATACTAATTTAGGGGCAATGGTTTCATTTGGTTTTCCTGGTTTCCAACTATACGCAGTATCTGATAATTTACTAACAGCAGGATTTCAGTGGGATCAAGCCAAGACTGCTAATTTACGTTTTGGGGTAAATTTACCTTTTGGAAAAGTTGAAAAAGAAGATAAAATGCCTGCGAGTTTAAAAAGGCGATTAAAGAAAAACTAGAAAAAAAAATAGATACGAAAAAGGCCAAGTTCTGAACTTGGCCTTTTTTTATTGACAATACTCAATGACAGCTTCTCTGATATGAGTAAATGTTTCTTCTAATAACGCTTCATCTTCTTCAAGTAATGTAACTCTGAAACCTTGTAACTCTGAACAGAATGATGAAATAGGAACGACACAAACTCCTTTTGCAGCAAGCAAATTATAAACAAAACGTTTATCATGTGGCATATCCTCTGCAGTCCATTCTTTTAACATGTTCGCCACTTTTGGATCATCCACTTTTAAGGATTGTCCATCTTTCAATACTCCGTCTTTAAAAATGATAGTATTATAAAATGCACCATATGTTTTATTAAAAGTAAGTTGTGGAAGATCACCAAGTAAATCAGCAATGATTTCAGCTCTACGTCCAATCGCTTTATTTGCTTCATCTCTGTAGGGCTGATATCTTGGATCTTTCATGATCCTTGGAATAGCCATTTGAGGAAGTTTTGTAGAACAAACCTCTATCATTTTAGCATTATCCAATGTTTGACATAAAGAATTGAATTGTTGATCACTTACTTTATTGTAATATTCCATCCAACCACATCTTGAACCTGGCCAAGGGAATTCTTTTGAAATACCTTTTAATGCAATACCAGGAACATCGCCGATATATTCAGCTAATTGATGTGTTTCTGACCCGTTGTATGTAACATTAGAGTAGATTTCATCAGAGATTAATATTAAATTAAACTCTTTTGCAATCTCAACAAAACGTTCCAAAATCTCCATCGGATAAACCATTCCTGTTGGATTATCAGGATTGATAATTAAAATCCCAACAATATTTGGATTGTACTTTACTTGTAAGTACAAATCTTCCATATCTGGATACCAATGATTTTCTGGATCTAATTTATATGTCAGTGGAGTCGTATTGGCGTGGGCGGCTTCAGCAGAAGAGTGAGTAGAATAGGCGGGTGAAGGCCCAATTATTCTAGAAGTAGGTAATAAGAATTGGTATAGTTTAGAAATTGCATCTCCTAAACCATTAAAAAATAAGATATCGTTAGCATCAATTTGTGCTCCTTTCAAAGCATTTGTTCTTTCAGCTAAAAATTCTCTTGTTTCTAAAACACCTTTGGAATGACAATAGCCAAAAGTATCGTTTTCATGCAATAAATTACTGATAATATCTTTCATCCAATCTGGCATTTCTGCATTTTTTTGAATTGGATCACCGATATTTTCCCAATAAATTTTACGACCTAGTTTACGAAGGCTGTCTGCTTTTTTTACAATGCCTCTGATTTCATAACTAAGTTCGTTTGCACCTTCTCTTAAAAGTTTCTGTCTCATCTCTCTGTTTTTTGAAATTACCCGCCAAAGTAATTCCGAATATCAAATAGGAATAGTGTACTAAGTTACACAAATAGCAATGTGACTTAGAATTTAAAGATAAAATTGCTTCTTGATTATGAGAATATCAACATTCTTAACAAGTTATTGATAATTTTTCCTTGAGAAGGGTTGAATAATACAAAATTGCAATGATTATCAACAAAAGAGATGAGTTTATCCATTGAAAGTGAATATTAAATTAATCTTTACAATAAATAAATGTTATCAACAATGTGTGCGTTAGTAAATAGATTTTAATGAGTAAAGAAGTTTGAAATATAAAATATTAGCGTGGACAATGTGAATAACTTTAGTATAAAAGTATTTTTGGAATATCTATATAAATCAAAAAAGATGATATTAATTAAAATTAAATAAAATATACAATTCATATCATCTTTTTTGATTTTTATTTTTGAGCTAGTTGTGTGAATATTTCTTCCATAGATTGAATTTGAGTATTCATTTCTATTATGGCTTGTTGATTATTTGCTGAAGCTCTAAAAATATCACCTCTTAGATCTAGATCGTTCGGGTAATAAATTTGATACTCTTGATCTGAAAGTGCTTCTACTTTTTCAACACCATCGATACCATGAATAAATGCTGCTGAATTGGCATTTTCAAAAGTGATATTCAAGATTGTTTTAGAACCATAATGACGTAAATTCTTAACGCTATCATTTGCTACGATATCACCTTTTCGTATAATGACAACTTTATCACACAAGTATTGAACTTCCTGCATAATGTGCGTAGATAACATTACTGTTTTATTTTGGCTAACCTTTTTAATTAAAGCCCTTATATCTTCTAATTGAATAGGATCAAGACCGGTAGTAGGCTCATCTAAGATCAATACTTCAGGATCGTGAATTAAAGCTTGAGCTAAACCTACTCTTTGACGGTATCCCTTAGAAAGAGCACCTATTTTCTTTTTTCTTTCTAGTGTTAAACCCGTCAATTCGATCATTTCATCGATCTTATTTTCTTTAGCTTTCCCTTTTATTTTATAAATAGAGGCACAATAATCAAGGTATTCACGAACATACATGTCCAAGTATAAAGGATTATGTTCAGGTAAATACCCTACTTTTTTCCTTACTTCTACAGGATCATTGACTACATCATGTCCACAGATTGATATACTCCCACTTGTTGGAGGAATATAACAAGTAGCTATTTTCATTGTTGTAGACTTTCCTGCTCCGTTAGGCCCA
This sequence comes from Flammeovirga sp. AWQ4_249, assembly GCF_056161045.1. Classification (NCBI taxonomy): domain Bacteria; kingdom Pseudomonadati; phylum Bacteroidota; class Cytophagia; order Cytophagales; family Flammeovirgaceae; genus Flammeovirga; species Flammeovirga sp. AWQ4_249. The sequence continues at coordinate 367,694 of NZ_JBSWYJ010000001.1, forward strand.
AGAAAACCAAGAATTTCTCCTGGTTTAGCCTCAAATGAAATATTATTGACAGCAGTTTGTTCGCCGTATATTTTAGTTAAATTTTCAACCTTGATACTCATAAGGGCGAAGATAAAAAAGTGTGAGGAGAGATATCAACTATTTTTTAGGGTAGCCCGTAATTTTTTGAATCTTTTTATAAATTGGCTGTAATTGAGGGTAGATATTAAGGTAAACTTCTTGGTAAAGTTGCTTATAAATGGAAACCTCTTCTTTTTGAGGATAGAAAGTCTCTTCAATTCTGGTCATTTTTTCAATGGCAGAAGCTAAATTATGTTTACCTAAACCTATATACCCAAGCATTGCTGCTCCTAAAGATGAAGTTTCATAAGTATGTGGTCTATGTGTGGGTAAGTTGAATATATTAGCTGTTAACTGCATAGCTATATCACTTTGTGATCCACCACCAGATACCCTAAGTGAAGTAAGTTTTGTCCCAGTCCTTTTTTCAGTTTGTACAGCTCCATATTTTAATGCATAGGTAATTCCTTCCAATATTGCCTTATAGATATGTCCCTTTGTATGTACATCTCCAAAACCAATAATACTTCCTTTTGCTTCTTTTCCTGGATGTTTGATGCCTGGTGACCAAAAAGGTTGCAAGGTAAGTCCCATTGATCCAGGAGGAATATCTTTTATCATTTTATCAAAAAGTTGTTCAGCAGCAATTCCCATTTCTTCTGCTTTTAAAACTTCATGATGACCAAACTCTTTTTTAAACCAACTGATCATCCAAAATCCTCGATAAACCATTATTTCTGTATTGTTTGTTCCTTTTATCGCACTAGAATAGGAAGGAAAGAATGGAATGACTTCTTTGTACTTTTTAATATTGGTCGAAATCGTTGCTGTAGTACCAAAACTTAAACACCCAACTTCAGGAGAATTACTTCCTGTGCCTAACATTTCACAAGCTTTATCAGAAGCTCCTGCATAGAGTGGAGTCCCTGCTTTTATTCCAGTTTGTTCAGCAGCAATTGGGGTAATATTTCCTATCCATTCACTTGGAGAAACGAGTTCAGGTAACTTATCCATTGGAATAGAAAACATGTTGTGTTTTTGATCATTCTTGTCAGCCCAAGTATGTTTTTGATGATCAAAAGGAACATAGCCTACCATATTACCAGTCGTTTCGATAAACTGATCGGTTAATTTGAAATGAAAGTATCCTGAAAGAAATAATAGTTTATGTGTTTTTGCCCAAATTTCAGGTTGATTTTGTCGAATCCAATTGGCTTCACATTCTTCAATAGCATGTTCAACAATTTCATACAACCCTAAAGCTTTCATTCCAATACGCATGAAGGGAGAGGGGTACTCTTCCATCTTTGCTTTTCTTTGGTCTAGCCAAACTATCGCAGGTCGTAATGGATTTCCTTCTTTATCTACATTAATGATAGTTCCTCTTTGGGTAGTAACAACAACTGCCTCAATTTCAGTATCCTTCTTTTCAAGGAGTTTTTTAATGGTCAAACATGTTTGTTCCCAATAATAATCAGGTTCTTGTTCAGCCCAACCTGCCTTTTCTGAAAAATAAGGTTCAATTAATGTTTTATGGATAGTATGAATTGTTCCATTTTCATCTATCAAAGCCGCACGGATGGATTGTGTTCCGGCATCAACTGTAAGTATCATTGTTGTTAGTCTTGTAAAAAAGTGTGTTTATTGTTTATCTTTCGGAGAATAAAGTAATGATACTATAAAATGAGAAAAGGAACAAAAAGATACTATGGTAAAATGATTACCGATTCGGCACAATCATTTATTGGGAAAGAGGTTGACATAATATTAAAAAATGGTCAAAGTTATCATGGTGTTGTTAAATCAGTATCAGATTCAGCCTTCCAATTAACAGATGGATTAGCAGGAAAACATGATTTATTATTCATAAACATTGATGAAATTATTAAATCTATTCCTGCGAAATATTAATCCATCAATTTACTAACTTTCTCAAAAAATATACTTAAATTTTATTAACGCTATTTCTTTTGATTTTAAAAGTAACATTGTAACCCGCTGTTGCTTTCCTCGTATAGAAGTTACGGTATATAAACCATTTACAACACACACACATACTATTTGTCATGTACAATAAAAGAAGAATTAACGATCCAAAGGCAAAACATAATTATGTTAGGTCTATTCGTAATAACGTAGAAGTTCCAAAATATCAATTACCAGAACATCAAATGGATCCTGCTCAGGCTTACAGTATTATTCATAATGAATTAATGCTTGACGGGAATGCTCGATTAAATATGGCGACATTCGTAACAACTTGGATGGAACCAGAAGCCAAAATATTAATGGCAGAGACTTTTGATAAAAATATGATAGATAAGGATGAATATCCTCAAACAGCAGAATTAGAAGAACGCTGTATTAATATAGTTTCCAAATTATTTCATGCTCCAGAAGATGGCAATGCTATAGGTTCCTCAGCAATTGGTTCAAGTGAAGCTGTAATGCTTGCAGGAATGGCCTTCAAAAGAAAATGGAGAGATAGACGTAAAGCTGCGGGGTTGTCTTATGATAAACCAAATCTGGTATTAGGAACAAATGTTCAAGTCGTTTGGGAGAAATTCTGTAGATATTGGGATGTTGAACCAAAATACATTCCAATGAAAAAAGGAAAATATACAATCACAGCAGAAGAGGTGGTTGATGCGATAGATGAAAATACAATTGGCGTAGTGGCAATTCTTGGAACAACTTTCACAGGAGAGTTTGAACCAATTGAGGAAATCCACGATGCTATGGTAAAAAATAATAAAAAGACAGGGTGGGAAACTCCATTGCATATTGATGCCGCAAGTGGAGGTTTTGTAGCTCCATTTATCCATCCAGCTTTGAAGTGGGATTTTAGACTTCCATTGGTAAAATCTATTAATGTTTCAGGACATAAATACGGTCTAGTCTATCCTGGTATCGGTTGGGTAGTTTGGAGAGATGAATCTGAGTTACCTCAAGACTTGATTTTCCACGTTAATTACTTAGGTGGTGATATGCCAACTTTCACTTTGAATTTCTCAAGACCAGGAAATCAGGTTGTTGGACAATATTATAATTTTATAAGGTTAGGAAAGGAGGGATATCGTCAGATCATGAAAGATTTACAAGGTATTGCCATGAAAATTTCTTCTGCAGTGAAGAAAATGGAATACTTTGAACTACTAAGTGATGGTAGTGCTATTCCTGTATTTGCCTTTAGTGTAAAGGAAGGAAGAAACTTCTCTGTTTTTGATATTTCAAGTAAATTAAGAGAAAGAGGTTGGTTAGTTCCTGCATACACAATGCCTGCTGATACAGAGGATGTTGCTGTATTAAGAGTAGTAGTGCGTGAAGGATTTAATAGTGATATGGCGGATATGCTTATTAACGATATTCGAAAAGCTGCTGAACACTTTATTTCTTTAGGTAATAGACAAAAAAGAACGTCTGGCTCAAGTTTCGCTCACTAAAAAACAAAAAGCTCATCATTTACTTCTAAATAAATGATGAGCTTTCCATACTAAACAATAAACAAATACACTAACATTTTTGAAAATCTACTTCAAGAATGAATTAATACATTTTCTCATGCATATTCATTTTCATGCCGTTTCATCAAGAAAATTAGTCATGTCGACTTCTATTCTATTTATGATTGGTGCATCATGTTTTGTCTTTTCTAGCGTTGTATTTTTATTTCCGAATCCTAATGCAACTGTTTTAAATTGGATTTACTTTATTGGTTCGATACCTTTTACATCAGCTGCTTTTTTACAATTGTTAGATGCGACAAATCAAAAGGGTCAAGATTGGAAACTTTGGGCAGTAAGACCCCAAAATAGAGGATATATTGCTGGCCTAACGCAATGGATTGGAACAGTTTTATTCAACTTTAATACATTTGATGCAACTCGCAATTTAACTTTGCTACAAGAGGATTTCTTTATTTGGACACCTAATATGTTAGGATCAATACTTTTCCTTGTATCAGCATATTATCTATGCAAGGAAGCTAACTTTGAATTTAATCTAAAGCATAGAGAAAATTTAAGCATTTGGATCAACATGTTAGGGTGTATTACTTTCATGTTATCTGCTTTAACATCTGTCTTTCTACCTACAGCGTTACCAGAATTTTTTGGTGTTTTTGCTTTAGTAAATACTGGTCTAGGAGCAGTTTGTTTCTTTACAGCAGCAGCTATAGGATTAACACGTTTACCTCAAAGTTAAATTGTTTTCTTATAAGTGGAAGAATTTCCCGCTCCATCTGTAATGATCATTTCAAATTTACCTTTTAATGGCTGATTCGGATCTAAAAGACGCGTTTGTATGTAATCTTTCTTCGCGTCATATTCTAGGAGAATAAATTCACCATTTAATGTAGCTGAATAACGGCTTACTCCAGATTCTTCATCTTCTACTTTAAAACGTAGTTGATTATTTTTCCACTTTTTTAGAGGAATGATTTTAGGAGGAGTAACTTCTGGTGCTAGTGTAAAATCTCCTAATCTAGATGTTCTAAATGTAATAGTATCTCCATGCCATTTGCCTCCTACAAAATGTGCATCACCATCTTCATCAATACGGTATACATAATTATCAGGAGTAATTAATGTGGAATCTTTAACGACATAATCAATCGTGATTTTGGCATGCACATTTGTATAATACTCATTGATTTTAAAAGTATTTCCTTTCTCCTCTACTGTTACATAAAGAGTGTCAAAAAGAGAATGTTCTTGAAAATCAAAAGCGAAATTTTTATCGTAATATTTTACATGAGCATTGTTAGGGACTTGGTATTTGAGGTGTGTATCAATGTGTAATGAATCCATTGAGCACATGAAAGGAAGTCCTTGCCTTAAATCCCAAAGGTAATAATTTACATTTCCTTTGTGATATGCTGGCTGAATCATCTGATTCCAAAGTGGAAAATGAAGTTCTAATTTTTTTCCTTTTGGTGATGGTACAGCAATTTTTAGAATATTTTCTTCAACAGTGAGCGTATCAAAATGTTTGCTAGGTTTTGGAGTTGGATTGGTTCCATTAATTTGAAAGTTCACTTCTGTATAATTTTCAAAACTATCCCAAAGTTCTATTTTGACTTTCTTTTTTTCGTTTGGATTTATAGTAATGAAACCATTCAATGTACTATCAGGGTAAATAGGAAGATGATTACTATCAAATTGATAAAGCCTCTGATATCTTCTTCTTTTATCTAAAAATGCTTTGTAATCAGTGAATGTATTAATATTGGCACTTAGATCGAATGGAATTTTATTAATTTCATGTTCATAGATTAATTGACCATTATCATAAACCTTAATACGGTTGATACCATATTTATTGTAAGTTCCTTCTGCTTTATCATAGGTGTCAATCTCAATTCCTACTTTACCTAAAGCATGAAAAGGTGTCTGGGTTGTATATCTACCTTTTGCACCATTTGTTGATTTTAATTTTGGAGAAAATTCTCCTTCAACACGACTGTAAATATCCAAAGGTCTGACTCTAATACCTCTAACTGTCGGAGGAATATGGTCAACAACTTCATTAAAATTAAAATGGACAGGATTTAAAGGTCTTTCCTCTTGGTCTCTAATTTCAAAATGTAAATGAGGGGCAGAAGATGAACCTGAGTTACCTGAGTACCCGAGGATATCTCCTTTTTTAAATACAAATAAATTAGAAGGAAGGTGTTCGAGGTTAATCTCAAAAGATTTCTTTTCGTATTGCTTTTGGACAATGTATTTTTCTAGCTCTGGATTGAAACGTTGGAGATGAGCATAAACAGTCCAATAGCCATTAGGGTGCATCATATAAATAACTCTACCATAGCCATAAGTAGAAACTTTGAGCCTTGTAATGTATCCATCATCAGCAGCATAAACAGGTAATCCTTCTATTCCTTTTGTTTTAATATCTAATCCTCCATGAAAGTGAGTTGTTCTTAGTTCTCCCATTGAACCAGCAAAATAATTTTGTTTGCCAGGCTGAATAGGAAATAAATAATCAGGTTCTACAACAGTATCTTGAGCAGATAATGAAAGACAATACCCCCAAAAAATAAGGAACAACTTTAGTTTTTTCATGAAATTATAAGTGTTAGCTAAAAAAAAACCGATGTTACACTAAATATAACATCGGTTTTTAATATTCAAAAAATAGGATTAACCTAATTTGAATGAGATTGGTAATACCATTCTTTGTTTTACTGCACGACCACGTTGCTTACCTGGCTTCCACTTAGGAGCTTTCTTCAACACACGTACAGCCTCTTCGTCACAACCAGCACCGATACCACGAACAACTTTGATGTCTGTTAATGTACCGTCCTTGTCAACTACGAATTGGATGTATACTTTACCTTCCACACCCATACGCTTAGCTTGTGAAGGGTATTTCATGTTTTTACCTACCCATTTGTAGAATTTACCCATACCACCTGGGAAACCTGCAGGGTCCTCTACGATTTCGAAGATTTCTTCAACAACTTCTTCTACTTCTTCCTCTTCAACTTCTACTGCTTCTTCAATTACAGTTTCTTCGTCAAATTCTTCTGGAATTTCGATTTCAATTTCGTCCTCGATTTCTTCTTCGTCTGGCACCTCAACAATTACTGGAGCAGTAACTTTTGGAGGTGGAGGTGGTTGTTGTTGCGTTACAGGAACGTCAACCATTTCCTCATCGATAAAATCAACTGATCCTAAATCAATTAATTCTGACTCTTCATACGAAGGGAATTCCAATGCCACTAATACGAATAAAAGTGAAAGTGAAAGACCAATTAAACCAAACAATGTAGAATATTTTGAAACGTCTACATCATTGTACTTTTTTACAAGAATACTTCCTTCTTGTCCTGATTTCTTTCCTGCTAAAATGTCAGACCCAGTTTTATTGATAATAAAACGGAAAATCTGAATTAATGCTAGGAAAAAGACTACGAATAAGACAATTGTCCAAATCGCGCCTAAAGATCCTAAGATACCTATCATCTGAATACGAATTTAATGCTGCGAATAATCCAAATCATAATTTATTCAGCGCCCGAAATTACAACTACTATCTGTCATTTACAAAAAGAAACTGTAAAAGACGGTTAAAAATTGTTTATTCGACCTTATTGCCAAACGCAATTAATCCACAAAATAAAAAGGTGATTTCGTTTTAGGAGTATTTTTAACTGTTTTAACAATAAATTGTAAAATATATAGCCAATTGTAGGGATTTCTATATAAAACTACTAATTAACTGTGTTATTCATTGTTTATTTGGAAACCTAAAAAAAGACTCTTTTTCACTAATAGAACTTTTAGAAAGAATGATTTGTTCCCTTTAGACTTTAAAACTTTCTAAAAAAACAAATAACTTTTGAAAATCACTATCCGTATGTGCAGGAAAGTTGGCAATTCGAAACGAATTACTTTTCCAAGGGCCATATCCATTTCCCAATAAAATACCATTCTCTATGGCTTTCTTTTTTATTTCTTTCAATTCTTCAGGTTGACATTTTAAACCAATCACTGTTTCTGATTGTAACTTAGAATTATCAGTTAATAAAGTATACCCAAGACGAATGGCTAACTTTTTTAATCGAAGTGCTCTTTTTTTGAGGCGTTCATGTTCGATGTGAATTTGCTTTCTTTTCTCTAATACCTTTTTCAGTAGATATATATTAAGAATATTAGGTGTATGTGTTGTTTGAAATTTTAATGTATTGTTATGAATAGAATGTAAAGCATTATAATGAAAATCATTTTGGCTCATTTCATCTATAGCTTTAGGTGAACATACCATGACAGCTAATCCAGAAGGAAGACCAAAACATTTTTGAACGGAAGCAAACCATATATCAGCTGTATTCCAATTTAATTTAACACCGGACATTGAACTTGTAGCATCTACAAAAACTAATGAATTGGGATAATATGCCCTAATTTTATGGAAAGTCTTCTGATGTACTTTTGTTGTATTTGAAGTTTCACAGCTTGTCAAACAAATGATATTTTTCTCCTTCTTATTTTTAGTGATTTTTTTGACACTAATTCGTCGATGAATGGGATATTCTATATGTTTTACTTTTTTATTTATATGTTCGTTATAATTCGCCCATTTTTTTCCAAATGCACCATTATATATATGTATAAATGGTAGTGAAAAAGATTGACTACAGATTTCCCAACATTCCGTTGCACTTGAAGTAAAGAATATTTTATAGTTTTTAGGGATTTCTAATTTCTCTTTTAAAGTTTCTATACATGAAACCATCAGACCCATAAATTCAGGGCTCCTGTGATTATACTCCAAGATTTGAGAAGTTATCGCATCAGCCATAGCCGATTTTACAGAAGCATCCAATTTACTTGGACCAGGATAAAATGAGATCATAATTAGAATTTAAGTAAAACATCTTACAAAGATAAGAGTTAATAAAAAATGATAATCTAAATCTTCGTTTCATCTACAAAGAAATTTCACTATTAATATTAGATTGTATATTTTTATTGAACATTCATCATCTTCAGATTTTTTTTAACGATCCAATTTTAGTTTAATGGACCAAAACAAACAAATAAGCGAAAAGAAATACCAAACTCTATATATAGGCCTTTGTGCTATCTTTCTGACGAATGCAATTGTTGCGGAATTAGTAGGGCCGAAAATATTTTCATTAGAAGCATTTTTAGGTGTGGCTCCCATGCAGTTAGAAGTATTTGGTTCATTTGTCTTGGATTTTAATCTCACTGCAGGTGTTGTGATTTGGCCAGTTGTTTTTATAACAACAGATATTATTAATGAGTATTTTGGAAAAGCAGGAGTGAAAAAAATCTCTTTTATCACAGCTGGGCTGATCTCCTATGTATTTTTCATTATTCTATTTGTGACAGATTTACCTCCCGCTCAATTTTGGCTTGATTTAAATGCAACAGACACACAAGGGAATCCTTTTAATATAGAAGAAGCGTTTGATAAAATCTTCACACAAGGACTTGGGATTATTATTGGCTCTTTGACAGCCTTTTTAATTGGTCAGTTTTTGGATGCACATACTTTCCAATGGTTGAGAAAATTTACTGGAAGTAAGCAGATTTGGTTGAGAGCAACTGGATCAACTTTGATTTCACAATTAGTAGATAGTTTTGTGGTGTTAGGAGTGGCATTTTATGTTTTTGGAAATTGGCCATTAGAACAGGTTATAGCAGTTGGTATTATAAATTATATCTACAAATTCGGAATTGCGGTCTTGATGACACCTGTATTATATATTGCACATTATGTGATTGATGCCTACCTTGGTAAAGACTATGCTGAGACAGTAGCTGACAAGGCCTCTCAAACCAATTTATTTTAGATTAAACACCCTAACATTTAAACACATTGATCATGCTAACAAATGTAGATTTTGAAGGACTTTATGATATCGCTGATGGAGATGAAGATTTCTTATTTTCTATTTTAGTAGTTATTGAAAAAAATCTAAGAGAATTTCCAAAAGAAATGCAAGCATTACTGGATACAAATGAAGTAGTTGCTTTTGGTAAAAAGGCACATAAGTTGAAATCTAGCACTGCTTATTTGGGACATGAAGAAATGGAAGCTTTATTAATTGATATGGAAGATGCTTCTAATCACTCTTTAGATGCCTTAAATTATAAATTAAAGCGTTTATTTGAATTGTCAAACTTTGTATTAATTGATATTCAGAAGAAAATTGAAGAATTATCCTAAAATTTAGGTAATGTTTTCAATTATTAGATGAACAATCCCTTAAAGTTCACGAACTTTGTACTTAGAAATCTATGTTATGTCATAGAATGTTTACTGCCGTGTTGGCAGCATGTTAAATTTCTAAGTTAATTAGATGAAAAAGCGTACTCCTAATTCAGGAAAGAAAAACTTGAGTCCTTTTAAAAAGTTCATCAAGGAAAAACCAAAAAGAGAAACTTTCTCAGATCGACCAGCTCCAAGAAGAAAGCCTAGTAAAAAGCTTGAAGAAAGATTAAAGGCTAAAAAAGATCAAAAAATAAAAGAAACTATCTATGGTTCTTCTGATAAACAAGTGAAAAAACCTGTTTACGATGTAAAGAAGGTTATTTCTGTTGCTAAAAAAATAAAAGAAGAAAACGAAGAGCCAGAAGTTAAAAAGACCAATGAGGTACGTTTGAATAAATTTATCTCCAATGCGGGTGTTTGTTCAAGAAGGGAAGCGGATAAATTAATTTCAGAAGGTTTAGTAAAAATAAATGGTGAAGTCATCACTGAAATGGGGTATAAGGTAAAACCTAACGACCGCGTGGAATATGATGGTAAATTGTTGAAGAAAGAACAATATGTTTATGTTCTTTTAAATAAGCCAAGGGGATTTATTACAACAACCAAAGATCCTTTAGAAAGAAAAACGGTCATGCAGTTAGTGAAAAATGCTTGTGATGAGCGTATTTATCCTGTAGGACGTTTAGATAGAAATACAACAGGTCTTTTATTATTTACAAATGATGGAGAGTTTGCTACAAAAGTGGCACATCCTTCGAGTAATACACAAAAGATTTATAGAGTGGAATTGGATAAGCCTTTGACAGAGGAGGATGAGATGACACTTCGTGATAGAAAATTTGAGTTAGAAGATGGATCTCCTTATATCGATGGTTTGTCTGTAAATGAAGACGATAGAAGAGAAATCGGTATTGAACTTCATTCAGGGAAAAACAGAATTGTAAGAAGAATCTTTGAACACTTTGGATATACAGTAGAAGTGCTTGATAGAACTGCATTGGCTGGATTGACAAAGAAAGATCTTCCAAGAGGGAAATGGAGATATTTATCTGAGCAAGAAATGATTTCTTTAAAATATTTATCAGGTCTTGATAAAAAGAAGAAAAAATCATCAAAAGACAGAAAGAAAAAATAATAGAAAGCCGATCATTAAGATCGGTTTTTTTTATACAAAATATCTTGATATTTATACTGTTCTAGACAATTAATCTTGTATTTTTATAGTAATAAAATTTATCAAATCATATAAGAGAATCAGAATTATCCTATCTCAATTTTTTATCTGTATTCTCTTCTAAATTGCTATAAAAATATATGGAAAAAGTTATCGATGTACCTGACTTAAAAGTTCCTAGAGTTGTTATTATTGGAGGTGGTTTTGGAGGTTTGGAGTTTGTGAGAACTTTAAAAAATAAAGATTACCAAGTAGTTTTATTAGATAGAAACAATTACCACACTTTTCAACCTTTATTATATCAAGTTGCAACAGCAGGTTTAGAGCCTGATTCTATTTCTTTTCCAATACGAAAACTTTTTCATGGTTACGACAATTTCTTCTTTAGATTAGCGGTCGTTCAACAAGTAGATTTAGAAAATAGTCAAGTGATTACTGACTTAGGTTCATTAAAATATGATCATTTGGTTATTGCTTCAGGTTCAAGAACAAACTTTTTTGGTGATGAGAAAATTAGATATCATTCTATGCCATTAAAGACCGTTGTACAATCTCTACAATTGAGAAGTCTATTATTACAAAATTTTGAGAAAGCATTACAAACACATGATCTAAAAGAAAGATCTGCTTTGATGAATTTTGTAATTGTCGGTGCAGGACCAACAGGTGTAGAATTAGCTGGAGCAATTTCAGAATTAAAGAAATATGTTTTACCTGTTGATTATCCAGAATTAGATGTCAGAAGAATGGAAGTTCATTTAGTGGATGGTGGAGGAAGAGTATTGAATGCTTTATCACCAAAATCTTCTGAAAGTGCGATGAAGTACCTGAAAAAATTAGGAGTGATTCTGCATTTAAATACTATCGTAAAAAGTTACGATGGAGATGTGGCTGTGACAAAAAATGGCAATGAAGATGGTGAGATCTATTCACGTAACTTAATTTGGTCAGCAGGAGTGGAAGGAAATTGTCCCAAAGGATTGGATGCTTCATTGATTACAGAAAGAGGGAATCGAATTTTAGTGGACGAACATAACAAAGTATTAAACCACGATAATGTTTTCGCTGTCGGTGATGTCGCTTGTATGAAAACAGAGAATTACCCTGTTGGACATCCAATGGTCGCGCCTGTCGCAATACAACAAGCGAATCATTTAGCAAAGAACTTAATTAATACGCTAAAAGGGAGAGATTGGACACCTTTTAAATATACAGATAAGGGTAGTATGGCAACTATTGGTAAAAATAAAGCCGTCGTTGAAGTAGGAAATTATAAAAGTTCAGGCCCAATTGCATGGTTTATTTGGATGTTTGTTCATATCATGTCGTTAATTGGATTGAGAAACAAAGCAGTCGTATTTATCAATTGGTTCTGGAATTATTTAAATTACGATAGATCCAATAGATTGATATTCAGTAGATTTAGTAAGACTGAAAGAAAGCAAAAAAGGGACGAAGGAAAAGCAGGTATAGTGATTTAAAACTGAAGTCAATAATTGTGGTGCTAATGATCATTAATATTATCTTATTTAGGTAATTTAGATCATCTTAACTATAGTTAATATTTTGGATATTTGTTGTTGTAAAATAAACAAGGTTTATAAAATTTATTATAAAACTTTAATTTATTTACTTATTTTGCAACTAAACGTAAGTTTGGTTACGTAATACTTAATCGCATCAAATTATCTCATAATATATAAAAAACAAAGAATGGCTAAAGAATCAGTAACGCCGTTAAGTGCGCTAGAGGTTGTGAAAAAGCATTTGGGTAAACCCTATCAGGACTTAGAGTTTTTACTCCAATGTTTAAAAGAAGTTTTAATCGAGAATGGTGAAAAAGAACTAGCAAACGCAATTCCGTGGATCAACGAGAATGCAGCTCCTTTGAAAAAAATTGATGAAAAGCATATGCAGCTTTATTCGATCGTATTCCAATTATTGAATATGGTAGAAGTAAATGGTGCTGTACAATCAAGACGTAAAAAGGAGAATGATTTTGGTCTTGCGAGTGTGAAAGGTTTATGGGGGGAAAGATTAAAAGACTTAAAAGATCAAGGCTATACTCAAGAACAAATTGCTAAAATACTTCCAGAAGTAATGATTGAGCCTGTATTAACAGCTCACCCTACGGAAGCAAAAAGATCAACAGTATTAGAGCATCACAGAACATTATATTTACTTTTAGTACAAAGAGAAAATACAATGTATACTGAAATTGAGCAACGCTCGATTAATGCTAAAATTAAATTAATATTAGATACATTATGGAGAACAGGAGAGATCTTCGTGGAGAAGCCAGATGTAGCTTCTGAAAGAAGAAACGCTGTTCACTACCTTACAAACGTATTCCCTGAAGTATTACCAATCTTGGATCAACGTTTCCAACAAGCTTGGGGTGAAGTAGGTTTTGATAAGGATTTAATTAGAAAAGTTAATAGTAGACCAAGAGTTTCTTTTGGTAACTGGGTAGGTGGTGACCGTGATGGACACCCATTAGTAACCCACGATGTTACAGAAGAAACTTTAAGTATTCTACGTTTGAATGCGTTCGTATTAATTAGACGTTCGTTATTCAATTTAGTGAAAAAATTATCTGTTTCATGTGATATAGAGGATGCTCCTAAGGCATTACAAGATCGTATCACTGTACTTACTAAAGAATTAGGTGAGAATGGTGATCAAGCATTAGATAGAAACGTTGGTGAAGCATTTAGACAGTTTGTAAATTTACTTCTTGCAAAATTACCAGTAGAAGTAAAAAGAGAGCATGCAGTTGAGCTTCAAGAAGACGAGACTAAATATAGAATGGCTCAAGAATTAAAAGATGATTTAGAGCTATTACAAGATACATTATTAGAATACGGTGCAAATAGATTAGCTTATTCTTATGTAAATGATGCGATTAGAGTATTAGATACATTTGGATTCCACTTAGCTCGTTTGGATATCCGTCAAAATAGTGCATTCCATGATAAAGCAATTTCTCAATTATTAAATGCAGCTTCATTAGATGGCGATAGTTATTTAACTTGGTCTGAAGAGAAGAGATTAGCATTTATGAACAATGAATTGCTTTCAAATAGACCATTCACGCATCCATCAGTTCAATTGCCAAATGAGGCAAATGCAGTAATCTCAACTTATAGAGTTGTTGCAGAACATGTGAAGAATTATGGTTCAGCAGGTATCGGAGCGTTTATTATTTCAATGACTCGTTCTGTATCTGACTTAGTAGCTGTATTCTTATTAGCAAGAGAAGCAGGTTTAATGGAGCAAACTCCTGATGGTTTAGTTTGTAAACTTCCTGTAGTTCCATTATTTGAGACAATCGAAGATTTAGATATCTCGCCTCAAGTAATGCAAAACTTCTTGGATCACCCTATTACTCGTCGCAGTTTAGAATATCAAATGCGTGAAAGCGGATCAGATAAACTAACGCAAATGGTGATGGTTGGTTATTCAGATTCTAACAAAGATGGTGGTATCCTTGCTTCACAATCTGCACTTCATACTGCAGAATCAAAATTATATGAGGTAGGTGCAAACAGAGATATTGCAATCAACTTCTTCCACGGTAAAGGTGGTACAATTTCTCGTGGTGCAGGACCAACTCAATGGTTTATTCAAGCGTTACCTCACGGTGGTGTAAATGGTAATTTCCGTTTAACTGAGCAAGGGGAAACAATTGAGCAAAAGTATGCTAACAAGATGAATGCTAGCTATAACATGGAATTGTTATTAGCAGGTTCAGTAGACAATACAGTTAAAGACAACCTTGGTAAAAAGACAGAGCATCCTTTAGAGAATATCATTTCTTGGATGGGTAAAGAAAGTAGAAAATACTACGTTAGCCTATTAGAGGATCCTAATTTTATCAAATTCTATGGTGAAGCAACACCAATTGATGCTATTGAATCATCAAGAATTGGTTCTCGTCCAGCACGTAGAACAGGTAGAAGAACTTTAGCGGATTTAAGAGCAATTCCTTGGGTATTCTCATGGAGTCAAGCTCGTTTCAATATGACTTCTTGGTATGGTGTAGGTTACACTCTTGAGAAACTTTCAAAAGAGAAACCTGAGGACTTTAAGAAGTTAAAAGAATTGATCAAAACAGATCCATTGATCAGATATGTATTCACAAATGTCGATACTTCTTTAGAAGCAACTGACGAAACAGTGATGAAAGAATACGCTGCAATGGTGACTGATAAAGAAGTGAAAGATTCGATCTTGCAAAAACTTTTAGAAGAGTTAGCAAGAACTCGTAAGATGATGGATAGCATCTTGAAAGTATCTTTCGCGGAAAGAAGAAAGAATCATTATTATTCAAGCTTCTTAAGAGCTGAGGCATTAACACCGCTTCATAAGACACAAATCGGATTATTGAAAAAATGGCGTAAGATGAAAGCGGATGAGAAAGCCAATCCAGAAGATGTGGAGGCTGTATTATTCCAATTATTGACGTCAATCAATGCGATTGCATCTGCTCTTAGAGCTACTGGTTGATACTTTAAAACGATCGACTTTAAAAACGATTCTCTGAAAAGGGAGTCGTTTTTTTTATACTATTTTTTAATTGGATTATGATCTTCTCGATTTATTTGACTAAATTCTGTTTGCATTTAAGAGCAATAAAATGCATCCCCTTATAAAACAATTATACTACTTGAATTAAAACTTTATTATACAAATGAAAACTTTACTTCTTATTAGACATGCTGAGGCTGAAAGTGCTTACTTTGGTGCAGATGATAAAAGACGTGAATTAACCCAAGAAGGATTTACAGAAGCAGTGCATTTAGGAAAAAAAATTGCCTCCGGTAATTTTGTCCCTGAAATCTTATTTTATTCGGATTCTGTACGTACAACGACTACAAAGCAGTTAATCTTAGAACAATTAGATATGCCAGAGGAGGCGACTTTTATTGAGCCATCATTTTATGAAGCCAATGTAGGTAGACTCTTAGATTTTATCAATGAGCGTTCTGATCAAGCCGATAGTATGGCAATTGTAGGACATAATCCAGCAATTAGTTTTTTAGCAGAATATTTAACTGGAGACATCATTGGTACAATGTCCCCAGCTGATGCTGTTGTTATTACTTTTGATCTAGACTCTTGGGCTTTGGTATCACAAGGAACAGGCTCTTTGTTGACTAAACTATAGTTTAATTCTTTAATAGGAGAGAAGTAAGCTCATTAAAGTCGTTGACAATCAAGTCGGGTTGTACTTCAGCACGATCAGTCAGCTCTTTTCTGTATTTTCCAGTCTTCACTTGAATTGCGGTTAAATCGGCAGCTTTTGCACCTTGAATATCACCGATGATGTCATCACCAATCATTAATAATTCCTCAACAGGTAAATCAATTTTCTGAATAGCGGAGAGGTAAAAAGATTGATCTGGTTTTCCAATACAAACAGCTTGAGTAGAGGTAGCATATTCTAAACCTTTAATAAAAGCTCCAATGTCTATTTGCAATCCATTAGCTGATTTCCAATAGCGTCCATGATGTAAACCAATTAAATGACTTCCATTAATAACTTTTAGAAACAACTCATTCATTAAATCATAATTCCAATGCTTACCTATATCACCAATTAATATGGCTTCAGGCGAGTCAAGTTCTTTTTCAACCTTTTCATATATCATATTTTTGATAGAACTTGAAGCAAGAACTTCAACATTCTTGTATTTATGATACAACAAATAATTTCTTGCTGCCAAAGGTGGGCTTAAAACTTCACTTTCTTCAACAGGAATTCCTAAGTAGATGAGTTTATGGAATAATTCAGTAGAGGTAATACCTGATGTGTTGGTTACAAATTGAAATTTATAACCTTTATTTTTCAACTTTTGTATAGTATCAGTAACACCTTCAATGAGAACGCCATCGTTGTATAATACTCCGTCTAGGTCACATAGAATGCCTTTGATGTGTGATAATTTCATGATTATGTCTTCTATTTATCTAATTTTAACTAAACATAACATCAAACCCCTTGTTCTAACAATGATAGTACTTACCTATGTTGTATTTTTGTATTAATAAATGAAAACTGAATGAAGCTTACTTCTTCAACATATAGGTTCCTAATTTTGATGCTTGGTGTTGTATTACAATCATGTGTATCTGCCAATATCTCAAAAGAATTTGAAACAGCTACTTTACGCTTTTCAAAAGGAACACCTATGCCTTCAGCTCGAGCTTACATGGGGTATTGTAGTACTCCCAAAAATACATTTGTAGTTGGAGGAGTGAATAAATCGAATGAGCATTACAAGTCGATTTTATCTTATTCTCCAAAGAGTGATACTTGGAATCAAGTGACACCCATCTCTATTAAAGGAGAAAAGCTCATTAATACTACAATTTCTAATGGTACAATGTTATTGTTCAATGGAACATCGGGCAATGTGAATGACCCATTAGCTCCAATTGATATAAACGTTAGAGAGATTACTTATGATCATCGAGTACCTGAGATCAAAAATATTTCTTTAAATCCTCAAGCAATTTTGCGTTCAAGTATTGCTGAATGGAAAGGTGAAATTTATCTTTTTGGTGGTAAATTAGATAATGAGACCTATTCTAATACATTGTTTTCATTTGATATTAAAAAACAAGAATGGAAACAATTGGCCCATATGCCTAAGCAAATGATCACTTACGGCACTGTGGTGGATGGGAAACTTTATGTATTTGGCGGTAAAAATGAATCTCCAATTGATGAAATTTATATGTATAATATAAAGGTAGATCGATGGGTGAAAGTGGGTAAGTTAGCCGAACCAATTGTTGATGCTACTATTACACATCAAGGAGCTAATATTATTATTTTCAGCAATGAACAAATCTTTATCTATAATACGGATAAAGGTAGTTTAAAAAGATACCATACCAATATTGGTAAATTAGAAGGTATGGGCATGACGATTTCTGCTGATAAATTGATTATTTTTGGTGGTGTGAAAACAAATAGTTTAGGTAAGGAGGTATTTTCTTCAACCGTTTATACTATTGATATCAAAAAAATATTACAATAAGTTGTTTATACTAACTCATTCTTATAATGAACAAAACTAACATTGATATTCAATCGTTATTGAGATCGCATATTCGAACATTAACACCCTATTCTTCTGCACGTGACGAATTTGAAGATGTTAATAATCAAAATATATTTTTGGATGCTAATGAAAACCCTTACGGAACTGCCGTAGGAGAGCCTTATAATAGATATCCAGATCCTTATCAGAGAGCTGTTAAAACAAAATTATCTCCTATTAAAAATATCCCTGAAGATCATATTTTTCTTGGTAATGGGAGTGATGAGCCAATTGATTTACTTTATCGAGCGTTTGTAGAACCTCAAAAAGATAATGTAATTATTTTACCTCCAACGTATGGAATGTATAAGGTGAGTGCTGAATTAAACAATGTAAGTTTAAAAGAAGTGCCACTCACAGCTGAATTTGATATTGATACAGATGCTATTCTTCATCAAATAGATGAGAACACTAAAATTATCTTCGTCTGCTCTCCAAATAATCCAACAGGTGGAACAGTAAGCGTTGATAGAATTATCACATTGCTAGAAAAGTTTGATGGATTAGTCGTAGTGGATGAGGCATATATAGACTTTTCAGAACAAGAAAGTTTTATCAGTAAATTATCTGAATATAATAACTTAATCGTTTTACAGACTTTTTCTAAAGCATGGGGAATGGCAGGATTAAGATTAGGTATGATGTTCGCTTCTCCAGGAATAATCACCGTATTCAATACTATTAAACCTCCCTATAACATTAATCAATTGACCCAAGAAAAAGCATTAGAGGCTTTGGATAATGTGGGGAAAGTGGAGGAAATGGTAAAGGAGATATTATCCGAAAGAAAAAGAATTGAAACTGAATTGGATCAATTGTCTATCGTGAAAAATAGATTTTCTTCAGCTTCAAACTTTATATTATTCCAAGTTGAGAATGCGAATAAAGTTTATGATGCTTTGGTGGATAAAGGAATTGTAATTCGAAATCGAGCCAACGTATTGTTATGTGAACAAGGGTTGAGAGTTTCAATTGGTACACCTGATGAAAATAACAAATTTATCGAAGCTTTGAAATCACTATAAATAGAAAAGAGTAACTACCGTTTTATAAAGTAGTTACTCTTTTTCATTTCATTTCACTTTAATATCTTGAGTAAATGGATTGCTGTTCTAAAATCCAAAAACTAAATCTAGTGTAGCACCAAAATTAGGTTCACCTGTTTGCACATCAATACCTGGTGATAAGGTAAATCCTGTACTCCAGTGACTATTTAATGAATAGGCAAGACCAGTCTGAACAATAACAGACCCACCCCATTCTCTGTGTGACTCAACATCAGATGTACTATAATCTGAAGGGTGAGGTGCATTATGTAATTCAACATCCATATAATGCCCTTCAGTACTAGGTACTTCGTGATCATGAAAGCCAAAACTTGTACCAACGCCAACAAAAGTACCCCATCTAGAGTGACCTATTGGAATTTCTCTTACAATTACTGCAGCATAATGCTTTCCAGTAAACTCTACAGTACCTTGAAATTTCATTAAGTGGGCAAAGTATATAGAACCTGTGAATTCGCCGTATCCACTATTGTTATAAGAAACTTCTAGTTCATATCTATGGTGATGTTCTTCTGATTTGTGATCAGCTTCTTTTGCTTCAGTGTGAGTATCTACTCTCCCTTCAACATAACCATCCTTCCTTATCGTTAAATCTTCAGAAGATTCAACATATTCATGGTTGTTGTTAGTTGTTTGAGCAATAACTAAAGTATTTATTCCAAACAACATCGCAATGCATGTAACTAATCGTAGTAAAATATTTTCGTTAATCATGATTGATAGCTGATAATATAAATGAGTAAGTAGACAATATATCTAAGCGTATACAACGCGTTATAGATAACTATTGATACGCAATTATATTAAATATGTTCGTGATTAAACATTTAAAATACCTTAATTTAGACTTATTCGCAGTTGCTTAATCTTGTTAAAAGCCAAACACTAAATCTAATGTCATACCAAAATTAGGTTGATGAGTCTCTACATCTATCCCAGGTGACAACGTGAAGCCTGTACTCCAGTGTTTATCAAGTGAGTAAGCTAATCCAGATTGAAAGATTACATTGCCTGTCCAATCTTTTTGATTATCGTGTGTTTCTGAAGTGGTATGTCCTGAAACAGTTTCTTCTCCATGATGTGTTTCGAAGCCAAATGTAGAGCCAACACCTACAAAAGTTCCCCATTTTGAATGGCCAATAGGAATCTCTCTGACAAAACAACCTGCAAAGTGATGTCCAGTAAGTTCAACTGTACCTTGAAATTTCATTAAATGGGCAAAGTATACAGAACTAGTAAATTCAAAATGATTACCATTATTATAAGATAATTCCACTTCAAAATGGTTTTCATGATGTTCACCTTCTACTAAGGTTTTATCATGTTCATCTCCTTTTTCTTTGTTTTTTTTCTTTCCATCTTCTGCTAGTAGATCTGAGGGCGAAGTAACGAAACAAATAGTTGCTATGATGATAGCATAAAAATATTTAGTCAACACGTCGTAAGTTATGTTTAATTTTAGATAGTCTAATTTTCAAAGCATAAATATGTTCTTTTTAATAATACATCAAAATAATGGCTGTCATTATTAACAATTGTTATCAAATTAATTATTTATTAATAATTAAAATAACATAATATTATTTGTGTATAATCTACATTTATAAACTAATATTTGGTGTAAAATCACTTTTTATAAGTAGAAGGATCAACTGCTTCTGGTGTCCAGCCATTGAGAAATTGTAAAACTTTTGTTCTGTCGTATCCTTTTCCACTCTCTAAAAATGCGGAATTTTGAATGTGTAATACTTTTCCATTTCCATCTAGAATAACAAAAACAGGATAGCCAAATCGTTGAGGGAAAGCTAAATATTCTAAAGCCTTTTCATTTTTATTTTCTTTACTCCAATTACAAAGTACCTCAACGTAATTATCATTCATGATTTTTGTAATTTCTTCATCTTGATATGTAAATTTAGCGTATAATTTACACCAACTACACCAATTTCCTCCTACCTTTACAAAAACATGTTTTTTAGCTTTTTTAGCTTTTTGAGTTGCAGCCTTTATTTCTGACATCGCATCTACTTTAGGGTCATAAATTTCAGATTGAGCATTAGCAAGGAATGAACAAAGGAAAAATATTGTAGAAATTGCATATGATTTAATCATCACTAACTGTTTATATATATGGACTTTTCTCCAGAATATGTTGGGTATTTAGCTTCTATACTATTAATGATCTCATTTGCACTAAAAAAAGTGAGAATGCTACGCCTTGTAAATAGTATTGGATGCTTAGTTTTTGTGGTTTATGGTGTTATGTTAACAGCATGGCCAATAGTTATTACAAATTACAAATGGTTTTATAGCTGTTATTAATATTTTCCACCTAATCAAGTACAAAAATAATGATAAGTAAGAGTATTTTTGAACGAAGTCGGTAAAGACTCTAGATGATTTAATGTTTTCTTGTTTGAAGTCAATTAATTCGAGATTTGGATAGTAATGGGTTACTATTGGTTAAAAGGTTTATTTTTTCTTCTTTTTCTATTGATAATTTTTTTATCAATAACATAAGAAATTAACCCTCCGGAAATACTTCCCCCAAAAGTATATAATAAGTCTTTTCCACTAAAGCCAGAACCATTTTTTATTATACTAATATCTAATAATTCTTTAAATAAACCTGTAGCTGTTCCAGCAGAAATTGCTAAAATTAAAGATTTATTATAAGAGTAGTCAATACTTCTACATGTTGCATAAACACCAGCACTTAATCCTGTTCCCACATATAGGTGTCTAGTTTTATCTTTTCCAGTCCAATCATCACGTGCAAATTGTGCATATGAAGAATGAGTAGAAAAAATAAAAATGAAAAAAAATAGAGAAATAAATCTAAGCATATAAGTAGTATTAGGGTGAATCTTAATGCAATTTACAAAATCATAAATTTAATTCTCTAATAGGATTGTTTGATGTAATTTATTAGTACAATAGATCCCTTTTTAAAGGCATAGACATACAATGTGACCCACCTCTTGCTCTAGATAATTCTGCTGAAGGAAGTAATATTAATGTATCCTCAACTTTATCTGGGGTAATTTTTTCCTCTTTTAAATCTTTCAATAAATCCGCTGCTTTAACGACTTTCATACCATGTTTTTTAAAACCTTCAGAAGTTTTGTCATTACGGTCATAACCAATCACAACGCCTTCTTTTAAAGCCAATACATTGCATGAATCTGTCCATTGTTCACGCCTTCCGTGAGGAAATTTATTATTTCCAGAATAAATGAATTGCGTAGGTTCTTTGGAATGAAGATCATTCATACTGATATCATTCAATAAATCCTCGAGATAATCGAATCGAACAGGATTATTATAATCTTGCCCCTTTATATATTGTAATATTTCAAGTTCGTTCTCACTTTTTGAATTACCTAATGAAGGAATAAAATCACCTTGTTCTTTTCTTAATCCTTCTTTAGAAAATGATCCAAACATCACCCATAGATTTCTTTTTACTTGCGTAAATGTGGTGTCAATATGCATGTAAGCACGTTTGGCTGGAATTTTTACGATCGTCACTTTTTCAACAATATCTCTATTGTGCATCTCATGAATCACTTTACTAGCAGCATGAATTGAAGTTCTTTCACTGACACCAACCAATAAATGATTAGGAGCAACCATCATTACATCACCGCCTTCAATAGTCACACTTTTTTGCTCTTGCTCATTATCATCGAGTAGGAAAAAATCTTCTGGATCAGTAATCTCTATTATTTTATCAGTGTATTCTTCAAACATTGGATGATTGAAGAAGATATATTTCATAATGATAGATTCACGAGTCCTTGCTTTCTTTTTTGGCTTATTCAATAAAATATGATCATTGACTGTGATCCCTAAATCTCTTGTAAAAATAAAGTTAGGAATAGGAGGGAAGATCATTCGTTTGTCAGGAAGAATACCAGAAATCATAGTTCTAGCAAGAATAGTAGATTCTAATTCCATTAATTCATCTTGTAATGAATAGGAAGTTTCTTCATGAGCGCAAATAGAAGCAATCATTCTACTTCTAATATCTTTTTTCTCTAAAATATGTGATAGTAATGCTTGTGGTTCAATGACTTTATCACTATTGAAATAATTTGCTTTATCTGGTTTATAAAAATGCCTTTGTGCTTCAGGAGAGTCTATTTCGTTAATTCTTGAATGTATTTTATCATAATCTAAAAAGTACAAGAGTATTTTAAGGTATAAATCATACTCTTTTTTACGCATTGTATCTAGATGTATAATATCCTCAAATAGCCAATCTTGAGCTTTAGTTGGGATAACTTTTCCAATTCCTTCATCTGGACTATGGATCATTAACCTCCTTAATGTACCTACTTCTGAACCGACATTTATATCTAGATTATTGCTCATTTTATCGTAAAATTATTTTTCTAATTATATCAAATATCTACTATTCAAGATACCTTATCAACAATATGAGCTATTTTTTTGACTCTTTAAAACCTTATTAAAATCATCTTTAAACAATGATAAATATTAATGAATATATTTAAAAATTGTCTTTTTTAAAGAAGGTAGATAAATAATGCTTTTTTTTCTTTTGTTATATTAAACGTAATTTTTACATTTGATAAATAATTCAATCATTAAGTAATAATTTGTAAAAAAAATAAAGGTATTTATTACAAATAAAATTACGGTTAAAAATTTAGCCGTTTATTAACAATTTGATAATCAAGTTGTTTTAGTCCATTTATTAAATACCATTATAGAATGGTGATATTATTCATGGATAATGTTGACGAAAGTCAATAGAGTCCATTTGTAAACATTGTAGTATTATATAGTAATTAAACACAAAGATAAACACACATTTACTACTGGAATTACTATTACTGCAGGTTGTATAACACATAAAGTACTTATAAAATATTGTACTATTCTAATATTTTATTACAAATTAAAACTTACCAATATGACAAAAACACACAAATTAGCCAGTAAACTTTTAGCAGAGTCTAAACAAGTTAGCAGTGACTTATCTGTAGCACAGTTAGTTGCTGATGCAATTAAAAATGGTGAAGGCGTACTTAGCTCAACGGGAGCTATCATGTGCGATACTGGCAAGTTCACAGGTCGCTCACCACAGGATCGTTTTATCGTAAAGGATAATTACACAGAAGACAGAGTTTGGTGGGGTAACATCAACAAACCTTTCCCACAAGATAAATTTGATGGGTTAGCCTCTAAAATTGTTGACTATCTGATAGATAATCAAAAGCTGTATGTCAATAATGTGTATGCTGGAGCAGATCCTTCGTACAGAATTAAAGTGCGCGTTATTACTCCTTTAGCTTCTGTTTCTCATTTTGTAAATAACATGTTCATTGTTCCTTCTGATGAAGAATTAAGATCTTTTGGAGAACCTGATTATGTTGTCTTACAAGCACCAGATTTTAATGCAAACCCAGAACTTGATGGTACCCGTCAAGGTAACTTCTCCATTCTAAATTTTGATGAAAAATCTGCTTTGGTGGGAGGCTCAAGATACACAGGTGAAATTAAAAAAGGTATTTTCTCAGTACTAAATGCATTGTTGGTTGATCAAAATGTTTTGCCAATGCACTGTTCAGCAAATGAAGGAAAGCAAGGTGATTCAGCCGTTTTCTTTGGGCTTTCAGGAACAGGTAAAACAACATTATCTGCTGATCCAAATCGTAATTTAATTGGAGATGACGAGCATGGTTGGTCTGATAAAGGTATTTATAACTTTGAAGGTGGTTGCTATGCGAAAACAATTGATCTATCAAGAGAAAATGAACCTGAAATATGGGATGCCATTAAGTTTGGTGCAACGCTTGAAAATACGCGTTTTTTCCCTGGGACATCTGTAGTAGATTATACAAATGTAAAAGTGACGGAGAATACTCGTGTCTCTTATCCTATTGAGCATATTGAAAACGCGAAAATTCCTTCTGTTTCAGAAACACATCCTAAAAATATATTCTTTTTAACTTGTGATGCGTATGGCGTATTACCTGCCATTTCTAAGTTAACGAAAGAACAAGCTATGTACCATTTTATGTCAGGTTATACTGCCAAGGTAGCTGGTACAGAAGCAGGCGTAACAGAACCTACACCTACTTTCTCAGCTTGTTTTGGTGCTCCTTTCATGCCGCTACATCCTTCAGTATATGCAATGATGTTAGGAGAGAAGATGACTGAGTACAATACAAATATTTGGTTGATCAATACTGGTTGGTCAAATGGTCCATCTGATAAAGTTGGACGTACTAAATTGAAATATACTAGAGCAATGATCACAGCTGCTTTAGAAGGTAAACTGAATAATGTAGAATTTGTCGAGCATCCTATTTTTGGAGTACAAGTTCCTACAGAAGTTGAAGGTGTGCCTAATGAAGCATTAGATGCAAGAGCATCTTGGATAGCTAATGGATTTGAAGGGTATGATCATACTGCCAATGTATTAGCAGAGAAGTTTATTGAAAACTTTAAAAAGTTTGAAGAAGGTCTTGAAGATCTAAGCATTCTCAACGGTGCTCCTAACGTAGGTGTAAAAGCCTAGTGGAGATATATTCTATTAAATGCATTTTAAGAAAGAGGTTGTCGTTTGATAACCTCTTTTTTATTCCTCAAGAATCTTCTTGTTATAAATAATAATTCCTAAGTTGAAAAGTACCATAATTTCCTTATCCTCTTCATTATAATGATTTAAAGATAAGGATAATGGTCCAATTGGGCTTTTATAAACAACAGAAGCAGCGGCAGCATAATTTAAATTATTCAAATCAAAAAAGTCATTTTCTATTTTTTCAGCAACTATATTATTGTCTTGGGCGGTGTATTCAATATGAGAATGGAAAACATGTCCTTCTAGTTGCAAACTCAAGTTATGGGACCATATTTTTTTGATCAATTTTAATCCACCTGCAGCAAAAACTGGAGATCTAAAACCATCTAGAAATAATGATTTAGAGTCGATTAATGGATAATAAGCCATTGAATTAGCAATAGTTGAAGGAACAGTAATGGATTCTTCATAATTAGAATATGCCAAATGAGCTCTTGCACCAACGGTCATAAATTTTAGTGGGAAATATTGTTCATACTTTGCTTGAACTGTAAACCACTGTCTATCCCAAGTTTGGCTAACTTGATTTCCTATATATATATCAAAGTCATTTACACCTTGTATATTCTTAGCAGATACTTTGATATGACGTCCACGAGTTGGAAAAGTTTTAGCGTTTAAAGTATTGGTTTCCCATTCAATACCGTAGGTCCAACCTTTTAGTCTTTCAGACCCATTTAAATCCAGAGGAATCGTTTGATTTGATGAAGAATCTTCTAATACCAACACTTGGTCGTATTGATCTTCATTCCAAAAATAACCTCCAAAAGCAGTGAATTTACCTTTTCTACCAGTAGCAAAACTACCTTTCAAACCAGCATAATTGTCAGCTCTTAATAAGTTAAGTTTGCCTTGCGGTTCAAAAATTAGTTCTTGAGCATTAGCATAATTCCATCTATTTAAAATAAATTCAGCTCCAACAGAAAAGGGAATATGTTTAGCATACATACTTTCAATTTCAGTCTTTACAGAACTATAAAAAGCTCCTGCGAAGGCATTCACACGAAAAGTATTTAATGACCTACCAAACATACTAAATTGCCCATTGATATAAGCTTGCCCAATATTTCGAGAGGCAATATTACCACCTACGCCTACTCTAATTTTTTTATTTGGTGTTACATCTAAATGTAATTGAGGATTTAAATCTGTAGAGTCATAATAGAAGTACGCATCAATATTACTGAAGTAATTATTGGAAATCAGCATGTTGTAGCGAACTAAAAGTTCATCAATTGATGTATTCTTTCGGCGGTTAGGCTTAATGATATTTCTTAAAAATAAACGTTGGTTAAACGTAAGATTATCACCAAGATCTACATGTGTTATTTCTTCTGCATTAGGTGTGAAAAGTTCATTGTATTCACTCTTTTTGGGTTGCACTTTAGGTTGGTCTTCACCATAGACTTTTAAGATGCTTTCTATTTGTGATTGTGTATACTCTTCACCTATACTTATTAATGTATCTACTGGAGTGAAATCAGCGGATGAAAAATCATCAACAGGAACTCCTAAATAGACATCCTTATTAAGATTAATATCTTCTTTAGGATAGGTGTTATTCATAATGATGTACTTCAAAACATTTCCTTTGACCATTTCATCAGCATTGTCATAAGGATATTTATCAATCATATCATGAGCACCAAGGTTAACAGCAATAACCATATCAGGAGCAAACTCTTCCTTCATGACATCAATAGGAATATTATTATATACACCACCATCAAAAAGATACTTTCCATCGATTTTAATTGGCCTAAAAGCGAGAGGGACTGCCATAGAAGCACGGATTGCTCGTTCTAATTGACCTTCTTTTATTGTGACTGCTTTTCTTTCGAAAATGTCACTACCGACACATCTAAATGGAATACTTAGACTATCGAAATTGTAATTTGCTTTGTAAGAAGCTTTATATAATCTTGCTGAGAGTGCATAATTCAAAGAAGCATCTTTAACAATAGTAGGGTTCCAAGATACTGCGTAATTAGAATCTAATTCTATATTGAAATTAATCCATTCAGCACCTCTTTCTTGTCTACCAAAATAAAACTCATCATTTGGGTCAATTTGCCCAGATACCCAAACTTGAAATTTTGGATCTCGCATAAAAGATTCTAATTCATCACTAGTGTAGCCTGCAGCATAAAAACCACCAACGATAGCCCCCATTGATGTACCAGCGATATAATCGATAGGAATGCCGTTTTCTTCTAATACTTTAATTACACCAACGTGAGCAATACCTTTTGCTCCACCACCGCTAAGTACTAGTCCTACAGTTTTCCTTTTTGAAGGATTTTTAGATATAGAAACTGAATCTATTATCGATTGACAGAATGATGAATTAGAAAATATTAAGATTAATAAACAGGAGAATGTATAATGTCTGATGAATTTCATAGAAATAAAAAAAGTCCTTGTTAGTCAATCTACCAACAAGGACTCAGAAAAAATAATTTTTCCTATAAAAAGATTACAGATTAAATGCAGATTTGATTTTTTCTACATAATCAAGTTTTTCCCAAGTGAAGAACTCAACATCTTTTTGTTCTGTAATTACTGTAGTAACTTTTTTACCATCTTGCTCTACTACTTCAGTTCTGTTGATTTCGACTGGAGCTGTGTAAGGAGCTTGTCCCATATGACCATAAGCTGCAGTAGGAAGGAAGATAGGATTTGTCAGCCCTAAACGCTCAACAATAGCACTTGGACGCATATCAAAAATACCTTCAACTACTTTCGAGATCTCTGCATCTGTCTTGTCAACATTGGCAGTACCATAAGTTGTTACATTTAATGAAACTGGAGTGGAAACACCAATTGCGTAAGCAACTTGAACTAATACTTCATCTGCAACACCAGCAGCTACTAAGTTTTTAGCAATATGTCTAGAAGCATAAGCCGCAGATCTATCTACTTTAGAAGGATCTTTACCTGAGAAAGCACCACCACCGTGAGCGCCTTTTCCACCGTAAGTATCTACGATAATTTTACGACCAGTAAGACCAGCATCACCATGAGGACCACCAATTACAAATTTACCAGTTGGATTGATGTGGAAGATTGTATCAGCATCGATTAATTCAGCTGGAATAACAGCACTGATTACGTGCTCTTTTACATCTCTAGCAATTTGAGCTAAAGCCTCATCATCTGATAAACCTGGGAATTCGTCATGTTGTGTTGAAACTACGATAGTATGTACTCTTTTTGGAGTATTGTCTTCGTCGTATTCAATTGTAACTTGAGCTTTAGCATCTGGACGTAAGTAACCAATTAAATCATTGTGATTCTTACGGATGTCAGCTAATTTTTTTACAAGTGCATGAGAAAAAGCTAAAGCCATTGGCATGAACTCTTCTGTCTCTTTTGTCGCGTAACCAAACATCATACCTTGGTCACCTGCACCTTGTTCTTTATCTACACCTTCGCCAATGTTTACACCTTGAGCAATATCAGGAGATTGGCTGTGAAGTGCCACCTGAACACCACATGAGTGAGCAGCAAATGAATAATCTTCTTTATCATAACCGATTTTCTCAATCGTATCTCTTACGATATCTGGAATCTCAACATATGCTTTTGTTGTTACCTCACCAGCGATAACAGCTAAACCAGTAGTTACCATTGTCTCACAAGCAACGCGAGATTTAGGATCTTGTTTTAGCATAGCATCAAGTATAGAATCAGAAATTTGATCTGCTATTTTATCAGGATGTCCCTCTGAAACGGACTCGGATGTAAATAAATATGTCATTATCTTTAATTTATTCTATTTTTTAAATTTAATATTCCATTGCGTGATATATTCATAATCATCGCCTTTAGGAATAGTACCTTCATAAGATACTTGTGATGAGCCAATTTGCTCTATATCAAAAGACTTTATCGTCTTGATTTCTCTATTCAATTGCCAATCAAAATAGTATTTAGCAGAATCTATTGAAAGTGAAAAAGCATCTTTTGCTTCTTCAGATAGTGGAATATTAGCATTAAGAATGGATAACCAATTAATATTTTGTGTCCATTCAGCTTTCTTTCGTTTCATTTTTAAATATTGCACTTCTTCATTGCCGTCAATTTTATTTAAAGCAGAGTTTAATGCGTTTACATCAACGAAAGCGAATTTCATCCCTAATTTCCAATTAAGGGTATCCACAATCTCTTTACAATCATATACTCCAGGTATACCATTGAGATCATTACTAATTAACGATAAAGGTTCTTTGAATTTACTCGCTTGAAAAATTGCAGCTCCCTCTGTAGTGCGGTATGCAGTAATAATCTCCATCATAGCTTTACTTTCAGAAAAATCAAAAGTAAAGGAATAATCTCCTTTTCCATCTGCCATAACTTGCAAGGTCTCCTGCAGTTCAAAACAACTGGTAAAGAAAAATGAAGAGATAAAGATTAGTATTCTGATTTTCAAGTTAAATTATAAATACAGTTATCATTAATTTAGTTTAACTCATCAGAAAAATCAGCCGTGAAGCTATTGCCAGTATGTCTATTTTTAGGAGATAAACTCATCTATTCCCGAACACCTTCGAGCTGGGAGTTAGCACCTTGCTTTGTGGAGCGCAGGTTGCTAAGACATCATAGGGCCCAGTCCCTCTATCTTTCTTGATAAGTAATTGGATGCAAATATAGGAATTTGAGAATAAAGACAACATATTATTACCATTCTTTTTCAAATCTTTATTGTTGTAACAACTATTTTCCACTTTTTTTAGAAAAATCAGATTTCTACAGATTTTAAACAGAATTGAAAGATATGTTTGCAATGAACTTAAAATTCTTTCCATTCATGTTTAAGAAAACCTATACTTTAATCACGCTTCTATCGTTTTTCTGTATCAGCTCACTTTTTGCAAACGACCCTCTTAAGCCAGGTGTAATTTCAGGAAAAGTTACTGACGGAGAATCTAATGTTGCTGTAGAATATGCTACAGTTTCAATCTTTGAGCAAGCTACCCATTCATTAATTGGCGGTACTGTTACTTCAACAGATGGTATTTTTACTGTGAAAAATATCGAAGAAGGAACATATACTGTCGAAGTTACTTTCATCGGCTTTCAAAAGACGATCATTGATAACATTACATTAGCAAAACCCAATATGAAAAAAAATCTTGGGGTTATTAAATTAAGTACTGACGCTGAAGTTCTTGATGCCGTAGAGGTAGTAGGAACGCAAAATAGTGTTACCTACGATATTGATAAAAAAGTAGTTAATGTAGGAACTCAATTTGCTGCTATGTCTGGTACAGCAGTAGATATTCTTGAAAATATTCCTTCTATCACTGTAGATGGAGACGGAAATGTAAGTTTAAGAGGTAGTTCTGGATTTACAGTACTAATTGATGGTAGACCATCAGTATTGGATGCCTCAGAAGCATTACAACAAATACCCGCATCAACTATCGAAAATATTGAATTAATTACCAACCCGTCGGCAAAATATGACCCTGACGGAACTGCCGGCATTATCAACATTATCACCAAGAAAAATAAATTAGAAGGCGTAAGTGGTGTTTTCAATGCCAACGCTGGTATGTATGGTAGACTTGGTGGCGATTTCCTGTTAAACTTCAAACGTAAAAAACTTAATTTCTTTGTGGGGGCCAATTACAACAAACGTCCAGGTCCAGGTACTTATAATTCTGAACGTGTTACTCAAATTGGAGATACCACTTCATACATTGTTTCAGAAGGTGACAGAGAGCGTACTTTTGAAATCTCTGGTGCACAAGCGGGTGTTGAATTCTACCTTTCAGATAATGACTTCTTAAAAGTATCATCTAAAGTAGGTGAATTTAAGATGTACGGAGGAATGGATGCTGATTTTTATGAGTATCAAAGAATTGGCGATAGTGATGCTCCTGTAAATGAGTACCGCTATGTCTCTAAAGAAGATTGGGAAAGAGGTGGCCTATATTATAATGCCAACCTTGCTTACCAACATAAGTTTTCTAATAAAAAAGGTCATGTTTTAGATGCTATGGTAGATTATGGCGGAAGAGATATGTCTGAAAGTTCTAAAAATGAATTAGTACCTGTAGGTGCTGAAATTCCAACTTCAGGACAACAATCTAAAGAGTATGGTCCATATCATAGAGTTAGAGCGAAATTAGATTATACATTGCCAGTTGGTGTCAATGGAAAAATTGAAGCTGGATGGCAAACAAGATGGAGTACTTCTCAAGACATAAACGAAGTAGATACTTTAAACCTTATCACAGGTGATTATGATTTCAATCAAAACCTTAGCTATACAACAAATTATACAGAAACGATTCATTCAATATATGGTATCTATTCTGGTAAAATTGGCAAATTAGGTTACCAAGGTGGTTTGAGAGCAGAATATACTGGTAGAGATATTAATCTTGAAGGAACTGATCAAAACTATCCAGTGGATCAATGGAACTTATTCCCAACAATTCACCTTTCGTATAGTTTACCACAAGATGATCAATTAATGTTGAGTTATTCAAGAAGAATTGAGCGTCCTCGTAGCTATTATTTAGAGCCTTTCGTTACTTGGCAAGATGCTTTCAACGTAAGAATGGGTAACCCTGCGTTATTACCAGAAAATATTGATTCATTTGATTTTGGATACTTAAAAACTATTGGAGATAACTTGACAATTTCATTTGATGCGTATTATAGAATGACGCAAAACAAAATTGAAAGAATCCAAACGGTGTATCCTGAAGATGTAAATGTAATCTTACATACTTTTGCAAATGTGGGTAATGACTATGCATTAGGTACTGAATTATCGATCAACTATCAACCATTCAAATGGTGGACAATTGATTTAATGGGTAACTTATATGATTATAGAGTAGAAGGTGAGTTAGAAGGGCAAAGTTTTGACAATCAAAACCTAACATGGAGTAGCCGTTTTAATAACACATTTAGAATTACAAAAGATACTCAAATTCAAATCAACAACAGATACACAGGAGAGACTGTAACTGCACAAGGTAGAAATGAAGGTTACTTCATGATGACTGCAGCAGTAAAACAAAACTTACTGAAGAAAAAACTTACTTTAACTGCATCTATGAATGATGTTTTAGGAACAGCTAGACGTAAAAGTTACTCTTCAGGTCCTGGATTCAATAACTTCACAGAAGATTTCAGATATCCACATGTTTTTACAGCGACTTTAACGTATAGATTAAACAACTTCAAGCCTTCAAGAAGAGGTGGTGGCGACGGAGGAGGAATGATGGAATTCTAAAAATTCTTAAGGGTTTTTGAACCTTAAAGAATCTAGATTATCTTTCCTTCAAAATAAATAATGATGCATGAAGTTATTATTAATTGAAGATAATAAAGAGTTAGCCAACGATGTATCTACAGCGCTCAAAGATCAAAAGATCAATATTGAGCATGTAGATACATTGACTTTAGCCAAAGAAAAAATCGGAGTATATCAATATGATATTCTAGTGGTAGACCTCGGTTTACCGGATGGAAATGGGCTAGAGGTGGTCAAACTCATTAAAGAAATAGATCCTAATTCAGGAGTACTTATCGTTACTGCTAGAGATAGCATTGACGATAAAGTACTTGGATTGGAATTAGGGGCAGATGATTATATTACGAAGCCATTTCATATGGCGGAATTAATCGCTCGTGTACGTTCTTTATTTAGACGTAAAAAATTTAAAGGCAGTAATATTATTGAATTAGGTGAACTAAAAGTTGATATTCTGTCGAAAGCCGTTTTTATTAATGGTGATGCAATTGAACTAACAAAAAAAGAATATGACCTCCTTATTTATTTCTTATATAATAAGGATAAAATGTTGACCAAAGAAAATATAGCAGAGCATCTTTGGGGAGATCATATTGACCAGGCAGACAGCTTTGATTTTATCTATTCTCATATAAAGAACTTAAGAAAAAAACTGCAGAAAAATGGAGGTGTAGACCGTATCAAATCAGTGTATGGTATGGGCTACAAGTTCTCTAGTAATGTTTAACTATCGGTATTATAATGGCCAAGAAAAGGACTTTTAATTTATTATCTAGAATTACATTTTTCTACCTCATTTTTACATTTGTGGTATTTCTTTTTTATGCCAAATTTTTGACAAGCGAGGCAGATGAATTCATTGATTCTGATTTAAATAGAAGGTTTTCTTGGGTGGAAAAAAGAGTGAAATATTACTTAAATAAAGGGACTCACCCTGATTCATTAATTGGTAATACAGTCAATCTCATTCAAGAAGTTTCTCAAAATTGTAATGCTAAAGACTATCCTGTTAATGAGGATGTTACTGTATATCATGATGAAATTGAACGTAATTTAATTCACCGTAAAAGAATTGTTTTAATTGAAGCAAATGATAAGTTATATAGAGTAGAAATGCATAAGGAAGTGCAAAACTACTACTATTTCCGAGATGATATTTATGAACTTATCATCCCATCATTTATCGTACTAATTCTTTTAATCGTAGTATCAAATGCTCTTTTATCAGGTTACTTTCTACAATCTTTTAAACGTATCCTTGAACAGATGCAACGCTATAAAGTAGGCGGTGATCATAAAATAGAAGAAGTTCCTACGCGAACTACTGAATTTGTTGAATTACAGGAACTGTTTAACAAAATGGTACAACGAATTGATACGGATTATAATCACCTCAAAGAATATACAGAAGATATTGCTCATGAAATGCAAACCCCACTAGCGATTATCAGAAACAAAGCAGAAGCTTTAATGATTTCTGAAAAGTTAGAGGAAGAAGATGCTAGAATTATCAAAACGATATATGATGAAGCCAATCATATTTCTAAAATTGGCTCAACATTGAACTTGATTACTAAAATTGAGAACGGAGAATTTACAGATGTAAAAACTATCCAAACCAAAGAAGTAATTGAAGGGCAGATTGAAGCTGTAGAAGAATTGGCTCAGTTAAAGGATTTAAGTATTCATAAGAGTTTAAATGAACTTCATGAATTTAAAATCGACCCATATCTTTTCGATATTATCCTTAAAAATCTTCTTAAGAATGCTATCCGATATGGAGAATCAAAAGGAGCCATAAAGATCTCAACTACGGAAGAAGAATTTACAATTAGCAATTATGGTATACCACTTTCTATTGCTGAAGATCAAATTTTTAAACGTTTTGTAAAAGGATCTACTTCTAGTCAATCTCTAGGTTTAGGTTTAGCATTAGTTAGTAAAATATGTAAAGTATCAGGGTTAGATATTCAATACGAATACAAACGTGAACAACATATTTTTACAATTAAGGAGAAAAAGTAATACAAATTTTGGAGTAGTAAAGAAGTCTTTTTAATTTAAATATGATAATAGCTTTACATCTCAAACTTACTTTTTCATATGAGACGCCTCATCGGAATTATTTTTGGAACAATTGCAATTGCAGTTCTTTATATACTTGGAAACTTATTCTTTTTTGAATCAAAACAATCATCTGTTTCTCAAGTAGATAAAGAAGAGGTAAATGACTCCGCTAAAGTTCATTTATCCGAAGCAATCCAAATTAAAACGATTTCTTATGATGACCCAGCATTAATAGATTCGAGTGCTTTTAATGCTTTTAAATCCTATTTATTTAATACCTATCCTAAGGTATTTGAGCAAACAGAACATCATTTATTTAGTAATTATACTTTTTTAATTAAATGGAAAGGTAGTCAGCCTGCTCTAAGACCTATTGTTCTAATGTCACATTATGATGTTGTACCTGCTTTAGAGGAAAACCTGAAAGAGTGGCAACAACCTCCTTTTAGTGGCAAAATAGTGGATGGCGTCATTTGGGGAAGAGGAGCTATTGATGATAAGATTGGTGTAATAGGTATTATGGAAGCTGTTAATGCTCTTATGGAGTCAGGTTACCAACCCGAAAGAAGCATTTATCTATCTTTTGGTCATGATGAAGAAATCATGGGCTTAAAAGGTGCGAGTGCTGTAGCACATTATCTAAAACAAAAAGGTGTTGAAGCTGAATTTGTGCTTGATGAAGGAGGCTATATTACACAAGGATTAGTACCAGGTATGCAAAAAGATGTTGCTTTAATTGGTACAACAGAAAAAGGATATTTGACGATAGAATTATCCACAGATATTGAAGGAGGCCATGCCTCAATGCCAAAGAGTGAAAATGCTATTGGTGTTTTGTCAAAAGCAGTGAGTAATATAGTTGATCAACCTTTTCCCTCTTATATATCACCTCCTTTACAGGATTTCATAGAGTATGTTGGACCTGAAATGCCTTTCGCCTTAAAGACGGTATTTGCCAACTCGGATTTATTAGAGCCAGTGCTTATGAATGTGTATGAAAAAGCACCATCATCAAATGCTTTGGTAAGAACTACAGTTGCTCCAACAATTTTAAAAGCAGGTCTAAAAAGTAATGTGCTTCCTAAAAAAGCACATGCAGTGATTAATATTAGAATTCTTCCAGGAGAAACTATTGACTATGTATTTGAATCTATCAAAGAAAAAGTAAACAACGAAAAAGTACATTTCAAGATTTTGAATAAATTAGAAGCAGCAATTGTCTCTGATCCCAAAGAACCTTCTTATATTGCATTAGATCAATCAATCAAAGAGATTTTTGGTGATATTGTTGTATCTCCTTACATAATGATTGCAGCATCAGATTCAAGGTATTTTTCAGAGATATCTACAAATATTTATCGTTTTTGCCCCTTTCATTTAAATAAAGATAATCTTAAAACTTTTCATGGAGAGAATGAGAGAATTGGTGTTGTTGAATTCGAAAATGCAATACGTTTTTATAAACAATTAATTAGAAATACCACCCACTCAAAATAAGTGAGCAAATTAATACCAAACACTATATCAATTAGGTGCTATCAAGCCTTACTATTTACAATTTTAATTCATGTATCAAATCTTGTATTTTCTCAGAATAATTCTGTAAAAGGGAAAGTTTTAGATGCGACAACATTGAAACCTGTAGGTTATGTACATTTATTGATTAATTCATCTACACAAGGAACATCCACTACAGAGAAAGGGTATTTTGATTTACAGAATGTTCATAAAGGTGATAGTATTCATTTAAGTTGTTTAGGGTATAAATCAATCTCTATTGTTGCAGATACTTTGCTGCGTACAAATGAAAATGTCATCTTTTTGCCTAAAGAAGTAACTGAATTAGAAGAAGTTGTTGTGGGTAGGAGAGGGTATGAAAATCCTGCTTGGGAAATCATTCGCTTGGCGATGAAAAATGCTAATGCTCACAATTATCAAGGGAATGAGGATTTTTCTTATAATTCTGCAATAAGGACTAATATTTATATTACAGATACCCATGAAGATTTTAATAATCGCCGCTTAATAAAGGAGGCAATTAAGAGAATGCAAGAAATCGATTCTTTGCCGACTAATGCAAAAGGATTTCCTGATATTCCTGTTTATTCATCTTCTTCCAAGCAAACAGTACATTATGATGCAGGAAGAAGGGCTGAAGAAAGAGAACAAAGTTATTACAAAGAAGTATTTCTTGGACCTGAGTTTGAAAATCAATTCAAGCAAGGTCTTGATAATGAAAAAACGACCATCAATTTTTATCAACAATGGTTACGTTTCCTTGCTAAAGATTTTTCATCTCCTTTAAATCCAACTTTTAAAAATTATTACGATTACGAATTGGTCACTTATGAAAAAGTGGATGGAGATTGGTGCTATCGTATTAATTATATTCCTAGAAGGGATAAAGACATGACCTTTGGTGGGACATTATGGATTACAGATGAAAAGAAAGGCTTTGCGATTAAAAAAGTGAAAGCCGAAATAGGTAGAGATTCTCCGATTAATTTCATTGATAGTATTGCTGTAGATCAAAAATTAGCTCCATTAGATACCTCTAACATTTGGTTTCCTTATCATCAAAATCTAAAACTTTGGGTTGGAGGGAAATTAAATAAAGATTGGACAAAATTTTTGGTGGATATTTCAACAGAAAACTCTTTCGCATCTGAGGATAAATTGCTTGAAATTTCTGAACCAGATACCGTTGTTTTTGCCATGTTAGATACGGTAAAACAGATGCCTTCTGTAAAAGCTACTGCGAAATTAATTGATATGGGTGTGACGGGTTATTATAGAATGGGAGGTTTTGATTTTGGACCACTTACCGTTTTGTATGCAAGAAACAATGTTGAAGAAAATCGTTTTCAGGCAGGGGGAATAACCAATACACAATTAAACCCCAATTTTGTTACAGGTGGATATGCAGCTTATGGTACGGGTGACAAAGAATGGAAATGGGGACTAATGGGTAAGTATATCTTGAATCATGATAGTTGGACTTATATTTATGCAAGAGCACAACATTCACTACAACGACTAGGGGCAGGGATCACGTATCCAGGTCAAGATCCTTTCTTTTGGATCTCTCAATCTTGGGGAGATTATGCCAATCCTTATTATTTGGATGAAGTAAGAGTTTCTGCCAATTCATATATCGCCGAAGGAGTACAGTTAAGAGGAAGTTTTACATATAAGGATGAAAATTATTTTGAAACGGCTTTAACGGATACACTGGTTTTTGATCAAATCACTACTTCTGAGATTTCGGGATCAATAATTTTTGATTTTGGAAAAAGGTATGTTTCAAGTCGTCATTTGAATAGGTATGTAGCGGCAAGTGGAAAATTACCTACTATTTCATTGACATATAAAAGAGGTTTACCAGATGCATTCAATGCTACAGCAAGTTATCATAAACTTGAATTTGATATGAATCATCGATTTAAAATGGGAGCTTTGGGACGTATGGATTATAGATTATCTTCAGGTTGGTCTCCTTCAACAGTTCCTTTTCCATTATTATTCGTACATCAAGGAAATAATATAAGGTACATCTACAATGCTTCAAGTTATAATTTAATGGATTTTGGTGAATTCATGAGTGATAAATATGCAAGTATTCGACTCTTTCATCATTTCGATGGTTTGTTACTCAACCGTATTCCTATGATCAAAAAAATGAACGTGAAAACGTTTGCTATCGCTAATGTTTTGTGGGGATCTGTTTCAGCCGAAAATCAAGAAGCCAATGTTAATCCATGGGATACAGAACAGGAAGGCTTTGGTAGCTTGGATGCTTCTACGCCTTATGTAGAAGTAGGAGGTGGTGTAGAAAATATATTTAGAATGGTCAAAGTGATGTTTTTGTATAGAGCGACTTATCAAGAAAACGCTACAAGAAAATATGGGATTATGTTCGCTGTGACACCTGAGATTTAAACCTAAAAAAGGCCACTCTACGTAGATAGAATGGCCGAAAGTAGTTATGTGTGTGTATTGATCAAGTTTTTTGTTTCTTTTTCTTAGCGGCAGGGAATAAGATATTATTCAATATCAATCTGTAGCCGGGTGAATTAGGGTGAAGATTTAGGTCGGTAGGTTCCTCACCTACAAAGTGTCTATAATCTTCAGGATCGTGTCCTCCATAAAATGTCCATGTACCTTTACCAAAAGTTCCATGAATATATCTTGCTTCCTTTGCAGATTCTGCTTGTCCTAGGATAATAACATCACTTTTAATTAATTTCTTTTTAAAAGCAGTAGTTTGTCCCATAAAACCTTTAATCTGACGTTCATGGTTTTGTGTCAACATTGTAGGAACTGGGTCCCATTTAGCAGAAAAGGCAAATAATTCAAAAAAGTCATTTTCTTCTCTTAATCCTCTTTCATAGGATTGATTATCAATTTCAGAATATTCATATTGATAAGGATCAAGTTTTAATTTGAATCCAGTAAATGCAAAAGTATTATCATAATTTAGGTGATCATGTACATTTGAATCAATACCATCACCATCATACATATAGTCACATATATCTACACCATCAGCTGCAAGAGCAATATCATAAGTATCTGTAGCAGAACACATGGCAAATAAGAAACCACCACCTGCACAGAAATCTCTGATTTTCTTTACTACTCCAGCTTTCAATTGAGATACTTTTTCAAATCCATGTCTTTTGGCAGATTCCTCAAATTGTCTTTGTGCTTCGATATACCAATCTTCACGTCCATATGTCGCATAAAATTTACCATATTGTCCTGTGAAATCTTCATGATGTAGATGAAGCCAATCATATTTAGGTAATAAATCGGCCATTACTTCGTCATCAAAAATGACATCATAGGGGATTTCAGCATACGTAAGTACCAAAGTTACAGCATCATCCCAAGGTTGTTTAGAAGGAGGAGAATAAACGGCTATTCTAGGAACAGCATCTAAACGCATGACATCCATATTGGATTCTGGATGTGAGATTTCTTCTTTGATTTGGAGAGCTTGAGCATTAGAGATGACATCATAACTAACACCACGTATCACTAATTCTTGTTCAAAATTTGTAGAATTTTTAAATAAAAAACTTCCACCACGATAGTTTAGTAGCCACTCAGTCTCTTGTTCTTGTCCCAAAACCCAGAAAGTCATCCCATACGCCTTGAGGTGATTACTCTGACTATGATCCATAGGTATCAGAATGTAATTCCCCAAAGCATTAAAATGGGTTAATAATATCAGGCTAATAGTATAGAACAATTTCATATGTAATTGTTAAGTTAAATAGTTAGGCTCGCAACCTTTATAAAAAAAGTTGCCTTGGAATTGTAAAAAGGTTAATAAAATTCCAACAATCGTTTAACAGAAATGTTTAAGTAATGCGGAACTTTTAATCTATATTTAAGTTACAATACTTTTTAATGTATATTTGTCTAGAAATCTCACTTTTCAAGAGAAATATTACATTGTAAAGTTTTCCTTTTTTTTAAAGAAAAATGAAGGGGATAAGATTGTATTATTTTTAGAATCATCAATTCAAGCATGTATATACTAACATACCTTTTAGAAGCAATATCTTCAGTCAAAGCGAACAAACTTAGGACTTTTCTAACATCAGCTATGATTGCAATAGGAATTATGTCACTTGTAGGCATTATGACAGCGATAGATGCTGTTCAAGGTTCCATTAATGATGGAATGTCAGATTTGGGCGTAAATAATTTTACAATCAATGATTTAACAAGAAGAAGAGGTGCTTTTGGAAGGAAAGTTTCAAAAAAGAATCCCATTACCTACGAAGAAATTAAAAAATTCAAGAAATTATTACCTGTAGAAGGAAAGGTGAGCGTCAATACGACAATCTCTGGAAATGTGGAAATTAAAAGACTTTCTAAGAAAACTACACCAAATTACGCAGTAGTTGGGGTTGATGATGCTTATCTAAAAAACAATGGTTATAATATCAGTAAGGGTAGATCTTTTTCATCTATTGAATTAGCACAAGGACAAAATGTTGCTGTAATCGCTCAAGATGTTTTTGATGCTTTATTCAATAAAAATGAAGAGGCAATTGATAAAACAATCGGTTTTTATGGAAAGAAATACAGAGTAATCGGCTTACTTGAAAAGAAAGGAGGAATTGGTGAAGGTGACGCGGATAGACAAGTATTTATTCCATTAGTCAATGCGAATAAATTTGCGACTACACGAACACTTAATTATGTCGCCACTGTAAATACGACTGACCCAAGAGGTATTGATTATGCCATGGGAGAAGCAAGAGGGGTATTAAGAACAATCAGAAAAGATCAATTAGGAAAACCAGATTCTTTTGAAATAAGACGATCAGATTCTTTAAACTCTGAATTTGATTTAATGACTATAACGCTTAGAATTGGTGGTGTAGCCATCGCATTGGTTACTCTACTTGGTGCTTCAATTGGATTAATGAATATCATGATGGTATCTGTGACTGAACGAACTCGAGAAATTGGTATACGTAAGGCAATGGGTGCAACACCTAAAGCTATCCGTCAACAGTTTTTATTAGAAGCAATCTTCATCTGTTTGATCGGAGGAGCTGTAGGTGCTGTCATTGGTGCTGGAATCGGAAATGTAGTCGCTATGGTACTAGAATCCGATACTTACGTTGTACCTTGGGTATGGATGGTTATATCTATGTTCGTGTGTGTAATAGTAGGTGTTCTATCTGGCTTTTTTCCTGCAAGTAAAGCTGCACGTTTAGACCCTATAGAATCATTACGATTTGAATAATTTTAAGCACGTATTAGCCTTTGATTTTTAAATTCTTTGGGAGTAATATTAAATTGTTTTTTGAAAACCATTGAGAAATGAGACCCACTTGAATAGCCTAGGTCCATAGCAATCATTGACAATGTTTTATCTCCTTGTAATAATAAATCTTGTGCTTTAGAAAGTCTTATTTCTTGATGGTATTGATGAATTGTCAAACCAAAAACAGTCTTAAATAAAACTCTTAATCTACTTTCACTTAAGCCACATTCTTCTGACAAATGATCCATAGATATGGGCTTATGTGTCGTATTCTCAAGAATTTGTTTTGCTTTATAAATAGGTTCAGTATTGAGGTCAAAATGATTATCTTTTTTCATTCCTTCTTTATCGATCATTCTTTTGAAAAATAAAGTCATGAAATAATCACTTAATAAAGCGATATGTTTATCTGCAAAAATATCTTCTTTATCTACTTCATAAAATTCATTGAAAACTTGTTTTAACTTAGGAACGAAAGCTTCAAAATGATAGAATGACTTGTCCATAGAAAATAAATTCATTAGAACTGGTGACATTGTGATATATTGATATAAATAATCACGTCTGATTCTAATCATCAATAATTTCATATTTTCGGAAGCTTTAAATTTCCATTCTAATGCTTGATTAGTTCTTATGGTAAAGATTCCTAAAGAATCAAATTTGAATTGTTGATCTACATCTTTATTTAAAAACTTAACATCAATTGGGTCTCCTAAGAAGAAAGTGACATAATCTTTATTATCCAAAGCTTCTCTTTGAACAATTTTTTGTTGTTTTAAATTTAAATTTAATCTAGCAACTATTAAATGATCATTACAATTAAATCCACTGATCTCTCCTCTTCCATTTTCGTTATTGAAAGTCACAGTGTTACTTTTTAGTTGTCCATTTAATAAGTCTGCCCAAAAATTTAATATTTGTGATAATGATAGTGGTTTCATTTTGAAGTTATTATTTCGTTTTGGTTGTCAATGTTTTAACGAAATTTAAACAAGTGTAGAATTCTTTAATTTGATCTATAATCATCGATTTTTGATTGTGAAACGTGTATTTTTACACTTATTTAGATAATGACTGTTTCAATCATCTTTTTTTACCAGAGTTCTATCTTTTTTTACTAAGTCACTATAAAATACTT
The DNA here is from genome assembly GCF_056161045.1 of Flammeovirga sp. AWQ4_249. Taxonomy (NCBI): domain Bacteria; kingdom Pseudomonadati; phylum Bacteroidota; class Cytophagia; order Cytophagales; family Flammeovirgaceae; genus Flammeovirga; species Flammeovirga sp. AWQ4_249. Next base: position 410,750 of record NZ_JBSWYJ010000001.1, read on the forward strand.
TCTTATCCTATCAGGTTTTGATTATCATTTTTTAAATACACCGTTTGAGTTGGGAAAGCAAATTCAACTCCAATCTCTTGTGCCATATTTAATATATCAAACATTATTTGTTCTCTTAAGTGAAGCTCTTCATCCCAACTTCTAGTCACAAAAAAGATATATAACAATACATCTAATGATGCTGTAGAAAAGTTGTTTAATCTTACTTCATAAAGATCTTGACGTATTTTCGGATTACTAGTAACCATCACTTTTATTCTATTGATAAACTCTTCAATCTTCTCTGGAGGTGTATTATAAGGAAGAGAAAGGACCGTTTTATATCTTCTATATTTTCTTTTTTCAATGTTGTCAATATTACTGTTGACCATTGTACCGTTTGGAATATTGAGTAGGGAATTGGCAAACGTTCTAATTCTTGTAGTTCTAAATCCAATTTCTTCCACAACACCTTCTTGACCATTAATCGATACCCAATCTCCTACTTTAAAAGGTTTATCAGCGAATATCATTAAAGAACCAAAGAAGTTTTTCACCGTATCTTGAGCTGCAAATGCTAAAGCAACACCACCAAATGATATACCTGTAACCAAGTGTGATATGTCAAATCCAAAAATACTCAAGCTAAATAATATACCAACTACGATGAAAATAATTCTAAAACTAACCCCAATTATGGGTAAAAGGTTAGCATCTAAAGAAGTTGATTTTTTATTACTATACAATCCAATTCTAAGGATAATTAAATCTGCTATATGGTAAAGGAAAGAGATGAAAAATAAGCAACTTAATAGTTTTGCTCCTGTCATTATAACGAAAGTCAAATGCTCAGAAAGTAAAATAAATGGTATGAAATTATACCAAAGAAGTGAAATAATAATAATTGCTATAGGTAATCTCAACTTTGGAAAAATCATAGAATTTAATTCATCCTTAGAAAGCTTATTAAAAAAGTGTTTTAAAAACCTATTTGTTACCCAAATGGAAAGTTTATAAAATAAATAACTAATGGCAATCAAAGAGATGATCATCAGCCATTGCCAACTTTTCAATCCAAAGTAAGGTTTTGACAACTGTCTTACTGAGGTAGATTTGAATATAATTTTACTTATAATAGAAGGGTAGCTCTTATTAAATAAATCATTGATTTTTTCCGTAGAGTATACAGAATAGAGCCAATCACCATTCTCTTGTTTTTCTAAATAAATACTGGGTAATTTTGAACTTATGAAATATCTATTGGTTTTAGTTTTAGGATCAATAAAATCCTTTTGCAAAGGAAAATCATCTGTATCCAGATAAATTCCATTCTTAAATAGCACAAGTTTTAGTTTTATAGCTAAGTCTTCTTTTTCTTTTTCTGTAAGTTCTAGATTAGGAAATACTTTACTAGCGACTTCAGGATGATAGGTGTCTTCGTCTAAATTAGAAATTTGGGTATGAATAGTGTGATATGGTGAACTCAATGAGTATTCTACACCATGATAAACATTAAATTCATAAAATGTATGATCCTGAGGATAACTAGATAGTTCCTTTTGAACTTCGGCCATGATTGGCAATGAGATTTTAAATACTATTAATAATATGAGAATTAAAATCTTATTTGTTTTTGTGATAATTGTGTTGACCATAATTGTATAGCAAGGATTATATATGTCCTTAATTCAGGTTTAAGTTCGGTTGTATGTAGCTCATTTCGAGCTGATAATACTTTAAAGAACGAGATTGTTTTCATTCAATTATATATTTTTTGATTATCATCTTACAAAATCCTTTTACTAGAATTTAGTAATCAAATTTTATATAGTTATAGTGAAATTCTATATATTTATTCGTGTGCAGCTGTCGTTCAATGAGTTATACCTTATATATACACTATAGACAAAAATTCGCAATGCACATCTTTTCGAAAGACAGAATGTACTATAAGTTTGTATGGTATAATCTATTTCGAAGTTTAAGATTCTTTGATCCTTTCATTATACTTTACCTTACAAGCTTAGATATCAGTTTTACAAAAATTGGCGTACTTTATTGTATCAAAAAACTGGTATCAACATTATTAGAAATACCCTCAGGCTTTTTGGCTGATATTATAGGCCGAAAGAAAATATTAATCCTAGCATATTCAGCCTATATTGCTTCATTTATTATCTTTTTTGCCTTACCACATTTCTTATACCTATGTATAGGGTTCATACTCTTTGGCATAGGAGAGACGTTCAGAATTGGAACGAATGAAGCTATATTGATTACTTATTTAGAACAAAAAGGCTGGTTAAGTGATAAGACGGAATATTATGGAGATGTCAGAGGTTGGGGACAATTTGGTATGGCTATATCTTCAATTCTTGGTGGTATTATCGTTTATTTCACACATTCCTACCGCATCATTTTTATATTATCGGTAATTCCTTATGTAATTAATGTATTTATAATAAGATCATATCCAGATGAATTAGATAGAGATAAAAGTCAGGTCTTATCGAAGTATCCATTTGAAAATTTAGGGAAAGAACTTTTATTAATTTTAAAAAAGCCTTCTTTATTAAGAATAATCGGTAATGCTAATTTGCATGCTTCATTCTTAGAATCGATTAAAGATTTTATGCAACCCGTAGTAGCTACATTGGCCATCAGTTTTGCATTTTTAAAAACAACAAATGCGGATAGTCCTAAAGTTGGAATTGTCGTGGGTACGATACTTTCGATAATTTTTATCATCTCCACTTTTGCTTCAAGAAATGCTGAAAAAATAAGAAAAGCTATAGGGTCTGAAAAATTAGTTTTAGAGGTTTCTTTAGTAACTGGATTATGCTTAGGAGTTTTATCAGGAATGTTTTATATAGAAAGTAATTTCTGGATGGCTATTCTTTTGTATGCCTTTATTTATTGGATTGATACAGTACGTTTCCCATTAATCAATACATGTATAGCAGATGAAACACCCTCAAAATTATTGTCCACATTATTATCTTTTAATGCTTTTGTAAAGGCACTATTCTCGGCAACATTCACATTGATATTTGGTGTACTAATAGATAAATTGGGAGTAGGAGAAGGGATCATCACTTTAAGTTTTAGTCTTTTAATCTTGTACTTTTTATCCATTTGGATGTCAAAAGTGTACTTGCATCTCGTATTGAAATCAAGCCAGAGAAAACACAAACATAAAGTGATGAATTAATATTTTAAACCGTTATGGCTCTAACTTTTAAAGAGGAGCCATTTTGTTCAATCACTTCTATAGGGGTATCTTTTCCAATGAAATCACCTTCTGAAGTAGCATCGAAAATTTCATCTTCAATTTTAATTTTACCGGCAGGTCTTAAAACAGTATGTGTAATCCCAGTTGCTCCAATATGTGAAGTAACTAAGAAATCAGCAGTATAACCTTTGGTTGAAGTCATGTCATCATCTAAAACAACGCCTTTCATTATTGGGCTGCCAATTAATTTGTGTCCAAATAAGAATACAGTTCCTCCACCAACTAATACAGCAGAAGTAACACTGATTAATGCGGTTGCTATTTTAACACTTGGTACAAAAGTGAAGTCTAAAAAGTCATTACTTAACATCACTAAAATCAAACCACCTGTAGTAAGGGTAATACCAGCAATTCCTGTAATACCAAAACCAGGAACCACAAATACTTCAAGTAAGATGAATGCTAAACCAACAGCTATCACAAGTAATTCCCAATTGGCCGCCATTCCATTTAAATAATAAGGAACTAAATACAATATACCTGCAATAATTGCTGCTGCTATAGGAAAACCAATACCAGGAGACTGTAATTCAAAGAAGATGCCTCCCAAAATAATTAGTATCAGAATGCCACTGACAAAAGGGTTTAAAAAGAAATTAATGATATCCTCTGTGACAGTAGGTTGGTATCTCTTTAATGTATAACTATTAATATTATTACGTTTAATGATATCTGCTATCGAAGTTACTTCTGCTTCACAGTATCCATTTTTTATTGCCTCATCGGTAGTAAAAGTGATAACTTCACCTTCTTTAGAAATACCTTCTATAACCAAATCTTGATCCACCATAGCTTCTGCTATTTTAGGATCTCTATGATTCGCTTCAGCTGTCGAACGCATCATAGAACGCATATAAGATTGATATTTATCTGGAGCTTTTTCACCTGTACCGCCTAACACAACTGTTGCGGCTCCAATATTTGCTCCTTGATCCATATAAATTGAATCACAAGCTATTGAAATCAAAGCACCTGCACTCGCAGCATTTTTATTGATATACACATAAACAGGTTTAGGATAGTCCAATACTAATTGGCGAATATGGTCAGCATCATCTACAGCTCCTCCATAGGTATCCATATCAATGATGACATAATCAGCATTTTTTTCTGTAGCTTCAGCCAATGCATTTTCTACATGTCTAGATGTCCTAGGGTCTATTTCTGCTTTAAGATCAAAGACATATACAATAGGCTCTTTTTCGTCTCCAAAACTAGTAAGACTATAAAAAAGTAAAAAGAGGATATATATCGATTTTTTCATTTCTTGAAAGTTTATTTTGATAGCAATTTAATATAAACTGTCTATTTATTAACACCTTTTCAAGAAGAATGGTTTATTATTTTGTTGTACATGAAAAGATTGAGATTTTATTTATTCATTCATATTGAAAAATTAATGAATATATAGATCTTTGAGGCATATTCATGAAGAAACAAACAAAGTTGAGAAATAAATATACATTTGAAGCGCATGGCATCATTTGGAGAGTAATGTATGATGCTACTTTAAAAGTGATACTTTTAGAGATGAGAGATGGTGACCAAAAAGAAGTAAGTTTTGCAGCGCTGAATGTTACTTCAGGTGAAGTGCTTTGGGAAGGCTTACAATTAGAAGAAAATTGGTGGGTTTCTATGGCAGGGGTCAAAGATGGTATGCTTTATTTTTCGGAATTTGAAAAAGATAATGCAATCCCCAAAATAAAAAAGCTTCAGAAACTTTCAATTTTAGAAGCCACACTAATAGAAGATAATACAGAAGACCCACAAGGATTATTAAGTGCGGAATTTTTTGATCTACCTATCGTTTATCCAATAAATACGACGCATCATACCACTTTAAAAACATTCTTAACTCAAAAAGATTATAAAGTGAGTGAGGCGGATATTCATTATTTTGAAACACTAAATGAAATAATTTTTGTTTTCAATGAAAATAATAATGGTGTTCTTCAAAGAAAACTACTAATTTGTGACAGAGAGGGAAATTCTATATTCGAAGAAATCATTGATGCTACAATAAGCAATCAGATTATGGATAGTTTCTTTATCGTTGAAAACACACTCTTATATATTAAAAATAAAGAGCTATGGTGTGGAATTCCTCTCAAAACCCCGAACAATTAGTCCTTGAAAATTAACAATTAACTTTATGAGAATTCTTATCGTAATTCTTTTCTTTTTTACATTAACATTAGATTCAGTTTTTGCACAGACTACGCTTTCTCACACAGTAGAAGACCAAGAAACACTTTTTTCGATCTCAAGATTATATAAAATAAGTGTTCAAGAAATTATCGATGCAAATGGTATAGAAAATAATGTCATTAAAATTGGACAAGTATTAACCATTCCACAAACTGTTGCGGTTACAGAAGTAAAAGAAAATAACTTTGATAAACCGGCAACTACTTTAAAAACGCGTTCATCGCTTTACAAGGAAGCTGTTTATTACACAGCAAAAGAAGGAGAAACATTGAGAGATGTCGCTTATATTTACCAAGTTCCAGTAGACTCATTAGCAGTATGGAATGCTTATCTTCCAGATCATATACTTTCAAATGGTCAACAAATTGTAGTTAGTATTACAGGTGAACTCAATACGGTAGATAAGAAACAGCAGGAAGTACAATCCAAAAGTTTTGCAGATTTAACTCAAGAAGAAGCAAAGGAATATGATATTCCAATGCAAAAAGTAGAAAGAGGAAATGGTCAAGTCGTTGATTTACCTAATAATACAAGTAAATTAATGGCTTTACATAGAAAGGAAACTGTAGGGTCATATATCAAAGTTATCAATCCTAATAATGATATGGAAGCAATCGTAAGAGTGGTTGCAGCCTTACCTGATCAATCTATTGAGGAAGGAGTCATTATTAAAATTTCTGAACAAGTAGCCAAGAAGATTGGAGCTGTGAATCAAGAATTCAGAATTAGAGTAGAATACAATCAATAAATATGAGGATAGCATTTTTATCCACTTTTTATCCTTTTAGAGGAGGAATTGCTCAGTTTGGAGGAGCATTATATAAAGCGTTGGAAAAGGAAGGACACGATGTAAAAGCATTTACATTTAAAAGACAATATCCAGATTTTTTATTTCCGGGAAAGTCGCAATATGTAGATGAAAATGATATCTCAGAAAAAATTGAAAGTATAGAAATTCTAGATTCTATTAATCCCATATCTTATTTTTCTACAGCTAAGGAAATTAATAAGTTTAATCCAGATGTTGTAATAACACAGTTTTGGATGTCTTTCTTTGGTCCATCTTGTGGTACAGTTGCTAAATTGGTTAAGAAAAACTGTAAGGTGGTAGGTTTATTACATAATGTAATACCGCATGAGGGACGCTTTTTTGATAAACCTTTCACGGAATACTTTCTAAATCAGCACGATGCTTTTATCACAATGAGTGATGCAGTTGAAAAAGATTTAAGAATATACGAACCCAATAAACCATCCATGTTAAGGCCTCATCCTCTTTATGATCATTTTGGTGAAATTAAATCAAAAGAAAAGGCAAGAGAAGTTTTAAAAATTGATCCGTTAAAAAAGACGATATTATTTTTCGGATTTATTCGTGATTACAAAGGTTTAGATCTTTTGATAGAAACTTTTAATGTAATGGGAGATGAATATCAGCTCGTGATAGCTGGTGAAGTGTATGGCTCTTTTGAAAAATATCAGCAACTCATTGATGCTAATCAAAACAAGGACAGAATATATTGTTTCAACAATTACATCTCAGATCAAGAAGTGACCAATTATTTCTCAGCTGCAGATGTTTGTGTTTTGCCTTATAAATCAGCTACTCAAAGTGGTGTTACAGCAGTTTCTTTACATTTTGAAGTTCCAATAATCGCTACTGATGTAGGAGGATTAAAAGAATTAGTGAAAAATGGTAAAACAGGAGAAATAGTTCCAACAGCTACGGTGGATCATCTATTAAATGCTTTCAATACTTTCTTTGGCAGGGATGAGAAAATCTACAGAGATCATATCCAAATACTCAAGGAAGAAATGTCATGGGAAAAATTTGGTGATAATCTTATTCAATTTATTGAAGAATTAAACTAAACATTAGTTTTCAGGCACTAGAAATTGTTCAAAGACATCGTCAATAATAGCATTGACCCATAATTGGTACATAGTGCCAGAAGGATGTAAACCATCTGTAGCAATTAACTCAGGTCTTTCTTGAACCATTCTTGAGATAGAAGTAATATTATGAAATACTACATTCTTATTTCTACAAATATTTTCTTTTAAGTAATTGTATTGATTGATTTGTTGTGTAATGAAAGAAGATGGGGTAGAATAAGTGTATCCATAATCAGGAATACTTAAAACGATAACTTTATCAGCATTCCCATCAGCAAAATCAATGGCCAAATCCAGTAACTCATTAAACTCTTCTTCAAAAACATCCATATTGATGCCTTGAAATTGATTATTGACTCCTATTAAAAGAGTTACAATATCATATTCTTGTTGAATATTTTCCCTTTCAATAGCTGATAATAGGCGAGTAGTAGTCCAACCCGTTTGAGCAATATATTTGATATCACCAATTTGGTAACCTTTTCTTTCTAATTGATGTTTTAATTGTTCATTCCATCGGTCTTCTTTATTTACACTAGCCCCTATTGTATAAGAATCTCCTAAGGCAAGCATAGACAATGATTCTAGTGGGACAGAATATGAGATGGAGCCTGTAGAAGAGTTTGTTGTATTATTTGAAGAATTAATCTGTGGTTCATCATTATTACATCCTAACAAAAGGATAACTATAAGAGAGAGAAGTCTATATTTCATGGTATTATTTTTTTGAATGAACATGAAAAGGTGGCTTTTTGTTTACATCTCGTTACTAAAGTTTCCTTTATTAAAAGTTATTTTGAAAATAAATATTAAAACTGATGTTGGACACATTTTAAGAAAAAGTGTACTCAATACGCTGAATTTCATGGCATAGGGAGAGTTTTTGAAGATATAGTTCCTTTGGAATTTAACTATTCTTAGAATCTGTTGTGCTTTTGAAATAAAAAAAACTAACTCTAAACTGTGATAATTTCTAAATGATTCCTATTTTTGCTATCGATAACATTTTACTATGCAGAGAAATACTAAAATATCATTTAAACTATTCCCATTTTTAATGGCGATACTAATGCTTACAGCACTAGGGGCTGAAGCAGTGTATGCTATTAATGTGGATACAAATGATACTGTAGTTTCTGTCAATAATAATGTTGATCATGAGGAAGGCGAACAAGATCATCAACAAGAAACGTACAATGTACTAAAAGAGCAATCGAATGCTTTACCACAAAGTACAGAAACTATTCATTGGTGTAATGTTTTCGTAAAAACACTTCCTAAAGTTGAAAACTTCCGTTTGGTTCTCAAACCTACGCTAAAACTAATGCCTACAAAGCATCTTGTAGAGCAAACACTTTCTGTGACAGCAGACTGCATATATACTTATTATGCAGCACCTAATGCCCCATAACTTTTTTCCCTTCTTACGTATCGACACAATTTTTACGCATTTGTTGTAGTATAATATCCTATTTGTCTACAGTAAACTGCCGTGTGTACATATATTTTTAAAATTAATCATTCAGCTATCATATAGTATTATTATTACAACTATGAGAAATAGAGGATTTATCCTGTTAATCGCGGTTTTCGTAACCCTTATCAGTGTATTTGACTTATCATTCTCTGTCGTTTCGAATAGCATTCAAGGAGACGCAGACAAATACGCAATGGACGAAAAAGGTCATGTAGACTATTTTAAAAAGCAAGCTTATATCGACTCAGTTTGGAAAACTCCAGTGTACGATCTAGGTTTTACTTCTTACACTTATGAAGAAGTTAAAAACAAAGAATTAGCACTTGGTCTTGACTTACAAGGTGGTATGGCTGTAACTCTTGAGGTTTCTCCAGTAGAGATCATCAGAGCTATGGCAGGAGCAAACATTGACAATGCTTTCGAAGAAGCATTAAAAATTGCTTCTGAGGACGAAAATAGAGCTTCTTTCACAGCAAACTTTTTTGATGCTTTAGAAGAAACTGCTCCTAACGTTCCTTTCGCGACTTACTTTGCTTCTTCAGCAAACCGTGGTCGTATTTCTTTCAACTCACCAAACCAACAAGTTGTTGATTTAGTTAATAGCGAAGTTGACGGTGCAGTAGATAGAGCATTTGAAATTATCCGTACTCGTATTGATAAATTTGGTGTTACTCAACCTAACATCCAACGTCTTAAAGGTACTAACCGTATCGCAATCGAATTACCAGGTGTAGATAACCCTGAGCGTGTGCGTAACTTAGTACAAGGTGTTGCAAAATTAGAGTTTTTAGAAGTTTGGACTAACCAAGAAGCTCAACCATTCATTTTCCAAATGAACCAAGAGTGGGTGAAACAAGAAGAAGCTCGTAAGAAATTAGCAGGTGATGCACCTGTAGAAGTTGCAGAAAAAGAAGTGAAATCTGAAGATGCCCTTTTCGAAGGTGATTCTACAGACGTAGCTGCAGATTCAGCTAAAGTAGACGAAAACGTAATCTCTCCTTTATTATCAAAAATGCAAGGTGGTTTAGTTTACTCTGAAAATGATACTGCAGCAGTTAACGCTATGTTACGTGATGCAAGCATAATGTCAGTAGTTCCTTCAGATATGAAATTCTTATGGGCTCACAAGCCTTTAGCAACTACAGATGGAATTAGCTTCTACGAATTATTCGTAGTAAAGAAAGATCGTGAAGCGAAACTTGGTGGTGATGTAATTACAGACGCTATCCAAACTTTCGACCAAAGATCACAGCCAGCAGTTTCTATGTCAATGAACGTAGAAGGTGCTAAGAAATGGAAGAAAATGACTGGCCAAAACTTAGGTCGTCGTATCGCTATCGCATTAGATAACGAAGTATATACTGCTCCAACTGTAAATTCAGAAATTGACGGTGGTCGTTCAGAAATTACTGGTTCATTTGATATCAACGAAGCAAAAGATTTAGCTAACGTTTTAAAAGCAGGTAAATTACCAGCTCCAACTCGTATCATCGAAGAAGTAGTAGTTGGTCCTTCACTAGGTAAAGTTGCTCAATCTGAGGGTATGACTTCTATCCTTGTAGGTTTAAGTTTAGTAATCGTATTTATGATCGTTTACTATGCTAAAGGTGGTGTTATTGCTAATGTTGCATTATTATCAAACATCTTCTTTATCTTCGGTATTCTTGCTGAGCTTGGTGCAGCATTAACTTTACCAGGTATTGCAGGTATCGTATTAACAATCGGTATGTCGATTGATGCCAACGTACTAATCTTCGAACGTATTCGTGAAGAGCAAAGAGCTGGTAAAGGTATTTTAGAAGCAATCAACAATGGTTATGACCGTGCATTCTGGACAATCTTTGATGCCAACTTAACTACATTATTAACTGGTGCTTTCCTTTATGTATTCGGTATGGGCCCAATCAAAGGTTTCGCAGTTACATTAATGATCGGTATTGTTTGTTCATTCTTCTCAGCAGTATTCATTTCTCGTTTAATCGTTTCTCACTTCACTAAGAAATATGGTGAAAACACTAAATTAAACTTCGAAACTGTTTTATCTTCGAAATTAGCTGGACAATCAAACTATGACTTCATGGGTAAGCGTAAAATTGCTTATGCATTCTCAGCAATCATCATCGTTTTAGGTATTGGTTCACTTGCAGTGAATGGCTTAAACTTAGGTGTGGATTTCACTGGTGGTCGTTCTTATGTTGTGACTTTTGATGAAGCAGTAGTCCCTTCTAAATTACAAGGTTCAATCGTAAAAGAAGTTGAAGGTAAATCTGTTGAAGTAAAAACTTACGGTAACGATAAGACTTTAAAAATTACTACAGCTTACTTAAACAAAGAAGAATCATCTGAAGCAGATGCTAAAGTACAAGGTGCTATCGTGAAAGGTATTGAAACTTTCACAGGTGCTAAGTTCTCAGATAAGCAAAAAGCAGATAAAGGTACATTCGTAATTTCTTCATCTTCTAAAGTAGGAGCTACAATTGCAAATGATATCAAGGATGGTGCTGCTGAAGCGGTATTATTCTCATTATTAGGTATCTTCGCTTACATCTGGTTACGTTTCCGTAAGGCAAACTTCGGTATTGGTGCGATTGCTGCCTTAATTCACGATACATTAGTTGTATTTGGTGCATTTGGTATTGCAAACATGTTAGGTGCTGGTTTCGAATTAGACCAAGTATTTATTGCAGCGATCTTAACAGTAATTGGTTACTCAATTAACGATACAGTGGTAGTATTTGACCGTGTTCGTGAAGAAAACGAGAAAGCTACATCTGGATCAAAAGTAATTGATGTAATGAACTCTGCAATCAACGGTACATTAAATCGTACTATCATTACTTCATTCACTACATTACTAGTAATCGCAGTATTATTATTATTCGGTGGTGAAGCATTGAGAGGATTCTCATTCTCATTATTCATAGGTATCATGATCGGTACTTATTCTTCTATCTTTATCGCTGCTCCAGTGGTATTTGATACTTCAAAGAAAGAAGTTGCTAAGAAAGATGTAGCAGTTGAAGCTTAATCTTAATTAGTTAATGATATGGAAGCCCCCTGATTATCAGGGGGCTTTTTTTGTTAAATAGGATTATAATTTTTAAATGAATGTTTCTGAAGTCATTTTAAATCAATGTCTTACACGTAGGTAGTAGGTAATTATCAAATCAGATACTTATGAAACTTAAAAATCTAATCTTATTAACCCTTTCTTTATGCTTTTCTTATTTATCGTTTGCTGATGGTAGATTAGATGAGAAAAAAGGTAAGATATTTATTAATAAAAGATCTGCAGGTACCATTGTTTTTACTTTTGAAAATAATGGAGACGTACATTATACATTAGACTTTGCTGACGGAAGCTTTTATGAGTATGAAGGTACTTATAGATCAATGAGTAATAAAATTGATATTACACTTAAGGAAGGGAAAGGAATGAACTCAGCCGGAATCAGTATGGATCATTTAAACCCTGAAAGATCAGAAATCCAATTGATCAAAAAAGGAGAGGTATTAATCGATCATGAATACAATAGAAATATTGTTTTTAAACCTTTAAAAAAGAAAAAGAAGAAAAAAGAAGAAGCCGAAGCCAAATAATTAAAGTTTCTTAAAGTTATTTTGAAAACCTTATTGATTTAATTGACTTTATTATAATTGTATATATGTATTTTTGATAAACAAGAATATATAGTAGACCTATTATTGAAAAAATAGAATTATGAAATTCATACAGTTAACTTTTCTGCTTTTAATTAGTGCAATTTCCGTTTTTGCTCAAGAGAATGGTAATTACCCTTTCGATAATCAAATAATTATTGAAAAGAGTGTAAATGGTCAGGTTAGAGAGTATCCTCAAATAAAATTAATGATTGGTGCTCAAGATTATATGGCTACAAGACTTGTTATGAGTGAAGATGATGGAGCTCAATATATGTTGTCAGATTTCAAAACTAAAAAATTTACTGCTTTAGTGAGAATGATGGGACAAAAGGTAGCAGTAGAATCTACATTAGATATCGGTAAAATTGACGCAATAGGTATTGGAAATATCAAAGCAGTAGAAAATAAAAAAGTAAAGAAAGAAATCCTGGGTAGTAAATGTAGAGTTTTTGAAGGAGAAAGAGACAATTTATCAATTCAGCTATACGTTGGTAAAATCTCTGTTCCCGCTAAAGGTTTACAGAGTGCTACTCAAATGTTTGCTCAAGCTGCTGGAATTCAATTACAGGAAGGTGAAGTAATATTAGGAGCTCAAATTACAGATAAAACAACAAAAGTTGTGGAGTTGTACCAAGCTAAAAGCTTCACTAATCGTAAATATACATTATCCACTTCAGGTTATTCTTCGATGAATGCTTCAGGTTTTGGTTTCTAGAATACTAAATAATTGAGAAAACGTCTGCTTCTTATCAAAAGTAGACGTTTTTTTTGATTAAACTAAGATTACAATTCAATTTTATTGAGACTTATAAATAAAAAAAGCCACATTCTTAAATTAGAACGTGGCTTTTTTATCTATTTTCAAAGTGATTAGATCACACCATAAGCTAATAATGCATCCGCAACTTTTACAAAGCCACCGATATTTGCACCTTTAACATAGTCAACCCATCCATCTTCTTGACCATATTTAAGACATTTATTATGGATTTTCTTCATAATATCTTGAAGTTTTTCATCAACTTCTTCGAAGCTCCATTGTAAACGCATTGAGTTTTGCGTCATTTCAAGACCTGAAATTGCTACACCACCCGCGTTAGCAGCTTTACCAGGACCGTACATGATTTGATTTTTCTCAAATATTTTGATTGCACCAATTGTAGAAGGCATGTTTGCTCCTTCACATACTAAAATACAACCATTAGCCATCAGTTTCTCAGCATCCTTCTCATCTAACTCGTTTTGAGTTGCTGAAGGGAATGCAAGATCAGCTTTAACGCCCCAAGGTCTTTCACCTGCATGGTAAGAAGCATTAGGGTACTTCTTAGTATATTCTTCAAGAGAAACTCTATCCACATTTTTTAATTGCATGATATGTGCTAATTTCTCTTCTCCAATACCGTCTGGATCATGTAAATAACCACCACGGTCTGAAAGTGTTACTACTGTAGCACCTAATTGAATAAGTTTTTCAGTAGTATATTGAGCTACGTTACCAGAACCAGAAACAACAGCTACTTTACCTTTGAAGTCATCATTTCTTACTGCAAGCATTTCTCTTGCAAAGTATACTGAACCATAACCTGTAGCTTCAGTTCTTGCGTTTGATCCACCAAATGCTAAGTTTTTACCTGTTAAAACACCTGTAAATTCATTAGCGATACGACGGTATTGACCAAACATGTAAGATACCTCTCTACCACCTACACCAATATCACCGGCAGGAACATCAGTATCTTTACCAATATGTCTATATAATTCTGTCATAAATGCGTGACAGAATCTCATGATTTCTGCATCTGTTTTTCCTTTAGGATTAAAGTCAGAACCACCTTTAGCACCACCCATAGGAAGTGTAGTTAATGAGTTCTTTAATACTTGTTCGAATCCTAAGAATTTTAAAGTACCTAACGTTACAGATTTGTCGAATCTCAAACCTCCTTTGTAAGGTCCAATTGCACCGTTAAATTGAACACGGTGACCTCTATTTACACGAATATTTCCTGCGTCATCCATCCAAGTAACACGAAAGCTGATCACACGATCAGGTTCAGTCATTCTTTCAAGAATAGACGCCTCTAAGTATTTTGGATTTTCATTGATAAAAGGAATCAATTTTTCGGCAACTTCTTCTACCGCTTGGTGGAATTCAGGTTGTCCAGGATTTCTTCTGACTAAACCCTGCATGAAGCTATTTAATTCGAGCTTTTGCATTTAAATTTTGGTTAGTAATTTTTAAAATATAAGTAATAAATATGTGTTTATTGCTTGTCAAGGTCCACTCTACAAGATAACAAAGTAATGTCATCAGCGTAGGCTTGATGTCCCTTGAAAGTATTTAGGAGGGCAATAAGATTTCTATGCATTTTTTTCTGATCAAATTGAATATTTGCATTCAAGAATTCCTCTAATTTGTCATCTCCAAGTTCTTCATCTTCATCATTGTAGGTTTCAGTGAAACCATCAGTGAACCCAAATACGAAGAACTTTCGCAAGTTATTAATTTCTCCAACTTCAATGAAAGGTAATTTTGTGAATGACCCTAAAATTGTTGTACCTTCTTCTAAACGAGAGAATTTACTTTCATGATATAGGAAAGGAGGGTTGTGACCAGCGTTAATGTAGTGAATGCATTGTGTATCGATATCGTACACCATAAAGAAAGCTGTAATGAAATTTTCACCTTGAGCACTTTCTAGAATTTGAGTATTTGCTTCATGAACAATACTCTCGATATCCATATTTCTTCTAGCTAAAGCTCTAATAGTCCCTTGGAAGTTGGACATTAAAATAGCAGCAGGAACACCTTTGCCAGATACGTCAGCAATTGAAATTAAGAATTTTGTATCTGTCATTTGAATAAAGTCATAATAATCTCCACCAATCGAATGGTGAGGCATATAACTCGCGTGAATAGATACGGGTTCGTCATCTCCATATGGTAATGCTTTAGGGAAAAGCATAGTTTGTACATGGGATGCAATTTCAAGCTGTTTCTTTGTTTCTTTCTGGCGTTCTTCCTTACGTGCTAACTTTTTATTCTCAATCGCTACAAGAATAATATTACTAAGTGCTTCTGTAAAGTTGGCATCATGAAAATCGATATGCTTGTCAGGAGCATTTCCAACTAAAGCATAGGCTAATACTGTATTTTTATGCTTAATTGGAATAATTGTATCGAAATGCTGAAATCCTTCAGGTCTATTTTTTAATACTGTAGTTTTGGTATATTCTTCAAAAGATTTCGGAAAGCGTTCCGTCAACTCATGGTCATGGTTTCCGTAATTAACAAAACGTACATGTTCTTGAGAATCCTCATCAAATACAAAAAGTAATAAATGAGTAATACTTGGGTTAGATGACAGTGTAAGTTTGTAAATCGTATAAAGATCTTCTTCTGATTGATTTGCGTTAATAGCACTAATAGTCTCAAATAAAGACTCTAGTTGCATTTCTTTCAGCATTAATCTTTTATCAATAGGATTTGCCATAGGTTATATATACAGTATTTATGTTATTTCTTATTTGAATGTGGATCGAAAGCATCTCTCAATCCATTACCGATTAAATTAAAAGCCAAAACGGTAAGGCTAATAGCGAGACAAGGGAAAATGATTAAATGCCAATGTCCACTAGGTGTTAATTCTGAAAGCCCTTCTTTGATCATTGTTCCCCATGATGGCATCGATGGAGGTCCACCTAAACCTAGGAAGCTCAAACCGGCTTCTATTAAAATTGCAGAGGCAAAATTTGAAGCACAAATTACAGCCAAAGGACTTAGTACATTAGGTAGTATATGATGTAGAATAATACGTGTATTAGAGAAACCTAATGCTCTAGCAGCTTCTACATAATCTTGTTGTTTGATGGATAGAATTTGCCCTCTTACAACACGAGCTACTTCAACCCACATTGTTAAACCTACAGCAACAAAAGTTACCCAAACACCTTCACTTTGTAGTGCTAATCTTACTGCAACTACAAGCATGATAGCAGGTATTGACCAAGTAATAGTCATCAACCATAAGGAAACTTTATCAATATATCCTCCAAAATACCCACTTAATGACCCTATTAAAATACCAATACTTAATGAGATAATCAATGATATAAACCCAATTGTCAAAGAAACTCTAGAGCCAAAGATCAATCGACTTAAAACATCACGACCAATTTTATCTGTACCTAAAATAAAAGTCTTTTCTTCAATGTGTTTTGTATTAAATTCTTTAATTAAATCACTACGATAAGCCTTTTGAACATTTTGTCTTTCGTTGAGATAAATCGTAGAGTCACCTCTTGTGATATAATTGTGTGGTAAGTTTTTTCCAAGAATTTCTGAAGGAGATGAATAAATTGATTTTACTATTTCTACTAAAGGAAGTCCTTCTTCTAATCTTTTAGTGGTATGTAGTGTTTTTTTCTCCAAGCCAGGATAAATAATAAAAAACACAGAGTCCCCTTCAATTCTAGGATCACCCACTATGGGGATTTCAAAAAATTTATTTTCTTCTCCATTCAACAAGATCTCCAATACAGACGGAGTATGAATGATGATATCTTTTTTCTTCTTTAAAACTTTAACTGAAAACATTGGTGGCTTTTTTGCTGCCTCCAATAAACCATCGTTTGCAAAGTGCGTACCATCAGGCATAATGAGGTAGCCCGCAATTGCCATACATGTCAATACGAAAATATAGACAATGGAAAACATTGCAGGAGTGTTTTTTCTAAGTCTCTTCTTTACAAAATGTGATGGTGATTTATGTACTTCGTACGCTGTCATCTATGCAATTAAATGAATAAAGTAAGTTCTGTTATTGAGAATTGTGTGCTAATAAGCCTTTCTTAGAAGCAAGATAATATAAGGATGAATATTGAGCATCAAAATCTGAAAGATCAATTTCAATTTCTTCATCAGGTGAAGTAAACGAACGTACCCATCCTTTTTCGATCAGTTTTTTTAATTCGTTTTTCAAATTATCTTCAGAGAGTTGAGTTTCGTTAAGTAGTACTTTAAAATCGACTACAAAATAAAGTTCATCTAGAATGTCGTATTCAATATCAGTCATAAAAAATTTGTCTTACTTCAAAAATAATAAATTTGGGAAATTAAACATCAAATTTTCTATTCTTCCATGAATACTTTGTAAAAGTAGCTAATAAACCTATACCAAATGCATAAAAAGGGTATAACAAAGAAAGTAAAAATGAATATTTCGACAGTTCTTTATCTCCTTGCCATTTTAAAATAGCTTTATTAAAAAAATATTCTCCGATGATTCTAAAAAATAAAGCAGTACCAAATATATACCAATTCCCAAAGCCAATTAATAATTGACATAAGGCAAATATAAAACTAAAATGTAGGAAAAATACTGAAATTGCACTCCATTGTGGTCCTTTATTTTTATAATGCCTCCATTTACTTGCCCAACGAATCCTTTGCTGAATAAAATGACCAAAAGAATGAGGTGGAGTTGTAGTTACAATTCCATTTTTATCTTTGATAAATTTTATCTGTGAAGGATCTTCTTTGGCGATTTGATGTAAGAAAAATTCATCATCACCAGTTGGGATATGTGCGTGTTCAGCATAATTATTTTGCTCAAGAAAAGCTGTTCTTTGAAAACCTAAATTAGCAGCATTACACATATTCGGAGTATTTAAACCAATAGATGCAGCCCCCGTTAAAATTAAACTTCCAAACTCAACTGTGAGACTTTCCTCAAAAAAATTATGAGTTGGAGAGAATTTGACAGGACCTGATAACATTTTTGGCTTATTGAATTGGGAATAATACCTTACAAAAGTTTCTATCCATAAAGGAGAATGTAAACAATCTGCATCTGTAGTCATAATTAATTCACTTTCCGAAAGAGCAACACCCTTTCTTATTGCCATTTTTTTACCCTTTTCATCTAGGTTGAGTTCGACTAGTTGAATATCAAAAGAATAGAATGAAAGCGATTCTTTTATTCTTTGGGAAGTTTGATCCTCAGAATGATCATTGATGAGAATCACTTCAAAATTGGAGTGCGTTTGTAATTGAAAAGAATCTAGCAATGCTTTTACATTGTCTTCTTCGTTTCTTAAGGCAACTACAACAGTAACGGAAATGTGATCAAAAGAAAGAGTTGTTACTGTAGGAAGTTGATTCCAAGCAACAAGCATCTTTCTTAAATAAAAAAGATAAAAGATAACTATCGTAAAAAAAACGTATTCCAATGTTGTTTTAAAAAAATGAATGAATATAGATGTAAACTTAGTCAGAATTCCTTTCATTTCTTCATCGAAGTATAAATTAAAATGACATCCTAATCACTTTTCTTTGTATCTATCTTGGTTAAATTTTACATTTGCTTCAGTAAAAAATATTAACCTTAAATACGAAAAATATGTCATTAGAAATCGGACAAAAAGCACCTGATTTTGAAAGTATTGATCAAAATGGTAATCCTATCAAATTATCTGATTATAAAGGAAAAAAGGTAGTGCTCTATTTTTACCCTAAAGATATGACACCCGGCTGTACTGCACAGGCATGTGATTTGAGAGATAATTACGAAAAATTATTGGCTGATGGTTATGTAGTACTAGGCGTAAGTACTGATGCTGCTGAACGTCACCAAAGGTTTATCGATAAATACGAATTACCTTTCCCTTTGATTGCTGATGTTGACCACAAGGTTCATGACCTTTATGGAACTTGGCAATTGAAAAAGACTTTTGGAAAAGAGTATATGGGAACAGTTAGAACGACGTTTATCATTGATGAAAACAGAATTTTAACTGATATTATTAAAAAGGTGAAGACGAAAGAGCATACTAAACAGATAATTGGTTAAGTTTGCAATTAGAAATAAAACGTGAGGGTAACCTCATCAAACATATTAATAGCTTACATCAAAGAAGATGGCAGAGATAGCAGAATTAAAAAGAATAGCGTCTCAAGTAAGACGTGACATCGTTAGAATGGTTAACGGTGCAGGAAACGGTCACCCGGGCGGAGCTCTAGGTTGTGCGGATTTATTTGTAGCACTTTACTTCAAGCACATGGAACACAATAAAGAGTTCAACATGGATGCTAAAGGTGAAGATGTTTTCTATCTTTCTAATGGTCATATTTCAGCTGTTTTTTATAGCACATTGGCTAGAGCTGGATACTTCCCTGTTTCTGAATTGGCTACTCACAGAAAAATCGATTCAAGATTACAAGGGCACCCAACTCCGTACGAGCATTTAGAAGGTGTACGTATGGCATCAGGTTCATTAGGACAAGGTTTATCAGTGGCTGCTGGTACTGCTTTGACAAAGAAATTAAACAACGATGACAAAATGGTTTACTGTCTAATGGGTGACGGTGAGCAACAAGAAGGTCAAATTTGGGAAGCTGCAATGTATGCTGCTCATAACAAAATTGATAACTTAGTAGGTGTGATCGATTACAATAACCGTCAAATCGATGGTGATGTATCTGATGTATTAAGCTTGATCGATATCGAAGCGAAATACAAAGCATTTGGTTGGGAAACTATTGTTGCTGATGGTAACGATATGGAAAAATTAGATGCAGCTTTAACACAAGCAAAAGAGCTTTCAGGTAATGGTAAGCCTATCATGATTATCATGAAAACTGAAATGGGATTCCCTATCGACTTTATGGTAGGTACTCACAAGTGGCATGGTGTAGCTCCAAATGCAGAGCAAACTGAAGCTGCTTTAGCACAATTAGAAGAGACTTTAGGAGATTACTAATCAAATCTCTTGGTTATATAAAAAGGCTAGATGATCACTTTCATCTAGCCTTTTTTCATTTATCTTTTTCGAGTATAATGATTTTGAACAATCTGTTTTAGTAGAACTTGAGATGATTTTAATTCAAATTCTAAATGCTTAGGTAATTCTCCAAATAAAGAAAAACCACCCCCTAATAGAACTGGTATTTGTGAAATGATCAAGTCATCTACTAAATCTTCTTTTAAAAAGCTCTGAATTAAACGACCTCCATCAAGGTAAAGTTTATGTAAACCTTTGTCATTCATCATTTTTAAGACTTCTTTAATAGATCCATTTATTAAAAATACTTTATCTTTTAATTCTTCAGGAATTTCATTTAAAGTAGTACTTAACACATACACAGGCTTATTATAAGGCCATTCAATTCCAAAACTTAATACTTTTTGATAAGTATTCTTTCCCATTAATAAAGCATCGATAGAGTCCATAAATTCAGGAAACCCCATACTGTCATTATCTGGATTTGGTACCATCTCTAACCATTCTAATCCTTCATTTCGGTCTGCAATATAACCATCAATACTAGTCGCGATATATACTTTGTTTCTGTTTTCCATTTCTTTTTGGTTTAATGATAGGACAAAGATCGAGATTAGTAATTTAAGGAAATTGTATAAAATTTACCCTATTGATTTTTCTTGAAGTTTTTGGGGAGTTGACCACTGAATTGTTTAAATGTTTTGATAAAATGTGCCTGATCGTAAAAACCAGCTTCTAAGCCAATTTCTACTAATTTATTTCCTTTAGATTGTTGAATTAATTGAATGGCTTTGTCTACTTTTTTGAGTTTAATATATTGATTAGGAGTGAGGTGGTAGTACTTTTTGAATTTATTGATGAAGCTTTTCTGAGAAAGATTGACTTCTTCACTTACCTCTTTTAATATACCTTTTTCTAATGATCGAGTAGAGATATATCGTTCAAACTGAAGAATTTTAGGATCTAATTGTGAAGGATCAAAAAGTCGTAGTAATTGTTTTTCAAGGTAGATGTAATCAGGTATTTTCTTCTTAAAGAAGTTTTCAAATAAGATATCTGAAACTTCTTTTAAAAGTGAACTTCCTAATTTTTCATACATTAAGCCATAGCAATAAGGATGTAGTAAAAGCCCAATAGATTTATAATGCCCATTTACAATAGTTTCAAAAGGAGAAGTTTTTAAACCTGAAATGGTGTGTTCAACTTGTGTGAAACTATCTTTTGAAATATTTTGTCCTTTGACTATAAATTCATCTCCATAATTAAAAATCAGTTCAGTAAATAATGCCGCATGATGTACATTACTTAGAGAATGATTATTTTTTTCATCACACCAAATAACCTGGATAAATTGATTTAAAGGAAAAGTAGGAGTGTAAGAGATTGGAGACATAAAGTATGTGTAATAAAAAAGCCTTTCACTGTTACAACAGCAAAAGGCTCTAATAAGTTGGATTTAAAACTAAAGATATTGCTCCATTAAAACATGAGGAATACCATCTTCCATAAATTCATCTCCTTTTACTACAAAACCTTCATCTTCGTAAAATTTTGTAGCATATGTTTGAGCATGAAGGTATAAACGTGTACCTTCTTTTGCGATTTCTTCGATTTCAGAAAGGCTAGCCTGTAACAATGCATTTCCAATTCCTTGGCCTCTGAAAGCTTTAGAAACAGCAAATCTACCTAATTTATAACCTTTGTCAGTATTGTAAAATCGACATACACCTGCAGGACGACCATCATCCAATACTAATAAATGATAGGCTTCAGTTTCTAATTCATCGAATTCTAAAGAAAGATCAATTTCTTGTTCTTCAACAAACACTTCTTTACGAATTTTCATTACTGAAGGCCACAAATCAGATTCAGTACCTTGAAAAATAACAATTGATAATGTATCAGACATTCTATTTATGTTATGTATTTAATAATAAGACAAATATGGTCAATCCTTTTAAATAAAAAGAAAGCCTTTTTGAAAATAGATTTAAATCTCTTTCAAAAAGGCTTAAAATGTTGTGAATTAAAGGGATTAGTCCTCTAAGCCGTAAGCATCAATATATGCTAAAATACCACCTTCAAGGTTTTCAAGATTAGTATAACCTTTCATTTCTTCTAAAGCAGCAATTGCATTTGCTGATCTTTTACCACTACGACAGTGAATAATCACACGCTTATCTTTACTGATTTGATCCGCCTCATCAATGACTGTTGCTAATGGAATTAACACGCCGCCAAGGTTAGCTTCATCAAATTCGTACTCTTCTCTAACATCTATTAGTTGGAAATCAGCGTTGTTTTCCTGTAATTCTCTTAATTCTTCTACAGTAATACTTTTCATAGTACCTTATTTTAGTTTGTATTTTGTAATTTTATCAAACCTTTGGTTAGGGAACAAATAATTGAGAATAAAAATTTCATTAGATCATGAAAATTGAATTAAAAAGAGTTAACGAGGGAGTGAAGTTTGAGGCAACTTCTGAAGAAGGAAATACATTATTTTTAGATGCAGGTAAAGGTAAAATGGACGGTTTGGGTCAAGGTAGTGCCTTTAGCCCTATGCAATTAGTATTGACAGGTGTTGCCGGTTGTGCATGTTTTGATTTAATTCATATTTTAAAAAAACAACGCCAAGAAATTAAAGATGTAAAAATTTCAGTGGATGGAGACCGTTATGATGCAGTTCCAGCGCCATTTGAAAAAGTACATGTTCATTTTAATTTATATGGTAAAATTGATGAAGCTAAAGCAAAAAGAGCAGTAGAACTAGCCGTAGAAAAATACTGTTCAGTAGCTGAAATGGTGAAATCAACAGCAAAAATTACTCATTCTTTCGAAATTATTGAAGCTTAATATATTTCGAGAAAAGATTGATTTAAAATAATAATTAGTATTATTGGTGCGATTTTACAACCAAGTTTAACTAACAAACAATATGAGCCAAGAAGAGAAGAATTTTGAAACAATTGCGGTAAGGGCACAAACACAACGTTCTCACAATAGAGAACATTCAGTGCCAATTTATGCTACTTCAAGTTTTACTTTTGAAGATGCTGATCATGCAAATGCATTATTTTCAGACGAAGTAGAAGGGAATATTTACTCAAGATATTCTAATCCTAATAACGATGAGTTTATTGATAAACTTGTACAATTAGAAGGTGCAGAAGCAGGTATTGCTACTTCATCTGGAATGGCAGCTATGTTTTTAAGTATTGCTTCTTTTGTAAGTCAAGGAGATCATATTGTTGCCTCGAGATCATTATTTGGTTCAACTCACCAAATTTTAACTCAATTACTTCCTAAATGGGGAGTTTCTCATACATATGTTGATATAGATGATTTAGAAGGTTTTGAAAAAGCCATTCAGCCTACTACGAAGATGATCTTCATAGAAACACCATCTAATCCAGCATTGGATATAATTGACATAAAAGCTTTAGGAGCAATTGCAGATAAGCATAATGTATTGTTAAATGTTGATAACTGTTTTGCTACACCTTATCTACAGAATCCATTAAAATTAGGAGCTCATATAGTAACTCATTCAGCAACTAAATTTATTGATGGACAAGGAAGAGTTCTTGCAGGTGCAATTTTAGGTTCAAAAGAAGCGATGGAAAAAGTGAAATTTATGGCAAGACACACAGGTCCTGCGTTATCACCTTTCCATGGTTGGATTTTATCTAAATCTCTTGAAACACTATCAGTAAGAATGGAGAAACATTGTGAAAATGCAATGGCTGTTGCTACAGCTCTTGAAAGTATGCCTGAAGTGGAGTTGGTAAAATATCCATTCTTACTTTCTCATCCAGGGTATGAGTTAGCAAAGAAGCAAATGAAATTGGGTGGAGCTTTAGTTTCTTTTGAAGTAAAGGGTGGAGTGGAAGCAGGAAAGAAATTCTGGAATAGCCTTTCATTAATTTCTAAATCTTCTAATCTTGGAGATACTAGAACAATTGCTACACATCCAGCATCTACAACTCACTCTAAGTTAACAGAAGAGGAAAGATTAGCCGTTGGAATTACTCCAGGCCTAATACGTATCTCTGTTGGATTAGAACATGTTGACGATGTTTTAGCAGATATAAAACAAGCTTTGGCAAAAAGTCAAAATTAAAAAAAGGGCTTCAGATTCTTAAGATTCTGAAGCCCTGATTTTTTGTATTGTAATTTTATTCTTCTTCTTTCGTTGTAAAACCTAGTACTAATACGTCATCTGTTTGAACTAACTCATCTTCCATCCAATCATTAAATGAACGACGGACAGCTGTTCTCTTTTTAGACATATCTAATGAAGAGTTATCATAAAGCATTTTTAAGAAATTTTCATTGCCATAGGCTTCTTTTTGTTTACCACCAATTTGTTTTTGGTATCCATCAGTAAACATGAAATATTCAGCATCATCATTAATATCAAATGTATGTTTCTTAAAGAATGTTTCATCATCTTCATTACCACCAATAGAAGACGGAGTTCCTTTGATAATATAGAATTTACCATCTTTAATTCTCGCCATTGAGGTATTAGCACCAGCAAACTCTAATACATTATTTCTCTTGTCAATAACACATAGAGAGATATCCAATGAATCAGTATTATTATTAATTTTCTGATTTAAGTGGGTAGTAATCCTTTCATTCATTGCTTCCAGGATCTCATCAGGTGAAGTAATATTTCGAACTTCTACAATTTCTCTGAATAATGAAGTGCCAATGATACTCATCATTGCACCAGGTACACCGTTTGAATTACAGTCAACTGTTGCTACAAAGACTCTATTATTACTTTCATGGAACCAGAAGAAATCACCAGATACAATATCTTTTGGTTTATGGAAAATAAATGAGTTCGGTAATAACTGACGAATCAAAGTACGATTTGGAAGGATCGCACTTTGAATTTGTTTTGCATACTTGATAGATTGAGTGATTTTTTGAGAAGTAGATTGTAATTCTTCTTTTTGTCTTTCAATCTTTTCGTATTGAACTGCATTATCAATGGCAATAGCTGATAATACGGCAATGTTTCGAAGTAAATTTACCTGTATGTCAGAGTAAGAATGCTTATTGAAACTTTGTACTGTAATTACACCAATTAATTTCTCTTTTGTTCGAAGAGGAAGATAAATAATAGAATAAGGCATATCACCTACTGTCTGTATTTCATCTTCTGAATCAATGTAATCATAAATTTCAGTCGTAATATCTGAGATTACGATTTCTTTATTTTCTTTCAAGCAGATTGTAGAAAGTTTAGTATCATCATTCATCATATGCGTGAATTCTGGTAATTTCTTTCCTTTTTCAATCGCTCCTCTAAAATCAATTTGTTGACGTCTATGAGAATAAATACCAATACCAAAAGTAGCAGCATCCATTAAGTTGTTTACATTTTCATAAACAGTTTCAATAACACTTTCAGTACTTAAACTAGACGTTAATGTAAGACCAATATCAGAAAGTAATTGTACGTTTTTATAAGACTGTTCTATTTTGTCTCTATTGGCTTCAACCTCTTTCTTTTGTTGTTGTAATTCAGCAGTTCTTTCTGTTACGATTTCCTCTAGACCTTCATAAGTAAGGGCATTATCAAGGGCAATACCTACATAAATTGCAACGTTACGTAAAACGTTCAAATCACTATCGGCAAAAGCATTTTGTTGATAATTCTGAACAGTAATGAAACCTAAGGTACCTTCTTTACCGATTAATGGTAAATAGATAACAGATTGAGGAAGATGTTCAGCGTCTTCAGCATTAAGTTTTACGTCTGGAAAATGTTCTGAATATTGACTAATAATGTCCGTAATAACAATTTCTTTTAATGTCTTAAAACATAAAATAGAAAGTTTATGATCATCATCTAAAGAGATAGACTTAGGAGGTAATTTTTCACCATTTTCAATATTAGCCATAATATCGATTACACCTCTATGTTTGTTATAAATTCCGATTGAGAATAATGGAGCATCAATTAAGTTATTCAAGCTTTCATAGGCAGTAGAGGCAATTCCTTCTATTGAAAGGTTAGAAGTAATATCCTGTCCTATTTCACCTAAACTTTTAAGTGTTGTATATGCTTTAGAAAGTTGTTCTTCATGTTTCTTTGTTGTAATCTGATGTGTTTCTTCAGTTACTTTTGATTGCTTAGATAAAGTGAAATTATCAATCGCAATTGCTATATATGAGCTTAAACTTTTGATGAGGTATACATCAGATTCTAGATAAGCATTTGCTTCAGCACTTTGTACTGTCATTACACCAATCACTTTATCTTTATCCATAATAGGAACGTAGATAATTGATTTAACTTTCTTACCTACTCGAGGTGAACTATTGGAGTAATTAGGTATGAAATGAGTGATTTCTTCATCGAAATCATTAATATGTACAAGGTCTTTTGTTTTAAAACAATAAGTAGCTAATCTATTTTCTTCTTCTAAACTACAATAATTGAAAGGTAGCTTCTCACCATCTTCATATGAACCCGGAAATTCTAGTCTATTTTCAGTTTTATTTAATACACCAATATCAAGCATTTGAGCATCAACAATTGTATTGATTTTCTCATATACTGTTTCAATCATATCTTCGATTGAATTGGTAGCAGCGATAACTTGTCCAATTTCACCAAGAGTAACAAGATCTTCTCTAGTTAGGATATCATCTTTTACTGGTGAAGTAATAGTTTCTTCTTCAACAACTACCTTAGCTTCCTCCTTTTCAGTCGTTGTATCTACATTTTCATTTTGAGAAGTAACTTCACTCTTATTCAATTGCTTATTTATCAAAATGCCAATTTGAGGGGCAATTAACTGTAAGAACTTAATACTTTCAACAGATAGATTCACATTTTGATATTGCTCTAACATCAAAAAGCCGATTAGCTTTTCATCTACCCATAAAGGGATAAAGTTTAGAAAAGTAGAGTTATTTTCAACTATGTAAGGATCTGCTTTAATTTTAGTACCTACCTTATTTAAGTCTACGGCTATTGGATTCTTTCCTGTGCGAATTTGGTTTAAAATCGACATAGGTAATTCATCAGCGTAAGCAAGATGATCAGTGTCAAAAAAAGCAACTTGATCAGAATTTCTTAAGCTGAAAGATTTTAGGATGTAGTGGTCTCCCGAAAGAATAATGATAGAGACTTTCTCTGCTATCGTTTTTGACTTCGCTAGAGAAACTACTTTTCTACTTAATCCTTTAAAAGTGTCTTCTTTTGAAAGGTCTTGATATATCGTTAATGCTTGATCTAAGTATCCGGTTTTCATAGACAAGAAAAAATAAGGTAAACGTAAAAAGTTTTTAGTTTAGACAAATAATGTCCTTCAGTGCTAATGGGAACAGTTGAATGTTACTATAAAATGCGAAGGAAAGTTAAGAAAATTATACCCAAAGTACTAATTAAAATAATGATGGTACAATTTGTTAGCTGTGTAAACAATAAAACTATACAATTATAGAACTGTATAGTTTTATTTTTATTGTGTTTCTAAGAATTAATTATCTGTTCTAGTGATTCTGATAATTCCTTCAATATCTGAAATCTCTTTAATGACCTTTTCAAACTCATTCAAATTCTTCACTGATATTTCAATATTACCTTTGAAGATTCCATCGTTCGATTCAATAGAAATGGCACGAATATTTACCTTCATTCTACTTGTAATGATTCTTGTTACATCATTTACTAAGCCAATTCTATCTGTTCCTTCAATTGCGATTTTTGAAATGAAAGAAGATTCTTTTTCTACTGCCCAACGTGCTTTAATAATTCTATAACCATAATTAGCCATCATTGCGACTGAATTTGGACAGCTTGTACGGTGAATTTTAATGCCATTATTGATAGTAATAAATCCAAAAATGTCATCTCCTTGTATAGGATTACAACAATTGGCGATAGAGTAGTGGACGTTTTCCATGTCTTCTCCAATGACCAATTCATCATCATCTTTACGAATGTCTTTGATTTTATTCTTAAACTCTTTCGCAGAATCAGGGACAATTTTCTTTTTCTTTACATTATCAGTGTGTTCTAAATGATCTTTGAACTTCTTAATTTCTTTATGTTCAATGATTCCTTCACCGACTTGATAGTAGAGGTCACTTTCACTATTGAGATTAAAGAAATCTCTCAATTGTTGAGCTACTCTATCATCATATTTTATTTTCAGTTGTTTGAATTTTCTATCAATAATCTCACGACCAATCATACC
This sequence comes from Flammeovirga sp. AWQ4_249, assembly GCF_056161045.1. Lineage (NCBI taxonomy): Bacteria > Pseudomonadati > Bacteroidota > Cytophagia > Cytophagales > Flammeovirgaceae > Flammeovirga > Flammeovirga sp. AWQ4_249. The sequence continues at coordinate 439,272 of NZ_JBSWYJ010000001.1, forward strand.
GATTCGTTTACGGTCATCTTTTAAGTGAGATTTAATTTTAGCTCTTGCTCTTGAAGTTCTTACAATTTTCAACCATCCTTCATTTGCTTTAGATTGATTTGCAGTAAGGATTTCGATTTGATCACCATTTTGTAATTGATAGCTTAATGGAACTAATTTACCATTAATCTTTGCTCCTAAACATTTAGCACCAACTTCAGTATGGATATCAAAAGCAAAATCAAGAACTGTTGAACCTTGAGGGAATACTTTTAGATCGCCATTAGGAGTAAATACAAAGACTTCTTTATTGAATAGATTAGTTCTGAAGTCATCAAGGAATTCGACTGCATTTACTTTGTCATTTTCCATTAATGAGCGCACCTCATTTAACCATTGTTCAATACCTTGTTCAGAGTTTGCTTCCCCTTGTTCTTTGTATTTCCAGTGAGCAGCATAACCTTTCTCTGCGATTTCATCCATTCTTTTAGAACGGATTTGAACTTCTACCCAGTGACCATTATGCCCCATTACAGTAGTGTGTAACGACTCATAACCATTAGATTTAGGCATACTAATCCAATCACGAAGTCTACTTACATTTGGAGTATAATAATCAGTGACGATTGAATAGATGTGCCAACAAGTTGATTTTTCAGTAGCTCTTGGACTTTCGAAAATAATACGAATGGCAAAAAGGTCAAAAACTTCCTCGAAAGGGACCTTTTGCTTTTTCATTTTATTTGCAATCGAAGTAATTGACTTTGTTCTAGATTTAATCGTGTATTTATATCCCTGCTTATTCATTGTATCTTTAAGCGGAGTTTTAAATTCTTCAGTGAAATGTACACGAGCTTCTTCTGATTCCTTTAATTTCTTTGTGATTTCATCATACAAAGGTTGGTCAGAATATTTTAAACAAAGATCTTCAAGTTCAGACTTTATATTATAAAGACCTAAACGGTGTGCAAGTGGTGCATATATATATTCAGTTTCGGCTTTTACTTTCAGTTGCTTATCCTTGGGCATAGAGATCAAGGTTCTCATATTATGCAAACGGTCAGCAATCTTAATTAATACAACACGAACATCTTCAGAAATTGTCAATAACATTTTTCTGAAGTTTTCAGCTTGTAAAGAGCCTCCTTTTTTACCTGCACCTGAAATTTTAGTTAGACCGTTGACAATCAGAGCTACTTTTTTACCAAACAACTTAGTGATATCCTCTATAGTATAGTCAGTATCTTCAACCACATCATGCAAAAGGGCAGCTATAATTGAAGTGGTCCCCAAACCAATTTCTTCAGTAGCAATCGTTGCTACTGCGACAGGGTGATATATAAAAGGTTCGCCAGATTTTCGTCTCATATCTTTATGAGCTTCTTTGGCAAACAAAAATGCTTTCTTTATGTTTTTAACATCATCAGCTTCATTCAGAAACGGACGAGCTTTACGCAATAAATTAGCGTACATTGATAATAGTTCTCTTCTTTCCTTTTCTAAGTCGACCTTCATCTTTTTAATTCCCTTCGATTAATAGAATTAATATTATCTACAATATAAAATACAGGAACTTTACTGTAATTATATTTAAAGTTTAAGTTGCAAAAAAAAATGCAATTATTCTTACTTACGACAAATAAACTCAATTTAAATGTAAAATACTTATAACAGTTGTTTACATTTTTTTGACTAAAGTTCGATGATTTTAATAATGAGTTGATTACCTTTGCATCGCTTAAATTGAGAATAATATATTTTAGTGTCTTTTTTAGGCAAATTTCAAGATAAATAGTGAAGTTTTACATTTTGTTTATCAGAGTGTTAGGATGAAATAAATCTTGAAATTATCTATTGTGGAGGGAAGGAGATTGTTGAATTTAGAATCAATGATTTTTTTGTTCAACACATAAATAATTGATAGTTTCTTATTGTGAAATTCTTAAGAAATTATTTTTAAAAGAGTTTTGTTACACCAAAAATCATAGAACTTTGGAATTCAAATTAGATAAACAAGAGAACTCATACGGTTTGCTTACAGTATCTGTTGCTGAAGCGGATTACATGCCAGAGTATAAAAGCAGATTAAAGCAATATGCTAAAAATGCTAATATGAAAGGTTTCCGTAAGGGTAAAGTGCCGATGTCAATGGTACAAAAAATGTACGGTAAGCAATTAAAGATGGAGACTTTTAACGAGTCTGTTGGAAAAGCTGTTGACGCTTACTTAAATGACAATGGTATTAAACCTCTTTTCCAACCAATGTACAAAGGAGATTTCATTACTCCAGAAGCACTTGGTAAGGAGCAAACAGTTGAATTCGAATTATTGTTACCTGAATTTGATTTAAATTTAGATGCAATTAAAGCTGAAACTTTCAACTTAACTGTAACTGATGCAGATGTTGAAAACACTATCACTAAATTAAAAGAGTCTTACCCAACTAAAGTTGACGTAGAGAAAGCTAAGAAAGGTGATTTAATCACAGCTACTTTCAAAGCAGTAGAAGGTGACTTCGAAAAAGAAGGTGCTGCTTTCGATTTAGATGATAAATTAGCGAAAGGAAACGTTAGAAAATTCTCTGGTAAGAAAGTAGGTGATGTTGTTACTTTAGACATTGAAACAATGTATGATGACAACAATCGTTTACGTTTATTCTTAGGTGGTGATAAAGAAGCTGCTGAAGCTTATACAGGTGAATTCTCTATTGAGATCACTAAAATCACTCGTTCTGAAGAGCCAGAATTAAACCAAGAATTTTTCGATATGGTTATCGGTCCAGATAAAGTATCAAATGAAGAAGAATTCAGAGCTGAATTAAAAACAACTATCGGTGAAGTTAACGCTCAAGCAATTGATAGCGTAACTAACGATAACGTTAGAAATGCAGTAGTTGAAGCAACTACTATCTCTTTACCAGCTGAGTTAGTGAAGAAGGTTTACCTTCAAAACAACCCTCAAGCAAAAGAGGAGGAGTTAGCGACAAGCTTACCGAAATTCGAAGAAGCTGTAAAATGGAGAGCTATTTCTGATAAAGTATTTGCTGATAACGAAATCAAAGTTGAAAAAGAGGACGTTGAAGCAGCTGCATTAAAAGCGATCAAAGCTCAATTTGGTAACTTCATGGGTGAAGACGAAGAGCAAATGAGCGGATTCGTTCAAAATTACTTACAAGCTGAAAATGGTAAGTACTTCGAACAAACTTATGAGCAAGTTTACAACGAGAAGATCTTTGATGCTTTAAAAGGTAAAGTTTCTTTCGATACAAAAGAAGTTGATCTTAAGCAATTCGAAGAGTTTTTAACGAAAAGAAATGAAGAAGCAGCTAATTAATTAGAACTTCTTTAAACATATGAAAGGGCAATCCTAAAGCTAGGATTGCCCTTTTTTTATCCTTTATTGATTCCTATCATAGTAGATGGTCTTTGTTTGCTAAAAATAATACAAGAATATATTGGGTTATTAATAAAATAACGAGGGTAATATATTCTCAATGAAGATTGTAAATAAAAAAAGAGCAACATACTGTGTACAATATGTTGCTCTATTCAAGAATATCATTTTAGACTATCTAGCCTTCTTGTAGTTTTTTGTTTGTTCTACTCGAACAACTTCTACATTATTTTTGTCCACTTGTAAATCAGCATCTTTTGTTTTACTTGGCATATACTCTTTGTCATGTAATTTTGTAAGTGTATAACCTAATAGAGCAAATGTTGTTAAGATGATTGCACAAGCAGTTCCTGCGTATCCTAAGTTCATTGTATTGATATAATACGTAATGAAAGCAGTTAGGATTGACATTGTGTAGAAAGAAAAAACAGCTACAGCAGGAGATAAACCATATTTCACAAGTAAATGAGAAGAGTGATCTTTTCCACCCACGTAGATAGGTCTTCCTGATCTTAAACGATTGATTGTTACGAAAGTAACATCAAAAATAGGGTAAGCTAATAATAATATTGGAGTTAATACTGTAATGTTAATTTCAGTAGTTGTATTCCAAGATTGCATTACACCAATCATTGATAACATATAGCCTAAGAACATACTTCCTGAATCACCCATAAATATTTTAGCATTCGGGTAGTTGTTTGGTAAGAAGCCAAATAATACTGCCGCTAAAGCTAAACTTATTAGTGCTACAGGTTCATTATTAAAATATACAATAGATAATACACCGAAACCTAATGCTGAAATTGCAGCAGAACCAGGTGATAATCCATTCATATTATCGACTAAATTTAAGGCATTAATTACACCAATAATCCAGAAAAAAGTAAATAATTGACTTAAAACTGGAGGTAAGAATGAAACTGAACCTACAATGAAGATTGCAATTGAAGATGCGATAACTTGGAAGAATAGTTTCACCTTTGGTTCCATTGCTTTAGATTTATCATCATAAGAACCTGTAAAGAAGATAATTAGAGCTCCTGAGAATAACCATAATGATTTTTGATCAAAAGCTTCTGAGCCATACATCAAAAATATACTTCCTATAGCAGCTACAACTGTTGTAGTGCTTGCTATGTAAGAAGCTTTCATTTGGTTATTAAATAGTAAATAAATACTTGTGATAACCCCAAGTGTAACAGGAGCAGACCACCAAACCGGTAATATTTCAACTATAGTAGATACAATGATAAAAGAAATCATTATACCGATACCGCCCATTAAGGCAGTCGTTTTTGTATGAAAGCGGTCAGCTCTCGGTTTGTCAACAATATTAAACTTTATAGCTTGTTTAATTAAGACGCGTGTTATTAAAAATGAAATAACAGATCCTGCGACTAGGCTAAGCAATAATGTTAATTGATTCATAAGTTAACTCTTTGTACGTTTTTGTTAAGTCTTGTACTAAACGATCGAAGCTATATAAGTTATAAGTTTGATCTTGATGTTCAGAGACAAAACGATGGTTATCATTTTTGGAATGAAGGATTTTTAAAGATGCTGAAGCCATTGCTTCATCATCATTAGTTTGGACTAAGAACTGTTGTCCAAATGCTGTAAACAAATCAGGGACACCTCCAACCTTAGTTGAAACTACTGGAGTACCACTACTCATAGCCTCTATTATCGAAACAGGTGAACCTTCATTATTTGAAGTAAGCAAAACTAAATCCAAACTTGAATAAATGTCAGGTAAATTTTTCATGAAACCCGTAAAGGTGATGAATTCTGTTGCTTTATTCATATTACAGAATTCTTCTAAGTGATTTCTATCTTCTCCATCACCAACCATGAAAAAATGAGTATTTTGATCTTGCTTATGCATTAAACAAGCTACTCGAATAAACATTTCCAAGTTTTTAATTTGAGTGAATCTAGCTACAATACCAATGAGTTTTTTGTTTTCGGGGATATTATATTTTTCATGCAAATAGTTTTTGTTCTCATTAATATAAAACCTTTTAAGGTCTAATCCTAAAGGAATCATATGATGTTGATCCTTTTTTCCTATTCCGTAATCAAGAATCTCTTTCTGCTGTTTGTCTGTAATCGTTACAATTACATCTGTTCTTCTTGCAAGTAGACGCTCTATTAACAAAAAAAGTTTAGTCTTGATAGGGGAGAAATAACCATGAAATACATGTCCATGGAATGTATGTACAGTTTTAACCTTTCTGTTAGAGAAGATTTTATAAAAAATAGAAGCACCTCTTCCAATAAAACCTGCTTTTGCAGTGTGAGTGTGAATAACATCTGGCTTGTATTTAAACATTAACTTAATCATGCTATACAAGGCTTTAAGGTCATTTTTAGGTGATAATTCACGTTGAAGTTCATTTAAATAATGGACTTCAACACCTCTTTGATCAGCTAAATAAGACATATCTCCCTCATTAGAAGGTATTGGGCCTGCTACTAATAAAGTTTCAAATTCATCAGTTTGGATGCTATCTGTTAATAATACCGTATGAATTGCAGGGCCGCCTACATTAAGACGTGCTATTATTCTTAATATTTTCTTTTTCTTCATTTAAAATTTAGGTATTAGCCTAAAATTGAGGAATCATTTCAAAATTGTAACGGGGAATTAATTTTGAAAAATCTCTCAATAATTCATCTTATAAATAAGATTTAAGCAAATATATGTATAATTATTCCAAAAAATGTGAAAAACATCTATTAAGATAACTCTTTTTCGATTAATAAAATGAAAATTATAAACTTCTTTTGTTTCATTTCAAAAAGCATTTAATTTTACAATAACTATACAAGCGAAAAACAAATAGAACAAAAATATGGTTAATTACACTTTTAAGACATTTTCTTTAATGTTCACTCTTGGAGTAGCATCTTTATTTACTTCATGTGGAATGCAAGAAGAGAATGAACAGCTCAAAGAAACTAATGCAAAACTTCAGGAAGATTTAGCTAGAGCAGAAGCAGCTGCTCAAACATTAAATGAAGTAGGAGCTTTAATTGATTCTATTGATGTGTCAAGAAACCTTTTATACATTGATATGGAAAAAGGTATTTCTGGGAAAACATATGAAGAAAAAATCCGTGCAATCGATGCGTATATGCAAGATTCAGAAAATCGTATGGAGCAAATGGAGGCTAGTTTAGCTAAAGCAAATACAAAAAATAGTGCTTACCTTAATACAATAAGAAAATTAAGACAACAACTTGATGAGAGAAATAAAGAGATTTCTGATTTAAAACAACAAGTTGAAAGACATAAGTCTGAAAATAACGCATTAATTAAAACAGTAGATCTTCAAGCAAAAGAATTATCTGAAAAGGAAATTCAAATTCAACAAAAGAAAGAAGAGTTGTCTTTACTTGAAAATAGAATTCAAGAATTGATGGTTCAAGCAAAGAAGACCGAAGCAGATGCATTTTATGCTCAAGCTGAGGCGTTAGAAGAAGCAGCTAATAGAACAAAGTTAGCTCCAAAGAAAAAGAAAGCAACTTATGAAGAAGCTTTAGAATTATATAAGAAGTCTTTCGAAGCAGGTAGAAAAGATGCTTACGACAAAGTACAAGAGCTTACTGAAAAAATAGATTAATATATTTTTCTATAGCATAATTAGAATAGCAGGTGACTAAAGTTACCTGCTTTTTTTGTTAATGATGTTTTGTATGTTATTTACTACTAATGCATTTGTTAATTTTGTAATTCCTTTTTCATCAAAACTTAGATAGAAAAATTAATGAAAAAAGTTTCTCAATATGTGGTCGCTCCGAATGTTGCTTTCGATGATGATAATTTTAAATCTTTTATATTAAAAAAAGAAGGTTTAAAAGATGCTGAAAGTGTATTCGTTAGAATGACTAGAAGATCTGTAGATGCTAGAAAGAAAAAAGTTAAAGTAAATGTTGAAGCTGAAATCTTTGTTGATGAAAAGCCTTCTTTAAATATTTCCTATAAAAAAGATTACCCTAATGTTTCAAATGCAAAGAGGGTTGTTATTGTAGGTGCAGGGCCTGCAGGATTATTTGCAGCATTACGTTTGATTGAATTGGGGATTAAACCTATTGTGATCGAGAGAGGCAATGATGTACAAAAAAGAAGAAAAGATTTAGCCAATATTAATAAGAAGAATATTGTCAATGCAGATTCAAATTACTGTTTTGGAGAAGGTGGGGCAGGTACATATTCTGATGGTAAATTATATACTCGCTCAAAAAAGAGGGGTAATTTTAGACGAATATGTGAAATCTTTGTAGCACATACTGCTTCTGAGAAAATTCTAGTAGATGCTCATCCTCATATTGGAACAAACAAACTACCTAAAGTAATTCAGGCAATGCGTGAGAGTATTTTGAATGCTGGTGGGGAAGTACATTTTGAAACAAGAGTAGAAGATTTTATTCTTGATGGAGATGAAATGAAAGGTGTAATTACTCAGGATAATGAAAAAATAGAAGGTGAAGCAGTATTGCTGGCTACAGGTCACTCAGCAAGAGATATCTTTAGATTATTACATAAAAAAGAAATAAAAATAGAACGTAAACCTTTTGCTTTAGGCGTTAGAGTGGAACATCCTCAAGGTTTAATTGATAATATTCAATATCATTTAAGAGATAGGGATAGAGGTGAATTTTTACCAGCAGCTGCCTATTCTTTAGTGTCTCAAATTGGATATAAAGGTGAGAAAAAAGGTGTTTTCTCGTTTTGCATGTGCCCAGGTGGATTTATTGTGCCTTCAGCAACTGCCGAAGGAGAAGTAGTAGTCAATGGTATGTCACCTTCTAGAAGAGATTCAAAGTTCTCTAACTCTGGTATTGTTGTGAGTGTTGATGATGAAGATTTCAAATCCTATATTGAGAAATATGGTGATTTAGCTGCTATGGAATTTCAAGCTGCTGTTGAAAAAAGAGCTTGTGAAGTTGCTGGAGGAACACAGGTAGCACCTGCTCAGAGGTTGACTGATTTTGTCAATGGTAGAATATCTTCTCAATTAAATGAAACATCTTATCAGCCTGGTTTGTTATCTGTAGACATGAAGCAAGTTTTACCAGAAGCTATAGCACACCGTTTGAAGTTCGGTTTTAAAGATTTTGGTAAAAAGATGAAGGGTTATATGACAAATGAAGCTCAAATCGTTGGAGTTGAAAGTAGAACTTCATCGCCAGTGAGAATTCCAAGAGAAAAAGATTCATGTGAGCATTTGACTATTAAAAGATTATTTCCTTGTGGTGAAGGAGCAGGTTATGCAGGAGGAATAGCTTCCGCAGCAATGGATGGAGAGTTATGTGCTAACAGAATTGCAGAATTATATTGTGGGGTGAAAGATGCCTCTGAAAAATAAAAGTGTATGGAATCGAAAATAGCAGACATTCGTAAAGATTATTCCAAAAAAGATCTTGATGAAAAAGATACTTTGGATAACCCGATAAGACAATTTGAAATTTGGTTAGAAGAAGCAATTAAAGCGGAAGTACATGAACCTACAGCAATGAATGTGGCAACTGTCAATAAAGAAGGACGAATCTCTTCTCGAATTGTATTACTTAAAGGTGTAGAGGAAAATGAATTTGTATTTTATACCAATTATGAGAGTATTAAGGGGAGGTCATTGCAGGAAACTAAAAAAGTAGCTTTAAATTTCTTTTGGCCCGAATTAGAAAGACAAGTTTGTATTGAAGGAACAGTTGAAAAAGTAGATGCTGAAACTTCTGATACATATTTTGAGAGTAGACCTTACAAAAGTAAAGTAGGTGCTTGGGCTTCTGAACAAAGTCAAGAAATCAATTCTAAAAATGTGATTGTTACTCGATTTGCAAAGTATGCTGCTAAATTTATTACTAAGGTTCCAAGGCCTCCACATTGGGGGGGATTTGCTATAACTCCTCATCGTATTGAGTTTTGGCAGGGAAGGCCTTCAAGATTACACGATAGGATAGAATATAAGAAACAGATTAATGGAGATTGGAAAAAAGCTAGGTTAGCACCTTGATTTTTTTGAAAATTCTAAAGAAACAGCTTAAATGGTGATACATTTAAGCTGTTTTTTTATTTTTTATTCAAAATTAAATAGAGAGTATTTAAATAACACCTTAAATACCTTAAAAGTATGTTATTATCTATTTTAAGGGTTGAATTTAAGTCTAATTGCATGTATTTTATTATTATTTTATTCTATTAGGGTATAAAATTAACCTTTTGTTTATTAAAATATTGGTAAAGATTTGTATAATTCATTATGAATTATGTAAATTTGAGCTATCGGAAATAAAAATAAACTCACACTCACCTATAATTATTATGATTTCTATTAAAAAAACAGGCTTTAAAAGCTTGATGTTATTACTTTCTACTTTTTTAATCCCAACTTTAACATTTGCTCAAGAGCAAGCAACAATTAACTCTGGTGATACAGCTTGGATGTTGGTTGCAACAGCTTTAGTAATGTTGATGACTCCAGCAGGTCTTACTCTTTTTTATGGTGGCTTAGCACAACGTAAAACAGTGTTGAATACTATTGGAATGAGTTACACTGCATTCTGTACAGGTACTCTTGTTTGGGTAATCATTGGATATAGTTTAGCTTTTGGTAAAGGAAATGCATATATCGGTGATTTTACTTCGTTCCTTTTAGCTGATGTTAAAATTGATGCTGTTGAAGGTTCAATTCCAAAGATCTTATTTATTATGTTCCAAGGTACTTTCGCAGCAATTGCAGTTGCTTTAGTAAGTGGATCAATCATTGAGCGTGTAAAATACTCTACATGGATTATTTTCTCTTCTTTATGGGTTGCTTTAGTATATTCTCCAATTGCTCACTGGGTATGGGGCGGTGGCTTCCTAAGTACTTCAGGTGAATTAGATTTTGCGGGTGGTACTGTAATCCATATCAACGCAGGTGTTTCTGGTCTTGTATTAGCTTTAATTCTTGGAAATAGAATTTCTCATAACGAAAAACAATCTGAAAAACCTTCATCTATTAAATTAATGGTACTTGGTAGTGCATTGTTATGGTTTGGATGGTTTGGATTCAATGGTGGTAGCCAATTAGCAGCTGATTTTATTGCAGCCAATGCAATGCTAGTTACTAATGTTGCAGCGGCAGCAGGTGGTATGGCTTGGTTATTAATCGAATGGATGACAGAAGAAAAGAAACCAACTTTATTAGGTTCAGCTTCAGGTGTGATCTCTGGTTTAGTAGGTATTACACCAGCATCAGGTTTTGTAGATGTTTCAGGTGCTTTAGCTATTGGTTTAGTATCAGGTGTAGTTGGTTTTTATGGTGTTGTTAAATTAAAGAAAGCTTTAGGTTATGATGATACACTAGATGTATTTGGTATTCATGGTCTTGTAGGTATTGTAGGTGCATTATTAACTGGTGTATTTGCTAATCCTGAAGTAAATGGTGCTGCAGGTTTATTATATGGAAACCCAGGTCAAGTACTAGTTCAGCTTAAAGCAATTGTAGTTACTATTGTATATTCGGGGGCTGCATCATTTGTTATCTTTAAAATCAGTACGTTATTAACTGCTGGTGGTAGAGTAGATGCTGAAATCGAATCTGAAGGTATTGATGAGTCATATCACGGTGAGAAATCTTTTGATTCATTATAAGATATATAATTAATAGAGGAGAGGTATTACTTCGGTAGTATACCTCTTTTTTTTGTCTTAATTTTTTTTATAATTTTAAACTCCAAGTCTATTACGAATTCATAAACTAAATTTTTTCACTATTGAGATTAGCATCTATAGATATTGGCTCGAATGCCATTCGTTTTCAAGTTGTCACTACACACAGAGATAAAGCAGATGAAGTAGTTTTTAAAAAATTAGACTACATGCGTTTTCCTTTAAGATTAGGAAAAGATGTGTTTTCGGCAGGGAAAATATTAAGACCGACGGAAGAAAAGTTGGTTAAATTAATGAAGGTTTTTTCTACTCTATTAGATCTTTATGAAGTAGATGATTATATCGCATGTGCCACTTCTGCTATGAGAGAAGCTGAAAATGGAAGTGAGATAGTAGAAAGAATTTACTACAAAGAAGGCTTGAAGGTAGATATTATCCGAGGAACTATTGAAGCTGAAATGATTTCATTGACACTCAATAATTATATCCCAATGGGAAATGTTGTGCATATTGATGTTGGAGGAGGAAGTACAGAACTGAATATTTATAAGCATAAAACGAAAGTTGCTTCTAAATCTTTTCGTATGGGTAGTGTACGTCAATTGAGTGGAGACGTTAAAAAGGAGATGTTTACTAAAATAAGTGATTGGTATAAAGATAATACAGCGCCTTATTTTAAGGAAGACGAGGAAGTCATGGCAATTGGTACAGGAGGAAATATCAATAAACTTTTTAACTTATCTAAGCATAAAAAGAACGATGATAAAACAACTAATTTAAAGGAGTTGAAAAAAATAAAAACTTGGTTGGAAGATTTTACTTACCAAGAAAGAGTTAAGAAATTAAGATTAAATGAGGATAGGGCAGATGTTATTCTTCCTGCTTCCACTATATATATGACCGTGATGGAAATTGCTGGAGCAGAAAGTATAATTGTTCCAGGAGTGGGATTGAAAGATGGGATTCTCCATTACTTAGTCAAACATAGAGATTATGTAGATCTTTAATAAAAAAGGCGATCAAACGTAAATTTGATCGCCTTTTTTTTGATTTATCTTACTCGAATTGTTCTACCAACTCGTAATGTTGTTCTTTTTGACATGCCATTCAATCGGCAAATTTTAGAAACTGATGTGCCATATCTTCGGCTAATTTTCCAAAGAGAATCACCGCTTCGAATTCTATGATAGACATTCTTTTTAGATTCTATCAGTAATTCATAATTCTTAGCTGTAAGCCAAAAGTCGGGAGTAGGATTCACTTCATGATTTGCGAAATCGATCATATCTTCAGGGTTGAAACCATACCCTTGGTATCTAATCTCAAAATGAAGGTGAGGTCCTGTACTTCTACCTGTGTTTCCACCTAGACCAATTACTTCTCCTGCTTTTACTTCTTGACCAGGTCTCACAAGATAACGGCTCATGTGACCGTAAAGAGTTTCTAAACCATTTTTATGACGAACCATAACATAATAGCCATAGCCTCTTCTATTGTATTTAGCAATTCTAACTACGCCATCAAACATAGAACGAATGGTGTCTCCAATAGCAAGTTTTACATCAATACCATGGTGGAATCTCCATCTTCTAAACCCATATTTTGAAGTGACTCTTAATTTTTTGTCTAACGGGTAAGCCCAAGCCAAAGTGTCTCCTTCATTATAAAGGTGTAATTGCACACTGTCTTTTAAAACTTTTGAAGGGATGTTATATGGATTGACATTATAGTTATCCCAAGTTTTGTAGTAATCAAAGTTGGTAAGATAACCAGCGTCAACAAATTTACCAGGTAAAATTTCTACTTGATTTTGGCATTGTTCTGTCTCATTTAAATTAATTCTCTGATACATTTCAGGTATCATTGAAAGGTCTTCTTGTTGTTGACAATCATCAATTCCATTTTCGAAACAAAATTCAGGAATTGTGATACCAACTTCAGAAGTTGTAATGTTTTCTTCTACTATTTCAGTATTAGTCTTTTTGTTTTTTCCTTTAAAGATTTTTTTGAAAAAACCTTGTCCATACGATACGTTTGCGTTTAGGTGAATCGCAGAAAAGAACAATAAAGTATAAAAAAAAGTAGGCTTTGTTAATTTAGAAAAGCTCATAATTTGTTTTGTCACAGAATGAACTGATAATAAAGTTATTTGTTCGTGTTAATTAATAGATCACAAGAATACTAAAGTAATTCCTAAAAGGCAATCTATAGTTAATATCATTTGAAAGCTTAACGTTTAAAAGATAAGATCATTATATAATTAGACAAAAAAAGAGGATATAGTTGTAAATATTTACTACATCCTCTCTAAATATATTTTAATGTAAAATTAGTCTTCTAATTCCACTAAATAACGTTCTGCTTCTAAAGCTGCCATACATCCAGTACCTGCAGCAGTTACAGCTTGTCTATAAATAGTATCTTGAACATCACCAGCGGCAAATACACCTTTGATATTTGTCTGCGTAGAATCTGGTTTTGTAATAAGATATCCAGCGTCATCCATATCTAGTTGACCTTTGAAGATATCTGTATTTGGTTTGTGACCAATAGCAACAAAGAAACCAGTTACGTCAATTGTACTTTCTTCATTTGTTTTATTATTGAATACACGAACACCTTCAACTGCATCTTTACCTAAAACCTCTTTTGTTTCAGTATTCCAGTGAATTTCGATATTTTCTTTTTTGATAACACGATCTTGCATGATCTTAGAAGCTCTCATTTCATCACGACGAACTAATAAGTGTACCTTGTTGGCTAAGTTTGAAAGGTAATGTGCTTCTTCAGCCGCAGAGTCTCCTGCTCCAACGACAACAACATCTTGACCTCTATAGAAGAAACCGTCACAAACAGCACATGCAGAAACACCTGCACCATTTAAACGAGTTTCAGACTCTAAACCTAACCACTTTGCTGAAGCACCAGTTGAAATGATAATTGAATCTGCCTCAATTTCAGTTTCTTCGTTTACTGTAGCAACGTGAGGTCCATTTTCATTAAATTGAACGCTTGTAACAAATCCTGTACGGATGTCAGTGCCGAAACGCTCTGCTTGCTCTTGCATTTCCATCATCATTTGAGGACCCATGATTCCTTTTGGATAACCTGGAAAATTCTCAACGTCGTTTGTGATAGTTAATTGGCCACCAGGCTGAGGTCCTTGGTATAGAACTGGAGAAAGGTTAGCTCTTGATGCATAAATCGCTGCAGTATAACCTGCAGGTCCTGAACCGATGATAAGGGTTTTAACGTGTTCTCTAGACATTTTTATTTTGTATTTATATCAAATTCTTAATTAAAAATAATAACTATAATATCTGTGAGATCGATCTTGTTTGATTACTTCAATAATCACACGACCTCTGATTTTCGAAAGTATTTTCGTGAAATCTTTAGGATCTTCCAATGGATATCTATTAATAGAAACTAAGATCATCCCTTTCTTTAATCCCATTTCGTTGATCAAACCATTTTGATTTACTTCTTCAATGCGAATTCCGGTTTTTAAGTTCAATTTAGATCTTTCGATTTTAGAAATCGCCGTAAATTTAGCACCGATTTCTTTAGCATCGTATATCTTTTTATCATTTACGTTAGTTGTTCCATCAATGTTCGTTAAAACAACATTTTTTTCAATAGTTTTTCCACTACGTAAAATTTTTAAATTAATTTTATCTCCAGGGACATAATAACTTAGCTGTTCATCATACGCAGCTTCTGTTTCAATAGGGTAGTTGTCTATGGATAAAATAACATCTCCAACTTCTAGTTTATGTTCCTCTGCTGCACCTCCTTCAATTTTGGTAATAACTACACCATGGATTTCCTCCATTTGAAGTTGACTTGCAATTTTTTCATTAACAGCTTTAATACTTACACCAAGAAAAGCTTTTTGAACTTCCCCGTACTTTTTTAAATCATTGACAACCTTAGCGACGATATCAGATGGAACTGCAAATCCATAACCTGCATAACTTCCTGTTTTAGATAAGATAGCGGTATTGATTCCCACTAAATCTCCATGTAAATTAACTAATGCACCTCCAGAGTTACCTGGATTAATAGCAGCATCAGTTTGTATAAATGACTCAATTGGAAATACATCATTCATAATTCCAATTTTTCTACCTTTTGCACTAACAATACCTGCTGTTACAGTACTAGTTAGATTAAATGGATTACCAACAGCTAAAACCCAATCACCAACTCTTACTTCTTTAGAGGAAGCAATTTGTATGGCAGGTAAGTCATCTTTTTCTATTTTCAATAAAGCAATATCTGTGGAAGGATCAACGCCCACCAACTTTGCTACATAAGATCTTTTATTGTAATTGACTTCAATTTTGTCAGCCCCTTTTACTACGTGATTATTGGTTACGATATAACCATCTTTCGTAAAGATTACTCCAGAACCTGATCCTGCAGCTATACCTTGTGGATTTTGTTGAGAAGGTCTTCCAAAAAATAAATCACTCCAAGTTCTTCGATTACTATACCTATCTTTTACATAGGTTACAATGTAAACGACAGATTTTGTACTTATTGCTGAAGCTTCTGCAAAACTTGTTATGTCTAAGTTTCTAGGATTTTCTACAGTATAATTTGATTCAGTAGAAGTTATAGCCCTGTGTGGAATTGTTGTTTGGTTTTCAAATTGATTTGAAGCAAATTGAAAATCATTATTCTCAGTAGGTGAACTGTATTTCTCATATAAATAAGCTCCTCCAAAACCACTTGCTAGGCTAATTAATATTGTAAGTAGTGTCTGTTTCATTTTGTTAGTATTAGATTCCTTTTAAGATTTGCAATTTAAATGCCTTTTTAAAAAGAATGACATAATGACTAGATCTAAAGCGATTTATAAGAAATATTGACGGTGTCAAAGTTATTTTCTATCTCTTTTGAAAAGTGTTTAATGTCAGATAATGTTATTGCTAATTCGATTGATGAATTAAGGTTCTCTTTTACTATTGTTAGATATTTTAAATGTATATGCTGTAAAATAAGAGTGTCTACACCAGTTATATTACAGATATGAATAATTTTTTTTAACTCTTCTTCCTTTAATTCATCTTTTGGAATTCTTAAACTATGTAGTACTTCCTGTTTATGAGCCGTTTCAGATAACTGTAAACTTTCAATCTTTGCCCATTCAGAATTTGTTCTAAAGGCGCTTAAGTTAATAGTTGAAATGACTTCATTTGCTCCTATTTTGATCAATTCTTTCATCAAAAACACCTTCATATAGGTGAGTTCATCACCTAAAAGAGATCCAGCATAAGATTGAATGATAAGTGGTTGATTTTTTAATTCACGGCAAACCTTTTTCAACCAAAAAGCAGAAATACAAACTCCTTTCAAAGGAAGTGACTGTCCAAGTTGAATGACTTGATCAACCGCTTCCTCTGATGAATAAGGAGAATCCAAATCACATATGATTTGTTGGTGATTCATTATTTCAACTGCTTAAGGTATAGTTGGATAGTGTTTTCTAAGCCATAATAAAGAGCGTCACAAACTAATGCATGACCAATTGAAACTTCATCTAAACCTTTAATATTATCATGAAAGTATTTCAAATTATCGAGGTCTAAATCATGTCCTGCATTTAACCCAAGACCTAATTCATCTGCTTTTTTCGCAGCTTTAATGTAAGGAGCAATAGCTTCTTCTTTGCTTTGATGGAAATTTGCAGCATATGGTTCTGTATATAGTTCAACTCTATCAGCACCACATTGTGCAGCTCCTTCTACCATAGCAGGATCTGGATCTACAAAAATAGAAACACGAATACCTTTTGCTTTCAATTGCCTTACAACATCTTTTAAAAACGCTTGGTTTTTAATGGTGTCCCATCCTGCATTAGAAGTGATTGCATCATCTGCATCCGGAACTAATGTTGCTTGTTCAGGAACTACATCCAAAACAAGTTCCATGAATCTTGGCTCTGGATTCCCTTCTATATTATATTCTGTTTTAACAACAGGTTTTAGATCATAAGTATCTTGTCTTGTAATATGTCTTTCGTCCGGTCTAGGGTGAATTGTGATCCCTTGAGCACCGAAACGTTCAGCATCTTGAGCAACTTTTACGAGGTTAGGATTATTACCACCTCTCGCATTTCTGATTGTTGCGATCTTATTTACATTGACACTTAATCGAGTCATATTTTATTTAAATTAATTTTTTGTTCGACACAAAAATGACTGTTTCCAATCACTTTACAATACCAAAGGGAAATTTAATAAACAGTAAAGGAAAAATAGACCATAAATAGCCAAAATTTTACCATATTTCTTCATTTTCTTAATAAAATATTGAAAAGCAGATCACAAATTCGAAGAGGAATTTTGATGTATTTAAGAAGGTTTTTTGTATCTTAATAGTAAACGTGCAAGAAGTTCTTATTTTTGTAACAAGAAATGGATTTTTAATCAATACCAAATAAGACAATGAGCTTAAAAGCAAAAGTGCAAGAGGCCATGAAAGCGGCCATGAAAAGCAAAGATAAAGTTACATTAGGCACGTTAAAACAATTGAAAGCAAAAATTCAATTGGCAGAGACAGCTCAAGGAAAAGATGCAGTGTTAACAACAGAGGAAGAAATGAAACTGTTGATGAAAGAAGCAAAGCAACGTAAAGAATCTGCTGAAACATATCAAACATCTGGTAGAGAAGATTTAGCAGAAGTTGAACTTGCTGAGTTAGCGGTAATAGAATCTTATTTACCAAAGCAACTTTCTGAGGAAGAAATTGCTGCTGGTGTGAAAGAATTGATTGCAGAAGTAGGAGCATCTTCACCAAAAGACATGGGTAAAGTGATGGGAGCAGCAGGTAAGAAGTTTGCCGGTGTTGCGGATATGAAAATAGTTTCTGCTAAGGTGAAAGAAGCTTTAATGTAGGCTAAACATTAAAAAATAAGATAGTGGAACAAGATTTAGGTTTTTTTACATCATACATCAGAATTACTGATATCATTCTTGCAGGAATGATTGTATATGGTGCATACAAAGGTTTTAAAAGAGGTTTCCTTTTGGAAATTATTTCAACAATTGTTTTTGTTGTTGGAGCGTCTTTGATTTTTTTCGGAGTAGCAGGAGCCTTTTCTTCATCAAAAACGTATGTTGACACACCTAAATCAACAGTTTTCTTTGCTTATGTCGTATTCTTTTTTGGTGGGACAATGGGGCTCAACCTTTTAGGGAAATGGCTGCAAAATAAAATTGATTATTCTGTATTGGATGATTTAGATAATGTAGCCGCTTTAATACTTGGCGGTTTTAAATATGCTTTATCTTTATCTGTAATCTTAGGTTTGTTTAATTCCGCTGGATTAGGTTTACCCAAAGATGTTACAGAAGATTCAGTAGTATATCCAAAATTATTAGATCTAAATGATTGGGTTTTAGATGCAGGAGGTACTATAATGCCAAGTATGAAACGGTATAGTAAAGAGATTCACGAATTATTTGAAGAAAATTTATAGGAAAAGGGAAGTTTAATTACTTCCCTTTTTTATTTTTGTAAGCAAATCAAATTTCCACTATGATATTATTATTAGATAACTTCGATTCCTTTACATATAACCTTGTAGATTATTTTACACAATTAGGTCAAAAAGTTGAAGTAGTGAGGAATACTACTCCTTTGGAAGAAATTGTTGTTTATAAATATGATGCCGTCGTATTATCGCCCGGACCTGAAACTCCTGATAAAGCAGGTAATATGATGGAAGTAATTGATTACTATCACAAAACTCATCCCATCTTAGGTATTTGTTTGGGGCATCAAGCGATTGGTGAGTATTTTGGAGGTAAAGTGATCAAGGCACTTAAGCCGATGCATGGTAAAATTTCTAAGATCAATGCAGAATCTTCTAAGTTATTCGAAAATATTCCCTCAGTACTTTCTGTAGTTAGATATCACTCTTTGATATTATCTGATGTACCTAACACTGTGAATGTGGTAGCTTCATCTAAGGAAAATGAAGTAATGGCAATAGAACATAATGAACTTCCTGTTTATGGTGTTCAATTCCATCCTGAAGCTATTTTGACAGAATTTGGATTGGATATTTTAAAGAATTGGATATCAACTTGGTAGGAGGGATATAGAAAAGTGCTATTTTACTTTTTATATCCTATAATGCCATCAAATAATACATCGATATTTAAAAAATCAATGCTTATATTTATACATGAGAAGTATGTGATTTAAAGTTTTACGATAAGATTAACGATTTTTATCGAACTAGAACCTCAAATTTTTCCCAAAAACATTTTCTCAATTTAGCAAGAAATTAAGCACTCTCAATTAACTCTATGGCGAGGTTAAAACATATAATAAAGCAATTATCTGAAAAAGACTACGAGGCGATAAAGAATTCTCTGATGGAAAGTAATGCTGAAAAATCAGCTTATTTACTGTCATCAATGAGAGAAAAAAAGATGTCTGATCAGCAAGTAATGTCTGAATTAGATGTAAATACGAATGCTTACTATACGCTTAGATCAAGATTAAATCAAAAGATAGAAGAATATTTACTACAACAAATGGAAAGTCCTAGGGCAGACCTTTTGAAAAAAGTAGCCAATATTCATGAGATGATTTTTACGAAAAAAAGAGCCATCTCTGTTGTTACATTAAAAAAGCTTGAAAAAGAGCTTTTAGATTATGATCTATCCAATGAATTAACAGTTGTCTACAAAGCTTTAAAACGATTACATATCAATTCACCAGATTATTTTGTTTATTCTCAACTTTACAATAAGCATGTCGCTTACATGTTGGCAGTAGATAAAATTGAAGATATATTGGCCGATTATTTTAAAAAATTTGGCGTTTATGCATTTACTGGTGATGAAATAGATAAAATGGGGCTTGATTTATTACATAAAGAAATGCAGAATACCTGTAAATTGTATGAATCACATAGGCCATTTGTATATCAAAGTTGCATGAATATTTTTCATCGTTTATTTATTGAAGATGACTCTCAAGTCACATTTGATGAAAATGAAGATGCAGAACCAATAGAGGATATATTCTTAAAAATTGATCAGGTTTTTGATCAATATCATATGGATTCCATTTATTTCCATTTACATAATGTATTTGAGTTCTTAAAATTAGAGTACTATACCCATTATGGTGTTTTCCGTAAGGCAAGTAAATATTTTGAGTCAGTGAATGAAGATGTCGTGCCTTTATTGATGCATAGTAATCTATACACCTTTCCTTCTCAATTTTTACAAACAAAATTACAAAGGGCTTTACAGACAGATACACAGACGGAATTATTTGAATCCAATAAAGATGTATTTGAAAGTTATGAACCAGACAAAGAAGACATACCAAATTATGTTTCATATGTGGTTTATCGGGCAATGTCTGCTTATCATGCCAAGGAATTTGATGAAGCTGCAAGATTTTTAAATAACCTTCTGAATGAAGTAAGTTTGAAAAAATATCCTCATGCTTTCTTGGAGGTAAAATGTCTCTTGGCTTTACAATATGTTTGTATTAGAGATTATGAATTGTTTAATCAACTTGCAAATAGTATTCAAAGGCAAATTCGTCTTATGGGTAAAGAAAGTTGTCCTTCAATTACATTATTCTTGAAAATGCTTAAAACAGGAATGAGTGAAGCGAAAAGAGATAAAATGTCTAAGGTTTCTAATATTATAACAAAATATACACAGATAAAATCTCCATATATTTTTGCTCCAACTCGACAAATCAGAATGGATGATCAATTTATACGCTATGTAAGCGGAGAGATTGATTGAAAAAATAAAGCATTAAAAAAGGCTGAATCAAAAATCTGATTCAGCCTTTTTTATTTCCATTGTTCTAGATTTCTAATAAAGATAGGTTCTTTTGCGTCAATGGTTTATTCACATATTTTTTAACGTAACTATAATTTTGTGAACGACTAATATCTTGTGGATTGATAGAAGAAGTTAACATCACAATTTTACATTTACTTTTAGTTTTTTCAGTCAATTGATCAAATAGATCTAAAAATTGAAAGCCATCCATTAAAGGCATATCAATATCCAGGAAAATAAGTTCTGGTAAAACCTGATCAGCAATATCACCGAGTTTTTCAATATTTCTTAAAAATTCAATTGCACTTTTTGCACCTGAATGAATAAAAATATTATCGGAAATTTTTGAAGCTTCAATCATTTTTTGGTTGATGAGATTATCTATTTCATTATCATCAATCAACATTACAGAAAAGTATTTGTTTTGAGCCATATAATATGTGTAAGCTGATAGGTATTTATCTATTGTATGTCTTGAGTAACAATTTTTATGTTTAATGTATTACCGTTCTCTTGAACAATATAACTAATGCTAGTTTTAACTCAAAAAAAAGTAGTCTTTAATATTAATGATTTTAGCTATTTAGGTGTAAGTTCTACTATTAAAAGTAAAAAAAAGAGCTTCTAAAATTAAGTATTAGAAGCTCTCTTTCATGTGTTATATGTCAAATTTGATACCCTGTGCTAAAGGTAGGACTCTACCGTAGTTTACAGTATTTGTTTGTCTTCTCATGTAAGCTTTCCAAGCATCAGAACCAGACTCACGTCCACCTCCAGTTTCTTTTTCACCACCAAAAGCACCGCCAATTTCAGCACCTGATGTGCCAATATTGACATTAGCAATACCACAATCAGATCCTGCAGCACTCAAAAAGGCTTCAGATTCTAATAAATGATTAGTGAAAATTGCAGATGAAAGGCCTTGCTTTACATCATTTTGAATTTGAATGGCATTTTCAACCTCTCCTTCATATTTTAAAAGATATAAAATAGGAGCGAAAGTCTCATCCTGTACAATTTCGTAATGATTTTCAGCTTCGATGATCGCAGGATAAACATAATTATCTGATAATCCTTCTGCTTTGTAAGAATCACCACCAATTAATAAGTTTCCACCTTCTGCTTTAGCTTTTTCAATTGCAGCTTTAAAAGAAGCAACAGCATCTTGGTCAATTAATGGTCCAACCAAGCTACTTTCATCTAATGGGTTACCAATAGATAATGAAGGGTAAATCTTTAAAAGACGGTCTTTGACTTGTTGGTAAACACTGCTGTGAACAATTAACCTTCTTGTTGAAGTACATCTTTGACCACAAGTACCAACAGCTCCGAAAACTGTAGCACGGATAGCCATTTCAATATCTGCATTTTCAGTAATGATCAATGCATTATTTCCACCTAATTCTAAAAGAGATTTACCTAATCTCTTCCCAACTGCTTCACCAACTTTTTTACCCATACGAGTAGAGCCTGTAGCAGAGATAAGAGGGAAACGGCTGTCATTTGACATTTTAGAACCAATTGATGCATCACCAATGATATAACTAAATAACCCCTCAGGTAAATCATTTTCATTCAAAACATCTTGCAAGATATATTGACATGCAATAGCTGTAAGAGGTGTTTTTTCTGATGGTTTCCAAATACAAACATTACCACCAATAGCAGCAATCATTGCATTCCAAGACCAAACAGCAACAGGGAAGTTGAAGGCAGAAATGATACCGACTAATCCAAGTGGATGCCATTGTTCAAACATTCTATGATCTTGTCGTTCTGATTTCATTTCAAGACCGTATAGCTGTCTTGATTGCCCAACAGAGAAGTCACAGATGTCGATCATTTCTTGTACTTCACCTAATCCTTCTTGATAAATTTTACCCATTTCGTAAGTAACTAATTTACCAAGAGGTTCTTTATATTTTCTTAAAGCTTCACCAATTTGACGTACAATCTCACCTCTCTTAGGTGCTGGTAAAACTTTCCATATTTCAAATGCTTTTTGGGCTTCAGCAATGATTAATTCTAAATCATCTTCTGTTGCCATTTCTACTTCAGCGATTAGTTCACCGTTTGTAGGAGAATAGATTTTTCTAGTTTCACGATTGGGATCCAATTTTGCAAATTTTCTACCAGTGGCGTAGGCAGGATTGCGTTTTTCGATTCCTAATTCTTTAAGGAAATCTAATTGAATTGAAGTTGTATTCATGTTGTTCTACAATGTGTTTTAATGGTATGCAAATTTGATGAAAAAGAATTTGAAGACAAAGAAAAAACCTTAAAAATAAACGTAAGAATTACAGTTATATCTCTAAGGTTTTTACATTGTGAGCTTTAAGATGTTATGTGTTCCTTAATTTTGCATTAAGAAAGCTTTAATGAAATCATCTAAATCACCATCTAATACTTTTTGAACATCAGTTTTTTCAACACCTGTTCTAATATCTTTAACTAATTTATAAGGATGCATTGTGTAGTTTCTGATTTGAGAACCAAAATCAACACGTTTCTTAGAATTTTCAACCTTTGCTCTTTCAGCATTTCTTTTCTCTACTTCTTGTTGGTAAAGGCGAGATTTTAACATCTTAATCGCTTTTTCCTTGTTTTGAAGTTGAGAACGCTCTTGTTGACATTCGACAATAATTCCAGAAGTATGTCTCAAACGAACGGCTGTTTCGACCTTATTTACATTCTGTCCACCGGCACCTCCTGAGCGGAAAGTCTCCCAAGTAATATCTGCAGGATTTACTTCAATCTGGATAGAATCATCTACTACAGGATATACGAAAACTGAACCAAATGTAGTGTGTCTTTTTCCACTCGAATCAAATGGGCTTAGTCGAACCATACGATGTACACCAATTTCAGATTGTAGATAACCATAGGCAAAGTCACCTTCAAATTCCAAAGTTGCTTGTTTAAACCCAACAACTTCACCTTCATTGATATTGACAACTTTAACTTTATAGCCATGAGATTCACCCCACATTTTATACATTCTGAAAAGCATTTCTACCCAATCATTGGATTCTGTTCCTCCAGCTCCTGAGTTGATTTCCATCATTGCACTTAAGCTATCCTCTTCATTACTGAGCATTTTTTGGAGTTCTAAAGCCTCAATAGCGTCTTCCGTTTTTTTACCTTCAGCTTCTAATTCTTGCTCCTCAACATCACCTGCTTCGTAAAATTCAAATAAAGTTTCTAAGTCTTCAATCAGTGCTTTAACTTCATCAAATTTATCCACCCAAGACTTTAAGCCTTTTATCTCTTTTAATAGAACTTCAGCTTTTTTAGGATCATCCCAAAAGCCAGCAGCAGTTGTAAGTACTTCTTTACTGTCTATTTCTTCTTTTTTAGAAGAAATATCAAGATAGCCTTCAAGTGCGTTTACTCTTGTGTTTAATTCCTTCAACTGAGATGCATTCATATTCTATCTATTTTTTCGTCCATACCTACTCTTAATAAGCAGTATGACGTACTATCAATTCTTTTGAAAGTTCAAATATAGGAGATTTTTTTAACCTAATATGGACTTACACTTATTTTAAAAATTCTATTTGAACTATAATTTAAAGATTTTTAATACTTTTTTTTCATCAAAATGTAAGTATTGTGTGTCACGAATAATGCATGACAAATCTAAATAGTTAAATTTGCCTTTATGAATTGGAAAAACTTCTACATACTCGGTCTGTCTAGTTTACTTTTTATGTCTGTCTCTTGTGATAAGATTAAGAAATCTTTTTCAAAAGCAGTGGAAGAAGGTAATATCCAAAATAATCGGGTAGCACTTGCAAGAGTGAATGATAAAGTATTATATGATACTGAACTAAAAAGTCTATTTACAGAGCGAATGTCTCATAAAGATTCAGTCAATATCCGAGATCGATATATTAATACTTGGGTAAGAAGAGTAATCACTCTAGAAAATGCAACTTCACATGTTGATGTTGAACAACTAGATTTAGATAGAAGGTTAGAGGAATATAAATTTCAGTTGATAATGCACGAGTATGAAAGAGAATACATCGCTACGCATATGGATACTGTTGTGACAGATGAACAAATAGAATCGTACTACAAGAAGAATGCAGATGATTTTATTTTGAAATCCAATATCGTTAGAGGAATTTTCTTGAGATACCCCAATTCAGCACCTGATTTGAAAAAAGTAAAGGGTTGGATGAAGAGTGAAAAAGAAAAAGATGAAGAAAAACTGAAATCTTCTGCTTTTGCTTATGCAGATTTTGTACATTTGGAAGATTCTGTATGGTTAGATTTGGATGAGTTGTTATTTGGAACTCCATTTATGAACTCACAATCTGAAGTAACAAACCTACTGAAGAGAGATAAATTCTGGGAAGCAAATGATGAATCAAATACTTATATCTTTAAAATTGAGGATTATAAGATTGTAGATCAAACGCCACCAATGCAGTTCGTTTCTCAACAGGTGAAGAATGTCATCCTTGGAAAAAGAAAGCTTAAACTCAGAAGTGAGCTAGAAAGTAAACTTTATGAAGAGGCTACAAAAAATAATGAATATGAGATTTACGTCTCAGAAGAATAAAATGCTAAACAAAGAAATACTTTACTTGAAGTATAAACTTAATATGAATCAACGTACTTACACATTAATAGGATTATTATTCCTTTTTACGACATCTTTATTTGCTCAAGATGATGTTGTTCCTGTAGATAAAATTATCGCGAAAGTTGATAATAATATTATTCTATTATCAGAAGTTGAAGCTGGCTACCAACAAATGTTGTCAAATGGTCAATATCCTAAAGATCCAAAAGCAGCAAAATGTGATATCTTAAAAGGATTGATCGTTAATAAAATTATGTATGCGAAAGCTCAGATTGACTCTATTGAAGTAGACAATGCTCGTGTAGCTGATGAACTTGAAAGACGTATGAATTACTTTATTCTTCAAGCAGGCTCACAAGAAAAATTAGAAAAAACCTTAGGTAGTTCTGTGAATGACCTTAGAGATGATTTAAGAGATCAAGTGAAAGAACAAATGACTGTTCAGACAATGCAACAACAAATCATCTCAGGTGTAACAATTACTCCTAAGCAAGTGAAAAAATATTACGAATCTATTCCTAAGGATAGTATTCCATTCTTATCAGCAGAAGTAAAAGTTGGACAAATTGTTCGTGAACCTCAAGTTTCTGAATCTGAAAAAGAAAAAGCGAGACAACAACTTTTAGATATTAAGAAAAGAATCGAAGACGGTGAAGATTTTGGTGTTTTAGCAAAGCAATTCTCGCAAGATTATGGTTCAGCACGTAAAGGTGGTGACTTAGGATGGCACGGTCGTGGTGAATTAGTACCTGAATTCGAAGAAATATCTCTTACTATTGAACCTAATGAAATTGCAGATCCAGTTGAATCTGATTTCGGTTTTCACTTGATTCAATTATTAGAGAGAAGAGGTGGACGTTTTAGAGCAAGACATATCTTGATTCGTCCAAAATCAAATTACCAAGATGTAAAAGACGCAGAAGTATTCTTAGATAGTATCAGAACGATGATTGCTGAACAAGATACTTTAGGTTTTGAAAAAGCTGTAAACTTATATTCTGATGATCAACCTACAAGAGCAAATGCAGGTTACTTCAAAAATAACTTAACAGGTAGTTCTTACATGGCAACAGATGAATTAGACCCTGTTGTATTCTTTGCGATTGATACAATGAAAGTAGGAAGTACCTCTAAGCCATTAAAATACAGAACAGAGGATGGTCAGGATGCTGTAAGGATAATTTATTATTCTGATTACAAAAAACCTCACTACGCTAATCTTAAAGATGATTATCAAAAATTGCAACAAGCAACATTGAATAGTCAAAAAAATCAAATCCTAGAAAAATGGATTAAGAGTGCAAAAAATGATGTATTCATTGAGATTGATCCTGAATATGATACATGTAATATTCTAGATGGAATCTAAAAAATATTCAAATAAGAAAGTCTTCTCCACAAGGAAGGCTTTTTTAATGTCTAATAAGTTCTTAATCTTCCATTTATTATTTTAAAACCTTCTTGATTTATTCCTTAAAATCCTTTAATTTCAATAGTCCTAAATTGGGAACAAGAATAAGAACTATTCTATTTAATATTTAGCCCATTGTTTAGTCGCTAGAATAACAATTAAAACATGACATCAAAAATAAGCTTTGGCTCTGACAAGGAAGCTGCTGATGCACTTCACCAAAAATATAATCAATTAAAAGATGAAATTGGCAAAGTTGTCATTGGTCAAGAAGATACTGTACACTTTGTTCTGACTGCTATATTTAGCCAAGGTCACGCTTTATTACAAGGTGTTCCCGGGTTAGCAAAAACATTATTGATCAATACTGTAGCGCAAGCTTTAGACCTTGACTTTAGTAGAATCCAATTTACACCTGACCTTATGCCTTCAGATATTTTAGGGGCAGAAACAATGGATCAGGATCGTAAGTTTAAATTCGTAAAAGGACCTATTTTCTCAAATATAATTCTTGCGGATGAAATTAACCGTACGCCTCCAAAAACACAATCAGCTCTGTTAGAGGCAATGCAGGAATATAAAGTGACTATAGCAAACCAAGAATTTCAATTAGAAAAGCCATTCTTCGTATTAGCAACACAAAACCCTATTGAGCAAGAAGGTACTTATCCATTACCGGAAGCACAATTAGACCGTTTTATGTTTAACATTATCTTAGATTATCCCTCTTACGCTGATGAAGTGAATGTGGTGAAATCAACGACAAATGATGAACGTAAGGAAGTCAATAGAGTAATGGGCTCAGAAGAGATTCTTTATTATCAACATTTGATTAGAAGAGTTCCAATTGCCGATAATGTAGTCGAATATGCAGTGAAGTTAGTACACAAAACTAGACCTAATTCAGAATTAGCAGAAGAATATACCAATAAATTTGTGGATTGGGGTGCAGGACCAAGAGCGTCACAATATTTAGTTATTGCTGCAAAATGTCATGCTATCTTAACTGGTAAATATTCTCCAGATATCGAAGATATAAAAGCAGTGGCAGTAAGTGTATTAAGACATAGAGTTGTAAGAAACTTTAAAGCAGAGGCAGAAGGAATTACGATTGTAGATATAATTAAAAAACTACTCTAATTGTAGAAAATCATAAAGTATAGAGGTCAAATAAATCAGTTTATTTGACCTTTATTTTTTTAAAGGTTAAATTATATACTAACTCAATTAGTAACAGCATTATATCCTTATTACATGAACTATTTATTTCCCCAAAAAGTACTTTCTATTTTATTAATGATGATATCTATATTTTCTTATGGACAAAAAAAGCAGAATTATATAGAATCAGCCAATGGAGTTAGTTTCGAAATGATTTTTGTAAAAGGAGGTTCATTTGAAATGGGAGATAGAGTAGGTGATTTGACTTTAGATTCTGGTATCAATCCATGTTTACCAATTCATAGAGTAACGATTAAAAATCTCTTTGTTGGAAAATTAGAAGTGACACAAGAGTTATGGCAAGCTGTAATGGGAACCAACCCGAGCGAACAAAAAATGGAAGAACATCCAGTGGAAACGGTTTCATGGGATGACTGTCAATTATTTCTGCAAAAACTCAATACTGCTACAGGAAAACAATATCGTTTGCTTACAGAGGCCGAATTTGAGTATGTAGTAAGAGGGGGTAAAAAAGTTGCAGATACAAATGCTGCAAATGAAAATATTCAAGATAGAGCTTGGATTGCTGCCAATACAGATGAAAGAGGACATCAGGCAGTAGGTACAAAACAACCAAATAATTTGGGTATTTATGACCTTCAAGGAAATGTATGGGAGTGGGTAAATGATTGGTATAGTGAAACTTCTTATAAACAATCTGTTGCTTCCAACCCTCAAGGCATTCAAAATGGAAAAGAAAAAGTATTTAGAGGAGGATCTTTTAAAAGTGAAGAAGTATTTACACGCCCTTCTTATAGAAATTATGATACACCGGATGCAAAACATAACTTCATTGGTCTAAGAGTAGCAAGGTCGCTTTAAGACTCTTTTTTAGAAAGTTCCTTTTTCTTGTTATAAGCAATAAATAAAAAGCCTAATGGAGCAAAAATAATGGTTGGTACTGTTGATAATTCTGGATTCGGAGTTCCCTTGAAAGAATGAACAGTATACGTTGCTAAAATTGCGATCGCAGACGGGATGAGTACACCCTTTACAAATTGTCCTTTCGAAGTATATCTTTCGCATAATGCTGAAACATATCCACCAAAAATAAAAGTGTAGGCGCTTTGTTTAAGTGCGGCAGTTAAGGCTTGACTAACTGAATTGGCATCGTAATAATTGATTCCAAAAACCATTATTCCTAAAAAAAGAGCACCTGCAAGCCCATATCTTATACTTATATATGTCTTTATATAATGTTTTATTGAATCAATCATTTAATTTGTCTTTGGGTTGAGAAATTTTTTTAACTAAAATAGCAATCCTAAAAATATATTCATAGTGTATTTTTTAATTTGCTTAAAATAGAGATTAACAAAAAAACAGACTTTAGATATGACACAGCAAAAAAATGCTGAACAATTTAGTAGTAAATGGGGTGTTATTTTGGCCTCTCTTGGAATGGCTATTGGTGCAGGTAATCTATGGCGTTTTCCAAGACTAGCAGGACAGTATGGAGGAACTTTTATTATCCTTTGGTTCCTTTTTTTATTCATATGGTCTATTCCAATTCTTTTGTCTGAATTTTCAATAGGAAAGAAATTTAAACAAGGCGTGATTTCATCTTTTGCACAAGCAGCAGGTGAGAAATATACATGGATGGGTTTCTTTATCACTATTTGTACTCTAGGCATTACCTTTTACTATTCTGTTGTGACTGCTTGGGGATTGAGGTATGTAGGACTCTCGGCAACATTACTTGATGATAAAAATGCATTAAATAATCTAAACCCAAATTACCTATCAGAATATTGGATTAATGTATCTAATGGAAGTATTATGACTGTTTTACTTCATGTTGGTTTTGTGATTTTTGGCGTTTTCATGTTGTACAAGGGTATTCAACAAGGTTTAGAAAGAGTGAATAAGTTTTTAATCCCTTCTCTTCTCTTTTTAATGCTGTTAGTTTCAGCAGTTGCATTATCTACAGAAAACGGCCCTAAAGGAATAGAATATATGTTTCATATCGACCCTGCTTTATTTTTTAATTCAAAAGTTTGGATCGAAGCAGTGACACAATCTGCTTGGAGTACAGGTGCAGGTTGGGGATTAATGTTGACGATAGCCTCTTATTCAAGAGAAAAAGAAGATGTTACTTTTAATATACTAGTGAGTGGAATTGGAAATAACATAGCGTCATTGATTGCAGGTATTGCAATTTTACCCGCTGTTTTTGCTATTGCAGCTACTGATCAAGAAGCCATTTCATTTTTGCAGTCAGGAAACACAGCTTTGACTTTTACAATTATTCCAATGCTTTTTGCTAAGATACCTTACGGTGAATACTTAGGTTTAGTCTTCTTTGTAGCGTTTACAATGGCAGCATTTAGTTCATTGATAAGTATGATAGAGTTGTGTATTAGAACTTTTACAGATTTAAAATTCTCAAGATCTATTGCTAGTGTTATTACTGCTTTTCTTTGTATTGTATTAGGAATGCCTTCCGCATTAAGTCAGGATTTTTTCTCTAACCAAGATTGGGTTTGGGGATTAGGTTTATTGATTTCAGGGTTATTCATCAATTTTGCAGTTCAGAAAAATGGGATTACGAAGTTCAAAGAAGACTATATTGATAGAGATTCAAGTATAATAATTCCTACAGCACTTTATAAGATAGCAATGTATGCTAATATTGGTATCGGAGTGTTTTTAGTTTGGTGGTGGATGTCACAAGGCTATAGTGCAAACCCTTGGTTTACAGAGGATGGAAACTGGAATTTTGTTGATGTTTATTCTAATGCAACAATTGTAACGCAATGGGGTATTGTAATTGTTTTAGGAATTTTATTAAATAAATGGCTTTTCAGAAAATTTGTAAATAAAGAGAAGATAAGGTAATCCCTTTGTATCTTCGCAGTTCAAAGATATTACTACAATCATCCTATTAAACAATGATTTCCTTTCCAAACGCAAAAATTAATATTGGATTAGCCATTACAAGCAAACGTAATGACGGTTTTCATGATATTGCATCTTGTTTCTATCCTATTGGATGGACAGATATCTTGGAAATAATTCCGAGTGAGGAACTTCTATTTCAAAGTACAGGAATTGAAATTCCGGGTGATGAAAGTGGAAATTTGTGTTTAAAGGCTTATCATCTTCTAAAGGTTGATTTTCCTCAAATTAAACCTGTCGCTATGCATTTACATAAAGTAATTCCAATTGGTGCGGGGCTAGGAGGTGGATCAGCAGACGGTGCTTATGCATTGGTAATGTTGAATGATTTATTTGATTTAAATTTAAGTCAAGAAAAATTAGAAGCTTATGCTTTAGAACTAGGAAGTGATTGTCCTTTCTTTATTTCAAATACACCAACTTGGGTTACTGGAAGAGGAGAAGAATTTTCTACGCTTGATTTATCATTGAAAGGTAAATGGATTGCGATGATTAACCCTAATATTCATATTTCTACAAAAGAGGCTTATTCTGGTGTATTACCAATGAAATTAGAGGAAGATTTGAAGAAAGTGATTGAAGGAGATGTAGAAGAATGGAAGGAAAAAGTAAATAATGACTTTGAGCAAGGGATTTTTAAAAAATATCCTGAAATCGAAAATATCAAAAATCAACTTTATGCAATGGGAGCCTCTTATGCGAGCATGACGGGATCAGGTTCTACATTGTATGGTATATTTAATGAAAAGCCTGACATAAGTATATATTCAGCACTTTCTACATGGGTTGGAGAATTAGAATAATTACTGATAATACCGTATAAAACCTTATTAACACTTCAAAAAGTCAATTTTGAAGTGTTTTTTTATACCTCAACATAAACTGAAAAGATGACTTTTGTTATGTTTTGTTGACGACTTTAATAAATATATAGAAATAAATACAGCTATTAAACATTGCTTAATCATGTGTAAGTAATTGTTATTTAGTTGTTTAAGTGTTTGATTTTTTGTTTTTTTTAATGAAAAAAGCCCTTGTTTAGATTTATTCAAAATAAGGTTCTACTGACCTTGATTATTGTATCTGTTTTAGTTGAGATATAATTTTGCAACGAAATAAATTAGAGAACTATCTCACCACAATATTTTATCTAAAAGTTAATTTTTATGAGTTGGCAGAAATCGTTGAGTAGTACAATCGGGAGAAAGATTATGATGTCTCTCTCTGGTATTTTACTCATCTTATTCTTAGCTGGGCACGTGTCTGGTAACATGACGTTATTAATGGGTAAAGCAGAAGCTTTCAATTTATATGCTCATTTTATGTCTACTAACCCTATTGTACAAGTAGTAGCTAACGTTTTTAAATTATTCTTCTTAGCACACATTGTTTATGCTATTATCTTAACAGCACAAAACAAAAAGGCTAGAGGAGGACAAGCGTACAAAGTAACAAACAAAGACGGTTCACAAGTATCAAAGTACATGGGAGTTTTAGGTTCTGTTATCGCTGTATTCTTAGTAGTGCACTTAGGCCAGTATTGGGCAGTAATGCACGAGTTAAGAGGAGAAATTTCTACAACTATGGTTGATGGTGTAGAATTAAAAGATCTTTATAGCGTTGTTGCAGCCTCTTATACAAATCCTGTAATTGTTGCTGGATATGTAATTTCTATGTTTGTATTAGCTTTCCATTTATGGCATGGCTTTGCAAGTGCTTTCCAAACATTAGGATTAAATAATAAGAGATATACTCCAATTATTGCTTTCTTAGGAAAAGCTTATTCTATTATTGTTCCTGTATTATTCGGAGCAATTCCAGTTGTAATGTTTATTAGAGGATAGTCAAAACATCTTCTCTGAACAAAATATTACAAGGTTATTAATCAATAACAATAAAACTATAGAATAGAATGTCATTAGAATCAAAAATACCTGCAGGCGATTTAGCCAGTAAGTGGGAAAAACATAAATTCAACGTAAAACTTGTTAACCCTGCTAACAAGAGAAAATTTAATATTATTGTAGTAGGTACAGGTTTAGCAGGAGCTTCAGCTGCTGCAACTTTAGCAGAATTAGGATACAATGTAGACGCATTCTGTTTCCAAGATTCACCTCGTCGTGCACACTCTATTGCTGCACAAGGTGGTATCAACGCTGCAAAAAATTATCAAAATGATGGTGACTCAGTTTACCGTTTATTTTATGATACAATCAAAGGTGGTGATTATAGATCTCGTGAAGCTAACGTTCACCGTTTAGCAGAAGTATCTACTGAAATCATTGATCAATGTGTAGCTCAAGGTGTACCTTTCGCTCGTGATTATGGTGGGTTATTGGATAACCGTTCATTTGGTGGAGCTCAAGTATCCCGTACTTTCTACGCTCGTGGTCAAACTGGACAACAATTACTTTTAGGTGCTTACTCTGCTTTATCTAAAATGGTAAACACTGGTAAAGTAAAATTACATACACGTAAAGAAATGCTTGATGTAGTGAAGATTGATGGTCACGCTAAAGGTATTGTAACACGTGATTTAGTAACTGGTGAAGTTCAATCGCATGCAGGTCATGCAGTATTGCTTTGTACTGGTGGTTACGGTAACGTATTCTTCCTTTCTACAAACGCAATGGCATCTAATGGTTCTGCTGCATGGAGAGCATACAAGAAAGGAGCTAAGTTTGCTAACCCTTGTTTCACTCAAATTCACCCTACTTGTATCCCTGTACACGGTGATTACCAATCAAAACTTACGTTAATGTCTGAATCATTACGTAACGATGGTCGTGTTTGGGTACCAAAAGATAAAAAACATGCTAAGATTTCTGCTGCTGATGCGGTAAAATTACCTGAAGCAGAAAGAGATTATTACTTAGAAAGAAGATATCCTTCATTCGGTAACTTAGTACCTCGTGACGTAGCTTCTCGTAATGCGAAGATGGTATGTGACGAAGGAAGAGGTGTAGGTGTTACTGGTCTTGCAGTATTCTTAGACTTCGCTGACGCTATCAAGCGTGACGGTAGAAAAACAATCGAACAAAAATATGGTAACTTATTCGATATGTATCAGCAAATCACTGATGACAATCCGTATGAGGTGCCAATGATGATTTATCCTGCAGTTCACTACACAATGGGTGGTCTTTGGGTAGATTATAACTTATCAACTAACGTTCCTGGTCTTTATGCATTAGGAGAGGCTAACTTCTCTGATCATGGTGCTAACCGTTTAGGTGCATCAGCATTAATGCAAGGTCTAGCGGATGGTTACTTCGTAATTCCTTACACAATTGGTGATTACATTGCAACACTTCCTCTAGGACAAGCTGTTGATAAATCAAATCCTGCTTTTGCTGAAGCTGAAAAAGCTGCTCAAGCAAGAATCGATAAATTATTAAATATCAAGGGTAACCAAACTCCTGATGATATCCATAAGAAATTAGGCCACATCATGTGGGAGTATTGTGGTATGTCACGTAACAAAGAAGGTTTGGAAAAAGCTCGTGGTATGATCCAAGAATTACGTGCTGAATTCAACAAAGACCTAAAAGTGATTGGAGCTAATGAGGAATTAAACATGACGCTTGAGAAAGCATTACGTTTAGAAGACTTCTTAGAGCTAGGTGAGTTGATGGTCATTGATGCTCATAACCGTTCTGAGTCTTGTGGTGGTCACTTCCGTGAAGAATCACAAACTGAAGAAGGTGAGGCATTACGTAAAGATGATGAGTTCTCTTACGTTGCTGCTTGGGGTTATGAAGGAGAAGGTAACGATCCTTCATTAACGAAAGAAGACCTAGTGTTTGAAAACGTGAAGTTAACACAACGTTCTTACAAGTAATTTTATCGATTGAGCTAATATATTGATTATTAGCTCTTTCAAAACAATTCATTAAACAGGTTGTTAGAAAAATAACACCTACAATTTGAAGATCATGGCAGGAAAAACAATTAATATAAAACTTAAAATTTGGCGTCAGGCGGGTGAAAACAAGCCGGGTAAATTTGAGTCATATGAAGTAAATGATGTATCTGTTGATATGTCATTCCTAGAAATGCTTGACGTTCTAAATGAGAACGAATTAAAGAAAGGTAACGATCCAATCCACTTCGATCACGATTGTCGTGAAGGTATTTGTGGTATGTGTTCTTTATATATCAATGGTAAGCCTCACGGTCCTAAACATGGTATCACTACTTGTCAGTTGCATATGCGTACTTTCAGTGATGGTGAAACTATCGTTGTTGAACCTTGGAGAGCTTCTGCATTTCCAGTATTAAAAGATTTGGTTGTAGACCGTACTTCTTTTGATAGAATCATGCAAGCTGGTGGATACGTAACTGTATCTACAGGTGGTGTACCTGACGCAAACGAAATTGCAATCCCTAAAACAGTAGCGGATGAAGCAATGGATGCAGCGCAGTGTATCGGTTGTGGTGCTTGTGTTGCTGCATGTAAAAATGCTTCAGCAATGCTATTCACTTCAGCTAA
This sequence comes from Flammeovirga sp. AWQ4_249, assembly GCF_056161045.1. Classification (NCBI taxonomy): domain Bacteria; kingdom Pseudomonadati; phylum Bacteroidota; class Cytophagia; order Cytophagales; family Flammeovirgaceae; genus Flammeovirga; species Flammeovirga sp. AWQ4_249. The sequence continues at coordinate 474,756 of NZ_JBSWYJ010000001.1, forward strand.
AGTATCACAATTAGCATTATTACCTCAAGGTGGTGCAGAACGTAAGCGTCGTGCATTAGCAATGGTTGAGCAACATGATGCTGAAGGGTTCGGTGCTTGTACAAATACTGGAGCATGTGAGGCTGTATGTCCAAAAGAAATTTCTATTACTCATATCGCAAGGTTGAATAGAGAATTCGCTCGTGCATCATTCAGTGGTAACGAAACAGATTATCAGAACTAATTAAATATTAGTTGTATATTGCAAAGAGAATAGGTTATATATCTATTCTCTTTTTTTTATCTCTCTTTTTTTTAATCATGAAAAACAAACTACTTATTGTAACATTATTATTAATGTTGACTACTCTAAACACTTACTCTCAATCTAATCCTGAAAAGCAAACACTTCAAGCAAATAATATTACTACAAAAAATGGATTAAGTTGTAAAGTGATATTAGGCTTCCCTTCTTCTAATTTTTTGGATTTTGAAGGTAATGACATTGAAGAACCTTTTTCTGGAATCACTCTCGGTTTACAAGTTGGAAATCGATGGTATTTGTATAGAAAAAATAAAATGGGCTTAGCGTTAAATGTAAATTGGTTGGATATAAACATCGACCTTAAAACTTCAAGTTATAATCTTTATGATAAACGAGGAAATATAACAAGATCAAATTATGATAAAGTAAATATTGATATTTCATTTTTGGAATTTGGCCCAATGTATACTTATACATTAAATAACATGACAGCTATCGATTTTTATTATAATCTGTGTCCAAGGTATATTTCTTATGATAATGAATATTCAATGCTAGAAGGATTTACTTTTTCAAATACAATTGGCTTAAACTTTAGGTATAAAATATTTAGTATTGGATTAGAAGCAAATGTTGGGAAAATAAATGTAAACCAACAATATACTCAAGCTTTCATTTTAGAAAATAATACTGTAATAGATTTAGAGCGGGATACCACTACAACAACTAAAGTGAAAGCAAATAATTTTATGCCTAAGTTTACATTTGGTGTTAAGTTTTAAATTATAAAAGTATAAATAAGCAGTATATAAAAATAGATAGATAGATACTAAAAGTAGGTGAAGAGAGGAGGTCGTTTATTAAATGAAAATCAAGACAACATTTAAATAAATACTATGAAAAAGTTCGCTCTACTATTCATCTTGACTGTAGTGTCTATCAGTTCTTATGCACAGGATAAATTAGTTAATATCGGTTTTGGAGGAGGTCTATCAGTAATGTCTACAAATGGAAATGACAACAAAATGAGTGGTGTCGGAGGACATTTTTTTGTTGATTTATACATTAATGTAACGCCTAATTTATCACTAGGTGCAGAATATGAAGGTGCTATTGGTGCTTTAGAGCCTAATAACGATTACCCTGCTAACTTTGGTAATACTGACGTGAGAAATATTTCTGGAAAAATTCTCTATCACTTTGGTCAAAATAGAGTAAGACCTTATATCGAATTAGGTATCGGGCAGTACACAATGGTAGCAGGACAATACTACCCTGATTTAGATACGAATATTGAAACAGAACGTCCAGAACCAACCTCAACGATTGGATATGCTCCTGAAGTAGGTGTAGATCTTGGTTGGATAGGGTTTGGAGTTGTTTATCATATTGCTCCAAATTTAGAGATTACTGATAGTCAAAATGATGTTTTTGATATTAATTACAATAGTCTTGAAGTTCGTGCAGTGATTAACCTTTCATTTATTGAAAGATAATTCAAAAAATAGACAACCTATTTTAAATAAATATCGTATTATTTAATAAGTGTCAACAATTAAAATTATAAAAAATAAAATGAAATCATCTTTAGTCGCATACGTATTATGGTTTTTCTTTGGACTTCTTGGAATCCATAGATTCTATTTAGGAAAAACTACTTCTGGAATAGTTTATTTATTAACAGGAGGTGTTTTCGGTATTGGTTGGATCATTGACTTATTCCTAATTGGAGGTATGGTTGATGAAGCTAACTTTAAAGCTGGAAATATGGCGGCAATGGAAAATATGATGAACAGATAGTCATAAAAATTATAGATAGGATAAAGGTCTAGCATTACGATGTTAGGCCTTTTTTGTTTTATTATTAAATAGGATTCATTAATTTTGATTCGAATATTGATTTAAACCTAATATGATTTTTTTATACAATGAGCAAACTTATACCTATTCTTATTTTATTCATTTGTACTTCTGTTTTTGGTCAGGATTTATCTATTAAAAAGGGTTATTTAGTAACTAATGAAGGAGATACTACACAAGTAATGCTTCAACATAATGACTTGAAAAATTTTAATTACTGTCATGTAAAAAATGGGAGTGAAATAATAAAATATGAACCAAATGAATTAAAAGGTTATTATTTTGTGAATGGAGAGCATTATGTTTCAAAAAAGATAAAAATTAATACTGATACCTACAAAGAATTGTTTTTAGAATATATAGTTGAAGGAACAAAAAGTATTTATTTATCTAGAGAAAAAGGTTACAAAAGAAAGACCACAGAATAAATAATTATTTACTACTCTATTTTGATAATGCGTCTATAAATGTTGTAGATAAAATAAATAGAATTGAAAAACCTAGTATCAATGTTTTAACAAAAATTACTAAACAATATCACGATGAAAATTGTGGAGAAAATAGCTGTGTTGTATACACAAAAGGTAAAGGTAAATTATATCTTTCTATTTCACCTTTTTATGGTGTTACTGTTAATCGATTAGACAAATCTAGATATTCTACATTTGGTGCAAATGTAGTTTTTTGGTTACCACGATTAAGTGAAAAAATATATTTTAAAACAGGCTTCAATAATAATTCTCTGAATAAAGAACTTACAGAAGAAGAAGAAAGTTTTAGCTCTTTTAATTCAATTCCTTTACTAATTGAATATAGATTTAGTAAGAAAGCAATTCAACCTAAATTAAATTTTGGGATCAATTTAAATTTTTATGAGGAAAATGGAGTAGCTTCTCCAAATTTACATGGAGGTATTGGATTAATAGGTAGACTCAATCAGAAAATTTCATTTTTTACGGAATTACAATCTGATATTTATCATTTATCTATCAATGATTCTCCTTTCTATAATAATTCTTTTGTACTAGGAGTAGAAATATCATTTTACTAAAAAAAACACCTTCTCTAAAATACATAAAGAGAAGGTGTTTTTTTGTTTTTTTAATTCAGCAAATTACCAATTTTTATTTCCAGGAAATACATTCTAGGTGTAATAGGGCCGTAAACAAAAGCTGCATCTTTATCAGGTCCACTGACAAACTGATCCTGCATTTGATTAAATATATTTTTTACTCCACCTCCAATTTGGATGTTTGTCTCTTTGATAAATTTGGTAGTGTATGAAACTTTTAACCCCATATCAAAGAAAGATTCTGTTTTAACTAATTCTTCTTCTGTAGTGAGTTGGCCATCTACAAATCCACCAGGTATATAAGGCACATACATACTCCCAGTATACACTCCAGTTAGAGAAGTTGTCCACTTTTGAATAGGACGATAGTTTAGTGTTAAAGAACCATACTGATTGGGCGTTCTAAGAATATATTTAGATGTACTTGTCTCTTCATCTCCCCATTGATTTTCCTCTTCGTATTCGGCAGTTTGAATAGTGTACCCAAGTTGTGCATCAAACTTATCAGAAGGAGCAATCTTAGCTTCAATGTTCAAACCTTGTACAATAGCATCAGAAGTAGAGTTTCTTTTAAAATTGATTAAAGTACCATCTTCTAGATATTCATATTGATTATCAAATCTATCTTTTATTCGAGTATGAAAACCTTCGACTAAGAAGTAAGTTTGAACTTTTCCAATTTTCTTTTCATAATCCCAAGCCAGATTATAGGATAAGGAAGTTTCAGGTTTCAAATTAGGATCTAAAACAGTTCTTACTGCTTGTCCTCCTGCAACTTCTATATGTAGATCTTCTGAAAACATTTGTGGAGCTCTAAAACCTGTTGCAAAACCACCTCTTATTTGCATATCATCTGTAATGTTATACTTCATATTGATACGAGGATTAAAAGAGGGGAGACTTTTATTATTTTGACTATTCTCTAAATCTTCAATCATAACATAATCTAATCGAGCACCAATCAAAAGTGAGAGTTTTTCCCCTTTCCATTCATTCTGAGCAAAAGCAGCCATTGTATTGGAAATTTGATTTGAGACCTCAACTTTAGCTACACTCTCACCTGTATCAGGATCTTTATAGGCATTTTTTTGATCATTAATCTTATCAGAAATATATTCAACACCTGCCACAAAGTACATAGATGAATTAAACATTTTCCCGAGGTCTTGATTTAATTGTAAACCACCGATAAAAGTTCTTCCTGTAGTCAAACCATAGCCGTCAGGTGCTTGATTGGCACCATAATAACTGTCCCTATGAACGTATTGTAAATTAGAATACGCATTGATATGAGTTGTATTATTTTTACTAAACCAATCATAATTGATACTACCACCAAGGATATTCATATCAATCATTTCAGTAATATCTGACTGTTCAGGTTTGAGATTAAATTTATTACCACCTCTTCTTTTTTCATTTAAATATTTAAAATCAAAAGTAAACTTATTTTGCTCATTTATTTTATGATAAACTTTAGTTCCAATGGAAGCCGTTTTTAATTCAGGTAGCTCACTGAAGTCGTCTTTGATAGGTGATCCTGTTGGATTTCCATCATCATCTAATTGGTACCATACATCATCTGGGTTAGCATTCCAATAATCTCTGTGGCGATAAGAACCAAAGATATATGCTCCTGTTTTATCATTTTTAGAGACAATTGAAGTATTAAAATAAGTATTGATATCATTTGATTTACCATCAATTGTACCATAATTCGTTCCTATTTCATAAGTATTAAATTGAGGAGCTTTCGTGATAATATTAACAGTTCCTCCAATTGCGTTAGCTCCAAAAAGTACTGAGCCTCCACCGCGAACTACTTCTACTTGGTCTACCATTGAAACTGGAATTTGTTCCAAACCATAAACACCAACCAATCCATTAAAGATTGGGCGGCTATCTACCAATATTTGAGTGTATGGACCTTCTAAGCCATTTAATCTTAATTGACTTGCACCACAATTGCCACACGTATTTTCTACTCTGGCGCCAGATACGAAATTTAATCCATCTGCCACGACCTTTGCATTTGAAGCAACAAAAAGTTCTTTTCCAACTACATTTACAACAGCAGCAGTTTCTTTTCTACTTTGTTCTCTTCTGCTACTTGAAACGATGACTTCATTTAACTGTAGTAAATCTTTATCTAAATTGAATTTTAACTCTAAACCAGCTTTAGCAATGATTTTTTGTTCAATAGGTTGATACCCAACTGCAGAGATAAAGAATTTATATACAAGTCCTTTTTCTAAATGTATTGAAAAATGCCCTTCAGCATCGGATGAGGTTCCCAATGCTCCATCATTGACAGCAATAGTAGCAAAAGGAATATGTTCTTTACCTGAAGTGATATGACCTTTGACAGTTATTAGATCTCCTGCATAGCTGATTCGAAAGAGAAATATTGAAAGAAATATAGCTAGATAAGCTTTCATAGCTGTATATTTTTATAATGCTAATTTTTATTTTATGTAAAGCTAAATAAAAATTTTAGACAAGCCTAAAAATATTTTATTATTTATTTTATACTTAATGAAATTTAATGATTAAGTGATAAAAAGTAGAAGATGACTAATTTGTTGTAGTGATTTAATTAACTTGTTGTAAATGAGAAATATATACTACTTTTGTTTCTTGGTGTTACTATCATTTTGTATCCAGTCTTGTACTACTACGAAAGAAAAGTCAACAACCAAAAATACAGTCATTTTAGTATCAATTGATGGATTTCGATTTGATTATCATGAATTATATAATACGCCTAATCTTGATTTGATTGCTCAGAATGGAGTAAAAGCTAAATCAATGATACCTTCTTATCCTAGTAAAACATTTCCAAATCATTATGCGATAATTACTGGTATGTACCCACAAAACAATGGGTTAGTTCATAATAACTTTTATGATCCGGAAAGAGATCAACATTACCATATTGGAATGGGGAAAAAGGATGGTTCTTGGTTTAAGGGAACACCACTTTGGAATCTTGTAGAACAACAAGGACAAAAGTCAGCAGCTTTTTATTGGCCAGTTTCTGATGCTAGAGTAGAGGGAATGACACAAACGTATTATTACAAATACAATAAACCCACACCTTATTTAGAACGTTTAGATCAAATTGAAAAATGGTTGGCTTTGGATGATGAAGTTAGACCAACATTTATCTCTACTTATTTTTCTTTGGTGGATACAAAAGGACATATGTTTGGACCTAATGCTCAAGAAACAAAAGAGGCAGTAGAATATATAGATGGTATAATTGGAAAGTTATATGACATTGTAAAAAAGTCAGGTAAACCAATTGACTTGGTTATTGTTTCCGATCATGGGATGCAACAAGTCGATGTAGATAATGCCATCGTTTTAGAAAGCTTAGGTAGATTTGAAGATTTTGAATGTGTCAATGGAGGTGGAATTCAATATATGTTATACCCAAAAGAAGGTGCTGATATTGAACAAGCATATCAAAAACTAAAAGCTCAAGAAGATAAAGGTTTTATTGTTTATAAAAAGGAAGATGCTCCAAAGGAAATTCATTATTCAAAAGGGGTAAGAATTCCAGCGATCTATTGTGAAGCAATTCCTCCAATGACATTTAGAAAATTAAGAGGTAGAGTTAGTAATGGTATGCATGGTTTTAATCCGTATCAGGTGAAAAATATGCATGCAATATTTTACGCAGTAGGAGATCATTTTCAGAAAGGTAAAACAATTGAATCTTTTGAAAATGTGAATGTATATCCTGCATTAGCCAAGATATTATCGTTAAAAGTACCTGAGTATGTTGATGGTAAAGAAGAAGTACTGTTGCCTGTAATGAAAGGTTTCTAATTAAAAAAGCCATGTAAAACACTTGATTTTACATGGCTTTTTTTAGAATTGAAAGAGAGTATAAAATAAACGCTGTCCGAAATTTTTAAATTTTATATATTGAAAATTATGGCAAAGCAATCACAAAAAGAGAGTGCTGAGTTTCAAAAAATGCGAGACTTAGCACTCAAACAACTCTTATCAGGAAAATCTCTAACAGGGAAAGGAGGTGTATTTGCACCTTTATTGAAACAATTTTTAGACAGTGCTCTTG